>JAZLBL010000016.1:0-24108 GCA_045613685.1 Candidatus Fimenecus sp. | reverse complement strand
TGTCAGGGGAGCTGTCGCGTAGCGACTGAGGGGTAGTCAAAATCCTATCTCTCCCTCCGTCACTCGCTTTGCTCGTGCCACCTCCCTCGTCAGAGGGAGGCGAAACAACGCTATTAAATCAATTAAATAAATTCAAATTTGATAAACAAAAAAAGGGACAATAAATTGTCCCTTTTTTATTGCAATTTTTCAAATATATGGTAAAATAAAATCTCAAAAGTTTAAGAGAAGGTGCGAAAATGAATTTACATATTTTTGACAACGCTGAACAAATTGCAGTTGCAGTTGGTAATATGCTTATTGAACAGGTTAACGAGAAACCTAACAGTGTTTTAGGATTTGCAACAGGTGCTTCTCCTGTCCCTACATATGAATATCTTATAAAATGTTTTAAGGAAGGCAAGGTTAGTTTTAAGGACATTACTACTTTCAATCTTGACGAATATTGCGACCTTCCTGTTGAAGATAAAAACAGTTATTACACATTTATGCACGAAAATCTTTTTAACCACATTGATGTGAATGAGGATAACGTTAATTTCCTTAATGGTAACGCGGTTGATGCCAAAGCAGAATGTGAGCGTTATGACAATCTTATCGGCGCAAAGAAAATTGACATTCAACTTTTGGGTGTTGGCAGAAACGGTCATATCGGGTTTAATGAACCTTCAAACAAATTCACAAAGGGTTCATTCAAAGTTCAGCTTACACAAAGCACTATTGACGCTAACTCAATTTATTTTGATGAAAACCCAATGCCACATTACGCACTCACAATGGGCACTGTTTCAATTATGAAATCAAAAAAGATTATTCTTATTGCAACAGGCAAAAGCAAATCTGACGCTATCCACGGTCTCGTTAATGGTGATATTTCACCTTCTTGCCCTGCATCTGTTTTACAACTCCATCCTGATGTTCATATCTTTATGGATAAAGACGCTGCATCAAGACTTTAATTGAATACAAAAACAAAACCGAGTAGTTTTTGCTACTCGGTCTTTTTTAATTTTAATCAAGTCTTATAAATTTATTTGCATTTTTGCCGTTCGCCTTAAAAATGTCTCTTATTGTCTGCCATATTCCTAATCCTGCAAAGAACAAGCCAAGAACAATATCCCCTGCCATATCAGCTATAATTGTTGGGTCAGTTCCTAAAGCATAGGCAAAAGTATAAGCTGCATCAAAAATAGTCATTCCAAAATCTGCAAACTCAGGGTCACTTTGCCAAACTGAATATATTGATACAATAACTGCAACTGCTTCAGCTAAAAGCACACCAAATACAGTTGCCACAATTACAATTACGCCCTTTGCTCTGTTTTCTTTACCATTAAGCAATTCATAACCCTTTTTAGATGCAAGTCCAATCACAAGACCTAAAGCGGCAATAAACCAACCAAAATAATATGCAACTGCCCAAGGTATTGCACCGATAACTGCACCAATAAAAGCACCCACTGCACCAATTACTGTGCTACCGTTATTTTTCTTTTCTTCGTTTATATAGTTCATTTCTTCGGTATCTTTTTCTAGGCAAGAACTATGTAACAAATAAACAACATCATTCATTAAAACGGGTACTGCAGACGAATCAAGTTCATGACCACAAGAGCTACAATAATTTGCCCCCTTGCCACCAAGCTCATTGAACTTATCACAAACCATTTCAATAAACTCTACAATTCTTTTCATTGTTCCAGGATTATCAAGGAATACAACAACAACTGAATTTGGTGATAAAGTTGCTTCACTCACTCGATAATCTTTTTTTATTTCTTTTTGAGAAAAATATCCGTTGAGAATATCTTTTGCATTTTCATTGTCAAATCTTACCGCAAAAGAAACAGATTTCCAACCACTGCCCTCTTGCATTGACATCATAAATCCACGATAAACACCAAAAGCAACACCATTTTTAATGGTCATTCCTTTTTCTTCTGCATAATTCTTGATAGCTTTACCTACCATATTATCATCCTCCCTATTTTACCCTTTAACTGAATTATATGACCTTAATTTTAAAATGTCAACACAAATATTTTAACCTGTTTCAGATTAAATGTCAATAACCTAAAACAGATTATAATATACTGTTTTTGGTGATAATATGTATAAAAGAATTCGTGATTTACGAGAAGACAAAGACCTTACCCAAACACAAATTGCAAAAGTTTTAGGGATGTCCCAAACAGGATATTCAAAATATGAAACTGGTGAAAATGATTTGCCGTCTTCTATTCTCATAAAGCTTGCTGATTTTTATAATGTGAGTGTTGACTATATTTTAGAAAGAACTTCAGACCCTACTTTTATAAAAAAATAGCTTACTCTGACACTAATCAGAGTAAGCTATTTTTTATTTATAATTCTTAATAAAATGCTTATAGAATGCGACGCAGTTTGCAACTGAGTCAATATCAAGATTTTCGTTTTCTGCGTGTACAGAGCCCAACTGTTGTGCAGAAAGTCTGATTGGTGCGAAACGAAGTACGCAATCACACACGTCGGTGAGTGTTCTTGCATCTGTGCCTGCGGGAAGAATAAATGGTGAAGCAGGATATTGTGGGAATATTTCACCAATGCAATTCATTGTGTATTGGAATGGTGGTTTAGTCATATCTGCAGGACCATGATATTCACTATCTTCTGTCATTTCAACTGTGATATCATATTTCTTTGCAATCGCTTTGAATGCTTCTAAGTCCTTTTCAAAGTCTTCTTCATTAACAGGACGAAGAAATGCTTTTGCAGTGCAGATTTTATCTTTTGTGCTACCTTCAATATTATTGAAAGTGCAAGTTGTACCGATAAGCCCCCCTGCTTGTGCGTTGATTTTTGGCATAACCTTTTTAATTATACCACCAAACAACCAAAGGTTTGAGAGAAGCATATTCATTGGGAATTTAAGATATGGTGCCATATGCTTAAACATCGCTTCAACCTGTGGATTGATTTTGCGAATGAAAATGTCGGTTGACATAATTTCATTGATAAATGATGACATTCTCTCAACTGTTGTAGCCTGTGCCCCTGCTGTGAGAGATGCATGTGCATTACCCGCAGTTGCAGTACATTTAAGATAAATTCTACCTTTTTCGTGGACTGCTACCATACCACATTTATCTGCACACATTCCTGCAAGTGGTGGTTCAATTAAAGCGCCACCCTCATCAAGAATTACTTCAAACTTAATATTATTTTCTTTGAAATATTCGTTTGCAAGTGGAATACCATTTCCACCGATTTCTTCGTTATGTGATGAGCCAATCCAAAGATTGCAAGGTGGCACAAACCCTTCGTTAAGCAATTCTTCAATAGCAGAAAATTCTGCGAAAAGTGGAGTCTTTGTATCAACTGTACCCCTACCCCAGATTTTGCCGTCAGCAATTTCACCTGAAAATCCGTCATATTCCCACTCGCCACTTACATCCACAACATCATGGTGTGACATAAGCATAATATTGCGACTTTCGTCGCTACCCTTGATTTTATAAATCCAACAGTCATCACCGAAAGTCATTTTTTCAGCGGTTTTATGTATTGTTGGAAAAAGTTCTGTCATTACATCACGAAGTTTCGCGAATTCCGTATCGTCAAACTCACCTTGAACAGAAATTGTTTTGCACTGAATCATCTTTTTAAGGCGAAGAGCATATTCCATTGCTTCGTCGTCAGTATAAAATGGTTTGAATTCTGTGAGTTTTCGCGATTTTTTTATTGCGTCTGCTGTATTAAAGCCAAGAATAAACACAACAAATGCTAAAATAATAAAAAATATAATCATTATCATTCTCCTTAACTGAATCTTATTTTAGTTTACTCTTTTATTTTTGAGCAGTCAACCAATATGCTATATTTTTATTGCAATAATTTTCATTTTATAGTATAATTTTTTAAGGTGATTTTATGGAAATTTTAGAAGCTGTTGCAAGACGACATTCAGTTCGTGCATACACAGACAAGAAAATTGAAGGCGAAGTGCTCACGCAGTTACTTAGTGAGATTGACCTTTGCAATGCTGACAGTGGGCTCAATATTCAACTTATAACAAACGAGCCACAAGCCTTTTCAACTAAACTTGCTAAAGAATTCAAGGGCGTTGAAAATTATATTGCATTAGTTGGCAAAAAGAGTGCTGACCTTGAAGAAAAATGCGGTTATTATGGTGAAAAAATCGTTCTCAACGCACAGATGCTTGGTCTTAACACTTGTTGGGTTGCAGGCACTTATAGCAAACGCAAAGCAAAACGAAATATAAAATTAAACAAAGACGAAAAGTTAGTTTGTGTTATCACTATTGGTTATGGTGAAAATCATGGTAAGCCACACAAAAACACACTTATTGATAATCTTTTTAGGTTGCGTGGTGATATGCCATCTTGGTTTATGGAAGGTATGCAATGTGCAATGCTTGCACCAACCGCGATGAATAAACAAAAATTCTGTTTTAAAATGCTTGATAACAATCAAATCAAAGCAGAAGCGACCGGAAAATTCTATAAAGGTGTTGATTTGGGTATTGTTAAACTTCACTTTGAAATCGGCGCAGGCGACGCAGAATATAAATTTGTATAACAATAATTTAAGGGGTTGATATCAACCCCTTATTTTTATGCTTTGATTATATTTTCATAAAGTTTTTCAATCTCATCTAAATGAGTATAATTTTCTGCTTGAATCAAAAGATTTCTTGCATCGTCATAAGGCTTGGTAACTCGTCTATAAACCGAAACACCATTTGTATATGCTTTGAGTTCTTTTCTGATTTGACGACGCTCTTTTTCTGTGTTGTATTCACGATTTCTGATTTCTTCAGCAAGTTTTTCATCAGGAAGAATAAGATTTTCTTCTCCGTATTTCATAAGAAGTTTATATGAACGTTTTTTCTCACGTGCAAGTTGCATAGCATCTGTACGGATTTCTTTTTCTTCTGGAGTATTGTTTGGCAACTGCTTTGCTTTTGCCATTTCTTGTGCCCAATCAGAATAGAGATAAATTTTGCCAAGCTCAACAGTATTTTTAGCAGAAATAAGTTTTGCTTTAAATCGTTCTGTATTGAATTTATCAAGTTCTTCTTTTACAATCGGTAAACCATCAACAAATTCATTATACTTTTTAATCTCTTTAATTTCTGCTTTACCTAAAGATTTATCAACAACTTTTTTCTGCAAGTTATCTCTTGCGCCATTGATAATTTTCATAGCATCAACAAGTTGTTTATCTTCAAGCTCGCCGTTGCCATAATCTTCAAACATTGCACGGATTTTAAGCACATTCACATATCCACGATGTTTTTTCTCGGTTAAATCATAGAAAAGATATGGAATAAGGTTCATAATTGAACCAACGATTGAACAGATTATAAGCACTGTAAAGAGATTATTTCTCATCTCATCGTTATAAAGCACTGAATAATCTTCTTTAAGTCCCATTTTTTCATAAATCGCAGGAAGTACAAGCCCTGTAAAGAAGCCTAAAATTGTACCAATAAGTGTGAGCGGTGTGAAAAGTCCATCAACACGCACACCTGTTTTCCATTGGTGATAGTCGCGCATATCTGCATTGATGTTTGGAGTATAAACATTTGAGAATGTGTTTACAAAAGTATTGAGATAAACCACAATACACATCAAAAGTACATTCTTATAAACAAAGAATAAAATCAGATATAAGAAAACATTTATTGTGTTATGTACAATAAGAAGATTTCTCTTACCCATAAGCTTAATTGCGAATGGTGCTAACATCATAGCCCAAAGTGCTGCATTTGAAATAAGTGTTGTGGCAAGTCCCATATAAACCTTATGAGCACCACCGTCAGAATAGTTGAAAGTCCAGTTAACAAGCACTGCACTTGAGCCTTCAAGAAATCCCATCCAAGAACCTAAGTTGATAATCCAGAAATATTTATTCTTTGCAACCTCGCGAAGAGAGTCCATAAGACTTACATATTCAACAGGACGCTTTGCAACAATAATTCTCTCTTTGAGTTTTGGTGTGAATATAAAAAGTACAATAAGACCAACTACTGTAAAGCCAGGGTAAATAACACGATAAGTCCATATATTATCCATACCCCATGTAAAACCTGCTATTGTTGGAATAACCAGTGATGTTATTGTTGGTGCAAAAGAATAAAGAATTTGCGAAACACTTGAAACGTTTGCTCTTTCTTGTGCATTGGGCGTAATAACCTGCTTATAGAATGCAAATGCTTCGTTATAAAAACCAAGAAATACGGAAAGAATCATAAATCCAATCCAAACAACAATGACCTTGGTCCAATATTCCATATTCTCATAAGGTAACCACACAAAAAGCGTTGAAATTACTGCAATTGGAATTGGTGTTTTCAACATAATCGGAATAAACTTACCACCAGGTAATTTGTGATTATCAAAATACCATCCTCTGAAAATTCCGATTGGAATACCAACGATATTTGCAATAATCAACATTATCTGCAAGTGCACCGGTTGAAGACCTATACTAGCACCAACAATAAAGTTAGCCGCGCTAAGACCAATAGCATTACCAAGTGTTGATGCCCAATGAATACCAAATCCCGCAACACCCAAATTGACAATTTCTTTATAAGGCACATAGTTGCCCTCTGTTGGTGTATTCCAATTTTGTTTAATATTGTTTATTAAAGATGTAACTTTCCCCATTCTTGTTCTCCTTAACCAAAACATACTAATATGATTATAGACGATAACATATAAAAAGGCAAGAAAAAACAGCAAGATTATGTTTCTTGCTGTTTTTAAAAGTTATCTAATAATTCTTTATAAAATTCTGTATAGTCTGTTCGTTTCTGTTCTGTAAAGCGAATTGCTTCTTCAGGGTGACGATTAAGCTGACCTGTGAGCATATATTGTGGAGCATATCCCCACTGAACACCTGATTCTTTCAACGGAATCATATAGTTTTCAATAAATCGCAACAATGAATATGTGCTGTATTTTGGATTTTTCAAGAAACCAAGCAACAATTCCATAGCACAATTACCTGCGCCCCTACCCATTGACATTGCAGTTGCATCCACAAAAGATACTCCATAAGAAAGAGTTTCGATTGTGTTAGCGAAAGCAAGTTTTTGGTTGTTATGACCATGAAAACCGATTTGCTTGCCATATTTTTCACCATATTCAAGATATTTTTTCGCAAGTTCAATAGCGCTTTCAGGTACAAGTGCGCCATAACTGTCAACCAAATAGATTACATCAACCTTTGATTCACAAAGCATTTTAAGAGCCTCGTCAATCTGATTGAAATTAGCTTGTGAAATTGCCATAATATTGCAGGTTGTTTCATAACCGAGTTCATTGAAATAATTAATCATTTCAACCGCTGACGGAATTTGATGAATGTAACAAGCAACACGCACCATATCAACTACGCTATCTTTTTTAGGAACAAAGTCGGTTTTATAATCACAACGACCAACGTCAACCATAACAGATATTTTCATTTTTGAATCGTTATCACCAACAATAGCACGAATGTCTTCTTCTTTGCAGAATTTCCATTTGCCGTGTTCGTTTTCATTAAAAAGATTGCGACTTGCACGATAACCGAATTCCATATAATCAACGCCACATTTAATGTTGGTTTTATAAAGTTCGCTGACAAATTCGTCTGTAAACTGGAAATTGTTGCAAAGTCCACCATCACGAATTGTGGCATCAAGCACACGAATATCGTGACGGACACTCATTAAATTGCCTTTTCTCATTGTGAGTCGCCTCCTTTTCATAGTCATTTAAAAATTTACGCGTGAATGTATTATGCTACCAGTTTATTTTTTTGTCAATAGTTTTATTGTTGACGGAACTTATTTGTTTTGATATACTGAACATAATTTCAAACATTAAGGAGAAAAAATATGGGTTTTAAAACTTTTCTTGATAAAGCACTCCTTCGTCCTGTTGATGGCGACAGAGTTGAATATTTTGGTGAAGTTAAGAGAAAATGTAACGGATATGTGTTATCATCTTCAACAACTCAGCCAGCAGCATCCTATCATTATGACTTAGATGTTACAAAAATGTGGGAAGAATATAAAGCATTCAAAAGTGAATGTGGATATTCGCTTTCTTTCAACACAATCATTGTCAAATCAATGGTTGAAGGGTTAAAAATTGCCCCAAGACTTAATGCTCACATTGATTTCAAACCATTTTCAATTTCAGGTCGTCTTATTATTAAAGAGCATATGAATATTGCAATGCCTGTTCTTCTTGATAGTGGTGAAACATTCCCTGTCAATATTCTCTCTGCTGAAGAAAAAAATCTCAAAGAGCTTCAAGAAGAAATTACTGATATTGTTATGCGAATGAAAACAACTGATATTAACAGAACTTATACAGACCTTACTCTCCGTCGTGGAATTGCGATGATGTGTTCAAGTCAGATGCCACGAGCAGTTGCAATGACTGTTAAAGGTGCTTTTGGCAAAAGCAAAATGGGCAAAATCTCTGATTTGTTTCACCGTGCACCAAAAGAAGAAAATGCACTTTCACCTGAATATGTTGGTGAAGGTACTGTTTGTTTCTCAAACTATGGCACACTTAAGCTTGACGGTTTCAGTGCACATGCACCACTTTTATATCCACAAGTATTTATGATGGGTGTTGGTGCAATCCGTGATGAAGAATTCGTTTTTAAAAATAGCAAAGGCGAAATTGATTTAGGCACAAAGAAAGTTATGCCTGTAACACTCACATTTGACCATAGAATTGGTGCTCTCAATGATGTTGTGCCATTTATGAAAAAGCTTGAAGAAATTTTCAAAAATCCAGAGATAATCAAAAATTGGTGATTTTTGAATTCAGAATGCAGAATTCAAAATGCAGAATTGAGGGTTTAACTTGAAAGATAATATAATTGAAGAAAAAAGTTTTGATTTTGCAATAAGAATTGTAAAATTGTATCAATATTTGGTAAATGATAAAAAAGAATATATAATGTCAAAACAACTTCTTCGTTGTGGAACAAGTATTGGAGCTAATGTAGCTGAATCACAAAAAGCACAGACAAGACCCGATTTTAATGCTAAATTAAACATAGCATTAAAAGAAGCAAACGAAACATTTTATTGGTTAAAATTGTTGTATAGAACTGATTATATAACAGAAAAAGAATTCGAAAGCATATCAAAAGATATTGATGAAATAATATCAATTTTGGTTTCTATTTGCAAGAAAACAAATATATAAAAACAATTCTGAATTCTGCATTTTGAATTCAGAATTTATTTGCGCTTGTAGCTCAGTTGGATAGAGCGTCAGACTCCGACTCTGAAGGTCGCTGGTTCGACTCCAGTCAAGTGCGCCAACAAAAAAGGATTTGCAATTTTTGCAAATCCTTTTTATTTTTTGTTATACATTGAAACGGAACAACACAATATCTCCGTCTTTCATGACATACTCTTTGCCTTCGCTACGAACAAGACCCTTTTCTTTTGCGGCTTGCATTGTGCCGTTTGCCATAAGGTCGTCAAAGTGGATAACTTCTGCACGGATGAAACCACGCTCAAAGTCAGTGTGAATTTTACCTGCTGCTTGTGGTGCTTTTGTGCCTTTTTTGATTGTCCAAGCTCTTACTTCAGGTTGACCTGCTGTAAGGTAAGAGATAAGTCCAAGTAGATTATATGAACGCTGAATAAGAAGGTCAAGACCACCCTGTTCAATACCTAAATCAGCAAGGAACATTTCTTTTTCTTCTTTATCGAGTTCTGCAATCTGTGCTTCAAGCTCTGCACAAATTGGAAGTGTTTCTGCACCTTCTGCTGCTGCAAGAGCACAAACTGCGTTGTAACGAGCGTTATCACGAATGTCATTTGCGAAATCTTCTTCACTCATATTGCAAGCGTAGATAACTGGCTTTGATGAAAGAAGTGCAACATCATTGAGAAATTCTTTTTCTTCGTCATCTGCTTCAACTGCACGGGCATTAACACCGTTTTCTAATTCACCACGAAGACGCTTTAAGAAATCAAGTTCTTTTTGAAGTGATTTATCACCCTTCAAATCCTTTTCAACCTTTGTGATTCTTCTGTCGAGAATTTCAACGTCAGAAAGAATCAATTCAAGGTTGATTGTTTCAATATCTCTCTGTGGGTCAATGCTACCTTCAACGTGAATAATATCATCATTTTCAAAGCAACGAACAACGTGGATAATTGCATCAACTTCACGGATGTGAGAAAGGAATTTGTTACCAAGACCTTCACCCTTTGATGCACCTTTTACAAGACCTGCAATATCAACGAATTCGATTGTAGCAGGAGTGATTTTTGCAGGGTTATACATTTCTGCAAGTTTGTCAATTCTGTAATCAGGCACTGCAACAACGCCCACATTTGGCTCGATTGTGCAGAAAGCATAGTTTGCAGACTGTGCACCTGCGTTTGTGATTGCGTTAAAAAGTGTACTTTTGCCGACATTTGGCAAACCAACAATACCAAGTTTCATATTATTTCATCCTTATATTTTTAGTATATTTATTTCCAAAAAAGAATTATACACTATTGATGAAATTTTTTCAATAGTGTATAATTTAAGAGTATTTTAAATTGGCTCCCCTTGTCAGGGGAGCTGTCAACGAAGTTGACTGAGGGGTAGTCAGTATACATATTAACCATCTCTCCCTCCGTCTGCTATCGCAGACACCTCCCTCATCAGAGGGAGGCAAACACAGGTGTGGTGATAAAAATGGAACAATTCTCAAGAACTGAAAGACTTATAGGCAAAGACAATCTTGAAAAACTGAAAAATGCAAATATTATTATCTTTGGGCTTGGTGGTGTTGGCTCTTATGTTGCCGAAGCACTTGCACGCTCAGGTGTTGGCAAAATGACAGTTGTTGATAAGGACACAGTTGATATTACAAACATTAACCGTCAGTTATATGCACTTCATTCAACTATTGGCAAGACAAAAGCAGATGTGGCAAAAGAGCGTATTCTCGACATCAACCCTGAATGTAAAGTAACACCAATCGTTAAAATGTATTTGCCTGAAAATGCAGATGATTTTGAGTTAGAAAAATATGATTATATTATTGATGCTATTGACAATGTGACTGCGAAAATTGATTTGGCTGTAAAATCACAAGAATTGGGTATTCCAATGCTCGCATCAATGGGCACTGGCAACAAATTAGACCCTACTGCATTTAAGATTACAGATATTTATAAGACTGACACTTGTCCACTTTGCAGAGTTATGAGAAAAGAATTAAAAGCTCGTGGAGTGAAAAAGTTAAAAGTGCTTTATTCAACCGAAATACCAAAAAATGACGGTGAGCGCACACCTGCAAGCATTAGCTTTGTACCAAGTGTTGCAGGACTCATTATTGCGGGTGAAGTTGTAAAAGATTTGATTAAATAAATCTCACAAATCTGCAAATATTAATCTCGGGTGAAACAAATGGTTTTTAATGATTTGAAAATTGGTATGACAGTTGATATCCCACCGGCTGTCATTGAAAAAGAAAAAATGATGGATTTTGCTCGTCTCTATGACAATATTCCATTACACACAGACGAAGAATATGCAAAGAATAGTCCCTTTGGTGGGCTTATTGCACCGGGTGTGATGTCGTTTATGTCAGTATGGGCAAAATATCTTGAAGTTGATTTATTCGGCGACGACCTTTTAGCAGGCAAGTCAACAAAAATTGAATGGTTAAAACCTGTTTATGCAGATGATATTCTCAAAGCAAAAGCAGTGATAACAAATCTTAATCAACGAAATGAGAAAAACGGAGTTGTTGAGTTAACTATTCACGCTTATAATCAACACGGCGACCTTGTTTTAACAAATATTACAGAAGCAATAGTAAAATGCAAATGAAAAAAGGAGAGCAAATGCCCTCCTTTTAATTTTTATTCTGCGCAGAATTCTGCAATCTGATGTTTTTCTTTCGCACCAACAAAGCGTTTAATTTCTTGTCCGTTTTCAAAGAGAATTACTGTTGGAATGCTCATAACACCGAATGTTACTGCAAGGTCTGTTGACTCATCAACATTGAGTTTGCAGACTTTGATATTTTCATTTTCTTCTGCAAAGCCTTCCATCTCAGGCATCATATTCTGACAAGGCATACACCAATCAGCATAAAAATCGAGAAGGACTTTCTTTTCTGATTTCAAAACTTCTTGTGCAAAGTTTTCGAGAGTTACTTTTGTAATTGCCATATTATCTCACGCTCCTATAAAGCATTTCTGCTTTTTGAATGTCTGTACTGTCAATACCACATTTATCAGTGTTTCTCGCGAGCATTGTGCCACAAAGTTCAATATTGAGTACTGTAAATGCTTGCATCAACTGATGTTTGATTACTTCATAACCGATTTCACCATCAGAGCCGCTTGTAACCATTATAATTGCTTTTCTTCGTTTCTCAATAGGATTTTTCATATTGCGACGGAAACGTGCTTCATAATAACGCTGAAAACGGTCAACAAGTGCTTTCATTGGTGCAGGCACACCCATAAAATAAATTGGGGTTGCAAAAATTATTATGTCCACTTCTTCAAACTTTTTAAAAAATACTTCTAAATCTTTTTTTGAGCAACCTGTAACCGCTTTGCAATATCCGCAAGCATTACAAGGTGTTGGATTTAAATCATAAAGATTTACAATTTCAATATCTGTCCCTTTTGGAAATTGACGAAGAAGTGCACCCAAAAGTTTTGCTGTGTATCCCGTTTTTCTTGGAGACGCCATTAAAGCCAAAACTTTTTTGCCGTTTGAAAACTCTTCGTTCATACCTTGTCCTAAAATCATTTTTATTCCTCTGTCTTTGCTTCTTCTGCTACTTCTTCAACATTTTCATTCTGTTTAAGGTTTGCATAACGTTTAATTTTTTGTGTTGTTGTTTTGATAAACTCGTTTTCACGAATATCAAAATTCATAATCTTTTTATATGATGGAAGTTTTTTGTTAACTTCTTTAATCGCCTGTGCTATCTGCTCACGAATTTCTTCTTGAGTGATTTCCTGACGCTTGAGATTTTCTTTGATTTTCTCATAGTTTGGATAAATCTGTGCTGAAACTGTTGTTTCGTCGTTTTCAGTTTCAACGCCATAAACCATACTTTCTTCAATAAATGGATTATTGTTAAGATAGATTTCAACTTCTTCAGGGAAGATGTTTTTACCATTCTTGGTAACAATAACATTCTTGCAACGACCTGTGATTTTATAGCAGTTGTTTCTGTCAACAACACCTAAATCGCCTGTTTTAAACCATCCGTCAGGTGTGAGCACTTCGTCGGTTGCTTCTTGATTCTTATAGTAACCCATCATAACCATAGGTCCTTTAATCCAGATTTCACCAATGCCCAAATCGTCAGGGTCGTTGATTCTTGCTTCTACATTTGGAAGTGGAGTACCGATTGAATCAGGTAACATCAATTTATCGTGATTACCAATAACGAGTGGTGCACATTCTGTAAGACCATAACCGATATAGATATCAATACCCATATTGATAAAGTCTTCTGCAACTCTTGGGTCAAGAGCAGATGCACCTGTGATGAGAAGACGAAGACGACCACCAAAATTTTCGATAACTTCGTTAAAGAGCTTTCTACCGATATTCTTTGAGCCGAATGCACGGCCAACAGATGATGCCGCTTTACCGAATCCGAAGATTGCGCTACCACCTTTTTTCTCACCGATTTTCTTCATAATTCTTGCATAGAATTTTTCAATCATCAATGGCACTGTGATAAAAATTGTTGGTTTAATTTCTGCCATATCCTGAACGATATAACGAATTCCACGGCAGAATGCAATACAAGCACCACAAGAGAGAATGAACAAGAAACCTAATGTGCATTCATAAGTATGGTGAATTGGAAGCACTGAAAGAAGCTGGTCTTCAGGATAAACCTTAACAACACCACCGATATTATTAATAACACCGCATATATTGTTCATGCTAAGGCAAACACCCTTTGAAACACCTGTTGTACCTGATGTGAAAAGAAGTGATACCATTGCTTCAGGGTCAAGAGTAACATCATTAAGACTCTTTACGCCTTTTTTATACAATGCTCTACCCTCTTCAAAATAAGCATCATAAGAAATTACACCATCAAGGTCAATTTCATCAAAACAATAAAACTTGAAATCTTTGGGAAGTCTGTCTTTTCTCTCATAAAGTTCTTTGATATATTTCTTATCGCCAAAGATTGCACAAGAATCAGAATCATTTAAAATATCAACCATATTATCGGCTGTGAGCTCTTTATCCATTGGCACAATAACATTATTACTACAAGTTACTGCAAGGTATGTCACAACCCATTTATATGAGTTTATACCCACAACTGCGATATGATTTCTTGAATAACCATCTTTTACAAGACTGTTACCGAGATAATAAACATCATGACGTAATTTTTTATATGAAACATCATAATAAATGCCATCTTTATTTCTCAGTTTATAAGCGGGTCTGTCAGAATAAAGTCTTTCACTATTGTCAATGAGCTCTTTAAAAGTTTTGATTTCATTAACTTCATAGAAAGATTTGTTCACGGGGAAATTGGCTTCGTAAGTCATAATTTTTACCTCGTATATTTCTTGCTGTTATTCAGCATTTTTGTCATCTTTTTTTATATTTGCCTGACGCTTGATTTTATGAGTTGTTGTCTTTACAAACTCTTCTTCACGTACATCAAATTGCATAACCTTTTTATATCCAGGAAGTTTCTTGTTAACTTCTTTGATTGCATCTGCGATTGCATTTCTGATTTCTTCTTGTGTTAATTCCTGACGCTTGAGATTTTCTTTGATTTTCTCATAGTTAGGATAAATCTGTGCTGAAACTGTTGTTTCGTCGTTACCACTTTCTTCACCATAAACCATACTTTCTTCAATGAATGGGTTATTGTTAAGATAAAGTTCAACTTCTTCTGGGAAGATGTTTTTACCATTCTTTGTAACGATAACATTCTTGCAACGGCCTGTAATCTTATAGCAGTTGTGCTCATCAACAACACCTAAGTCACCTGTTCTGAACCATCCGTCAGGAGTGATTACTTCTGCTGTTGCTTCAGGATTTTTATAATAGCCTTTCATTGTCATTGGTCCACGAACCCAGATTTCGCCAACACCCAAATCATCAGGATTGTGGATTTTTGCTTCAACGTTTGGAAGTGGTGTGCCCACAGAATCTGTAAGCATCAATCTGTCATTATTAACCATTACGATTGGTGCAGTTTCTGTAAGACCATAACCGATATAAAGGTCAATGCCCATTGTCATAAAGTCTTCTGCAACTCGTGGGTCAAGTGCAGATGCACCTGTAACGATAAGACGAAGTTTGCCACCGAATGTTTCAATAACTTCATTAAAAAGTTTTCTACCAATACTCTTTGAACCGAATGCACGGCCAACCATAGATGCACTTTTACCGAATTTAAAAATTGCACTACCCGCTGTTTTTGCAGAAATCTTTTTAACAATTCTTGCGTGGAATTTTTCAAGCATTAATGGCACTGTAACAAATATTGTTGGTTGGATTTCTTTCATATCTTGGAGAATATAGCGAAGTCCACGGCTGAATGAAATACAACCACCTGAATAAATGAATGCAAAAAATCCAACTGTGCTTTCATAAGTATGGTGAATAGGTAATACTGAAAGACAGTTATCATCAGGATTAACCTTAACAACACTTAAAACGCTGACAACATCAAAACAGATATTATATTGGCTAAGACAAACACCCTTTGAAACACCTGTTGTGCCAGATGTGAAAAGAATTGCTGCGATTGCATCTTTATCGAGTGTTACATCATTGAGAAGTCTTGTGCCACTGTGATACATATCTCTACCCTCTTGCAACCAGTCAGAGAATTTCACAACACCGTCTTCTTCTATATCATCAAAACAGACAAACACAAAATTTTCTGGCAATTCGTCTTTTCTTTCTTTGATTGCATTGATATATTTCTTATCACCAAAGAGCATTACAGAATCTGAGTCTTTGAGAATATCTATAATATTATCTGTAAGCAATTCTTTGTCTATTGGCACAATAACGTTATTACTACAAGTTACTGCCATATATGTTACTTGCCAACGATATGAGCTTGCGCCAACAACTGCAATATGACTTCTTGAATAGCCTCTTTTAATAAGAGAGTTACCCATATAATAAATATCATGACGGAATTTTTTATATGTTACATTATAAAGCACACCGTCTTTATTTTTAAGTTTATAAGCAGGTCTGTCAGAATAAAGATTTTCACTTCTGTCAATCATTTCCTTAAATGTTTCAACTTGTGGCAAGTCATAATAAGGACGATTTATTGGGAATATTCTTTCTACACTCATTTATAAATACCTCATATCTGTAAATCAATAGAAATTAAATTCTATCATATTTTCATTATTTTATCAAACTGTTTATCGCATTTTTATATTCATCATAAGTCATATATGAATTTATGATTTTAAGTAATGCCGATGAAGAAATTCTTTCAGGCAACCCAAGACTTTTAGCAAGATTTTTTCTTATCTCACTACTATTATCACGACCGCTGATTCCGTCTTCAAAAAAGTCTGTGCGAGTAATCTCTCGACCTTCTTTTTTATTGTTCTCACTGCAAAAAACACCTGCTTTTTGCAAAGCGGACATAATAAGCTCTGTGCTTATTCCCTCAACGCCCAGCTTGCCTTCTTTGCTCATTTCTGTTTTGCGCTTTTCTTTGCCATAAACATCGGGAATATACACATTTTTTATATTTTCACTTTTTGTTATTCCGTTTATAAATGAACGGATTTTAAATCCAGCCGAGTCAGAATCTGTCATAATTATTATTCCACGCTTCTCACTCAAAAAACGGATTAACTGTTGCTTTTCTTTATCTTTGAAGATGGCAAATCCGTCAGTTTCGATTATAACCGTATCAAGAATACCTGACAATTTGATTTTATCATATTTGCCTTCAACAATTACTGCTTCATTAATTTTAATCATAATTTACCTTGCAATTATCAATGAAAGTTGAACAATCAATCTTTCAAGAATCATTTCACCACTTTGCGCTGTGCTTTTAAGGGCACGGTCTGCTTCGCTGAAACAATCAAAACATTCTCTTAACTGCTCGGTTGAGAGTTTTGATGCCGAGCGTGATGAATTTGTAAGTCTGAATTCTTTATTTCGATAGTCAAAAAACTTTGCAGGATATGTTGCACCTTCGCCACCGCTGACAGCAACTTTTACTCGATATACATCAACAAACGACATTAAAATAACGCCGAAAATATCAATAGGCTCGGCTTTTTGAAGCATAAGATTATGCAACAATTCAAGTGCACCCTGTGGATTGTGATTAAGCACAAGTTTTGACAAGTCAAATACTCTCGCTTCTAAAGAGCGCACAGCAATAGCATCAATATGCTCATTTGTAATTTCATTACCTTGACCCACAAAATTGCAAAGCTTTTCCATTTCGTTGAATAAGGTGTTAAGGCTGTCACCAACCAACTCAATCAAATACAACGCAGATTTTTCACTTATTACGCAACCCTGCTTTTTAACATAAGCCATAATAATCTTTTTAAGCTCACGCATATCGGGTTTTGCAAAGTTTATTGTTATTGCAAATTTATTGAAATTATCAATAACCCATTTCCATTTTGCATTTTTAGGTGATACTTCAATGCTATCCATCCAGAAAATTGTTATAGATGTATCGGGAAGATTTGAAAGATAATCTGTCAATTTATTTTTATCATCTTCTGCTAGTGAATCAAGTTGAAAATCACGGGCAATAACCACTGAATATTCACTCATAAAAGATATGGATTGTGCACCCTCTAAAACTTCGTCGAGAGTGTTTTCTTTGCCGTCATATTTGCGAAGCGAAAAGGTTTCACTACCCGGTGCCACAAATTTCTGACAGATTTTATTTGTATAAAATTGTTTGAGATAATCTTCGCTACCATAGAAAAGATAGCAATTTGACATCTTATTTTCTTGAATTTGTTTTTTCAATTCAAGCTCAGTTATAAGTGGCATAGAGTTTCTCCCATTTACAATTAATACTTACTGTTTCGCCATCTTCCACACAAAGAAGAAGCGAGCTTTTATTTCGTAAAAGTGATGATAAATAAAGTTTTTCATCTTCACTTAACACAGTTGTAATAATTATATCATATTTAATTGTATTTTCAAAGTAATTTTCGCAAGGAATATTATTAATTAACAATAATTTTACATTTTTATATATTATTTCAGTGCCATATTCGTTTTCAATGACTTTGTATCGGTCTGAATATTCATTAATTTTGCATTTTTCGTCTGTTAAAATACTTTCTTCCAGATTCATAAGAGTTGATAAATTTTTAGAGTCAGTAACAATATTGTCAATTTTCTTTTCGTTATGAGTCATCATTATATCTCTAATTACTCTCGCCTGTTTTTTATTTGGGGACCCGAAAATTGTTGTATCTCCTTCGTGATTTGCAAGAACTACCATATTATCATTTTCATTGTTTATATGAATTGACACAGTGTTGTAATCATAAGCCGTAGCAAACAATGTTACAAGAATAAAAGTTACCGACAAAAATGTTGCTACACCTTTGAAAATGTTTATATTTTTCTTTTTAAAATAATAAGTAATCGCAATAACAACTATTGCAAAAGTCAAGAAATAATCAAAAATCGGTGATGCGACAGAAATGGTTGAATGCTCCCACATACCAATAGTTTTTGCAATGGTCTGCAAAAATGTGCCGATTGCACCCACAATAGAAAATAATAATTCTGATAACCACAACAAATTCAAGCAATGACATAGCACACCAAATACAGTTGATACCATCAACACCATTGCCAAATCAACGGCTAACAGATTAGCAAATATTGACGCTATTGGCATCATTTTAAAATGCATTATAAAAACAGGCAAAGTGAATATGGTCGTTGCAACACTTATAGCAACTGATGAGATTATAAAATCTGCTAGACCACTATTTTTTGATGCTTTGAGAGCTTTAAAGCTTAATATCCAATTCTTTATTGGCTCATAGAAAACAAGAATTCCCGTTGTTGATAAAACTGTGAGCCAAAGGGACGCAGAATATGGTGAGAATGGGTTTGACAACATAATAATTGTTACTGCACAACCTATGGAATTAAGACTGTCTGCATCTCGCCTGAATAGTTTGCCAATAAGCACAAACCCCACCATTAACCCTGCTCTGATAACTGATACACTAAATCCTGTCAACGCAGAATATCCTAATAAGCAAATTAGCCCTATTGGGACAACATATTTTCTGATTTTCTCTTTCTTTTGCAGAATTTTGATAATCCCCAATGACCACAAACTAAGATGCAAACCTGAAACCACCAAAAGATGCGAAATGCCAGAATAGTTAAACATTGTTGTGGTTTTATATGAAAGTCCTGTTCTATCCCCTATAGCCATTGCATTTGCGATTGTACCACTTTCACAGGGCAAGTAAAGTTTAACAACACTTGTAAACCATTCTTTAACCATACCTGAATAATAATAAATAAAATTTTTATCATTTGTTGAATTAAGTTTACTATTCTCATCTTCAAAGCAATTAAAATAAATCTTTGATGAAAGGGCACTTTCAAAATAATCCAAATTTTCTTTGTTTTCTTGAAGAATTATTTCACCGCTGACTATGTCGCCTTGACGAAACCCCCTGTCATATTCTGAAACATAACGGATTTTATAGTTTTCACCATAAACCTTAACTATATATGTATTGGCATAATCAGAATTTGTAGGTATCTGACAAACAACGCCTTTGATTTCTTTATGCATATCACCATTTGAATTCGTCACATATTTGTTCTGAGCAAAAACAAAAGACGTTGAAAAAACAACTATTGATAATAAAACTGTTAAAAGCAATTTATTTTTTCTTGTTCTCTTAAAAATTAAAGACAGACAAAACAAAACTGTTGCCGTCAAAATGACAGCAACAGTCTGATTAAATGTTAAATTTGAAATGATTAAAAAAGTCGCGAGCATTGAAAAACCTATTGCTGCAAAAGGTCTTTTCAATTTTCTCACTCCTTAAAATCCACCACCAACAACGATAGTATAAATAATTTCTGCTTCAGCTTGGTCAACCATAACAGATTCAATCTGAAGATGTTTGATGTCAATTTGTGTATCATATTTCCAAGTGCCTTTTTCGATGATACCATTTTCATTGATTCTAACCTTTACAGTTGGGTTAGCATAATGAATTTTGATGTCAGCTTCTTCATATTTAATATCAAATTGTGGGAATTCTGCAACCGCAGTTGCAACATTGCCAAGAACACTGATAGCATGACCAACTGTGCCTTCCTGTGGGTCACCATAAAGACCATCAGTCTGCTCAACCATTGTCATTTCGATTACTGTATAATTACCTTCTTTATATGCTTTTGCACTTGCTACGTCAGATGCTACAAGATTATTGTAACCACCAGTGATTCCTTCAAAAGTGAGTTCTTGCTTTGCAACAACTGAATTAATAACAGGCTTAACAAGATTGATAAAACCGCCAAGAGCACCATCACCATTGTTAACAACCATATTAGTAAGCTCCATCTTTTGTGAAGACTGTGCACCAGCATGTGATTTTGCTGCAGACTGCTTATAGAAATTAACAATTTGTTCTTTTGACCATTTTGATGGGTCATCAGAAAGGTCTTTATCAGGAGTTAAATCAACACCTGCTGATGGGTCCTGAGCCTGATTTGAATCAGTATTTGTTGAACCAGAATCATTGTTTTGAACAGTTTGTTGCGAATTGTTATTAACATTGTTGTTTTCAACTTGCTTGTCAGCACCTGAACCCTTGCCAATAGCCAAAGCACTGATAGCAATAGCGATTGCAAGAACAACAGGAATAATTTTTTCTGTTTTTTCTTTGCGATATTTCTTTTTAATCGCCTTAATTTCAACTTCTGCCGGTGTTAAAACTTTCTTTGCCATAATAAAACCCCTTTCCAAATTACATATAAATTTTACGCCAAAATTTACCATTTGTCAATTCTACCACAACACTTTTTGTTGACAGCCTTTTTCAAATCATTTATAATCATTTTGAATAAAAAAATAAGGGGAAATATTATGAAAAAGACCTTTTTAAAAATTATGGGGATTACCCTTGCTCTTTCTTTGGTGCTTCTTTCTGTTTTCACAGGTTGCACACCAAAAGAAAAAGAGCCACAAGAAAATGAGCCTATAAACGTTGTTGTTAACAACACTGGTGCAAATTCAGTTTCAAATTATAACAAAGAAACTGCAAATTACACATTGAATGTTGATGCAGGTGATAAAATTCACGATATCAGCGATTTGCTTTTTGGTATTTTCTTTGAAGATATCAACTTTGCAGCAGATGGTGGACTTTATGCAGAAATGGTTGCAAACCGTTCATTTGAATTCACTGCATTAGCTCAAGGTGATAATCTTTATAACTGGAATGCGGTTAATAATGCCGAAATCAAAGTTACACAGGTTTCAAAGGATTGCCTTAACGAGAATAATCCAAGTTATCTCATTATGAAAAATAATGCAGATAACTTTGCAGGTATTGAAAACAAAGGGTTCCTTGACGGAATGGCACTCTCAAAAGATGCAAAATATAACCTTACATTCTATGCTAAAGCCCCTGCAAATTACATAGGTAACATTCAAGCAAACCTTGCAGTTGATGGTAAAGTTGTGGGCACTGCAACTGTTGAAAAAGTAACAGATGGTTGGCAAAAATATTCTGCACAGCTTACATCATCAGTTGATGCTGAAAAAGGCGTAACATTACAAATTCTCATAGGCAAAGGCGAAGTTCATTTTGATATGATTTCACTTTTCCCTGAAGATACATTCAAGGGCAGAGAAAACGGAATGAGAAAGGATTTAGGTCAGTTACTCGAAGATATGCAACCTAGATTCTTGCGTTTTCCTGGCGGTTGCGTTATCGAAGGTTATGATGATAACACCGCTTATGATTGGAAAGATTCAATCGGCGTTGGCAAAGATGGTCTTCCACTTCTTTTCAACGGCAAATATGGCGATGTTGCAGCTAGAACACAGGGCACAAGCATTTGGACAGATCTTGCAACAACCGAAGACCCATATCCAAGCTTTTTCTCATATGGACTTGGTTTCTATGAATATTTCTTGCTTTGTGAAGATATCGGTGCTATCGGTGTGCCAGTATTGAACTGCGGACTTTATTGTCAGATGCGTGGCAAAGGTCCTGTTGCAATGGATACACCTGAATTTGCACAATATGTTCAAGATATGCTTGATTTAGTTGAATTCTGTCGTGGCGATGCAAACTCAACTTGGGGTAAAGTGAGAGTTTCTCTCGGTCATCCAGAACCTTTTGAACTCAAATATATCTGTGTCGGCAATGAAAATGAAAATATGGATTATTTCGAGAGATATAGTGCATTCCTTAAAGCTTTCAACGAAGCAAAAGCAAAGAATCCAAAGCTTTATGAAGGTCTTGAACTGATTTACTCATCAGGTGCAGCAGATGCTATTGGTGGTTGGAATCATATTCCTGCTTATGAATATGCAAAAAATGAGCTCGATAAAATGGGCTCAACAAATGCAAAGGATTTTGCAGGTGCAGTTGACCAACATTATTACAATGAACCTGAATGGTTCTTAAAGCACGCTGACTACTATGACGAAAACAATTATACAAGAACAGTCCAGACAATGACCGACACAATTTACGGTGGTGCAATTAAAATCTTCCTTGGTGAATATGCCGCAAAGAGCAACCTTTTAAAATCAGCCCTTGCAGAAGGCGCATATATGACAGGCCTTGAGCGAAACGGTGACATTGTTGAAATGGCTGCTTATGCACCACTTTTCAGTAGTACTGTTGCTCGTCATTGGGCACCAAACCTTATCTGGTTTGACAACAACACAGCAATGGGCTCAATCAGTTATCATGTGCAAAAGCTCTTCTCACTCAACCAAGGCTCAGCCGTATTAAAACACGAGTTCGATGGCGCAAAGATTCCACAAGCAGACCTTAAAGGTCAAGTGGGTGTTGGTACTTGGTATACATCAGCAAAATTTGACAACATTGTTGTAACAGATAACAAAACAGGTGAAATTCTTGCAGAAGACAGTTGCAAACTTTTCTCAAAGACAAAGTGGGATTTCGCAACTGACGGCAAGTGGAAAATCAAGAGTGGCGCTCTCACAAACACTACAACTGATATGAATTATAGTGAAACCGGTAGTGTCGCATATTTCGGTGAAAAAGACTGGACTAACTATACATACACAGTTGAAGCAACAAAGCTCAGTGGCAACGAAGGTTTCTTAATTCCATTCGCAGTTCAAGGCACAGACAACAACATTTTCTGGAATATCGGTGGTTGGGATAACACAGTTTCTTGTCTTCAGAAAATTACTGACAATGCAAAGACAGGTCAGATTAACGGCACAGTTAAAGACTGCGTAATTGAAACAGGCAAAACATATAAAATCAAGGTTGAAGTTAATGGTAGCGCAGTTAAATGCTATATTGACGATGTGCTTTATGTTGACTATGATTTCGGTACTCCAGCAGAAGCAGAAGCATACACAGTTGCAAGTGTTGACGATAACGGTGATATCATTATTAAATTCGTTAACACAACTGAAAATGCAAAAACAGTTGCTATTGATATCGCAAACACCAAAATCAATTCAACAGCAGTTGTAAATCAGGTTGCAGGCGATTCACTTCAGAATGACAATGTGCTCGGTGCAGACGAAAGCACACACATCACAATGAAAGAATTCACACTTGATGGCGTTTCAGAAAAATTCAATTACACAATGCCTGCATATTCAGTAACATCAATTCGTTTGAAAACAACAGCATAATCTTAAATGGGGCACTAAATTTGGTGTCCCATTTTTGTTCGACAAATTGGGGTTTGTCGAATTGTTTTAATGAAAAGATATTCTCGGCTCCCCTTGTCAGGGGAGCTGTCGCGTAGCGACTGAGGGGTAGTCAAAATCCTATCTCTCCCTCCGTCACTCGCTTTGCTCGTGCCACCTCCCTCGTCAGAGGGA
>JAZLBL010000015.1:0-73519 GCA_045613685.1 Candidatus Fimenecus sp. | reverse complement strand
TGGCACCCCCTGCGGGAATCGAACCCACATCTAATCCTTAGGAGGGATTTATTCTATCCATTGAACTAAGGAGGCATATATTAGGACGGCAGAGCCGTCCGTTTTTTATCATTTTGCAATATAAGATTCTGACCACTTATCGATAATCTTTGAGAATTCTTCACCCTTCATTTTCTGAAGACAGTCAGTGCGATAAGTCCCATAATATCCGAATTCTTCATTGAAAACATCTATGCGTTGAACTAAGAAGATATAATCGCCAAGAGAAATTGCGGCAGATTTACCTGTTTCAATAGCTTTTGCAGCAGAGAAAAATCCGTCAGGTAATGTGCCTGTGTCTTTTGCGTGGATAAGACTATCACGGATTTCTGTGCCCGTGCCCAAAGAAGAAACAGATTCTTCAAGAGATGAGCCACCATTAACCATTGTTGCAACTGAATTGAATGAATTTGCAAGGTTGTTTTTCTGGTCGTCAGTCATCGGCACATTTGCACCATTTTCGTCGACATTGAAAAGATATCCAGTTACAAGACGCACGGCTACATAATTTTCACTGAAATATGTCTTTATCTGGTCTTCACTTACAGGCGACACACCTTTATCGCTATAATAAAAACTGAGCAATGCTTTTTCGCAAGCTTTTGACTCTTCAATTTTATAAAGAGTTTGTTTTGAAACGCCGATATCGTTATAATGAGCACCAAAAAGATGCCAAAGATTATTGACTGCTGTTGAAATGTTCTTCTTTTCTGTACTTGAAAGAGAAAGACCACGATTATTGAATTCTGAATTGATTGTTACATATCTTGAAATGCTTTTTTTGATTGCGTCTTCTTTTTCGCTTTTTGAGAGATTTTCATCTAACTCATCTTCAAAATATGTATAAATCTCGTTGTCAATTTTCACGCCATTGACCTTGATTTTTGCAGGTCCTGAGCAAGATGCAAACAAAAGGGTAATCATTGTGACAACAAGCAAAAGAGAGGTGATTTTTTTCATTTTTATTCCTCCTCTTTGTGATTTTTCATATATTCTTCGTAAAGACGGTCTTTAAGAAGTCGTTTTTCGTTTTCTTTTTGACGCATCTTTTTGACTTCTTCTTTATTTTTGCCAATTATTCCGTTTCTTAAAAATGCAACAAGCAACATTGCAAGCACAGAGCCGATTGCACACATAATAAAATCAATCATTGTGTCGTCATTACCACGTTGCAAAGTCATTTTATAAAGCTTGTCCATAGTGAATTCATAGATTTCCCACCCCACCGCGATACTGAGTGAAAAAGCTAATGAAAAAAGAGATGACATTGCAGGACCTAAACTTCCACGCTTACGATAAACGATATTGGCAAAGTCATATCCAAACCAAGCAGAGAGAAAACCTGAGCCAAAATGGGTAACAAGGTCAAAATGCTCAAAAGTTGTTCTGTTGTTAAGAGTTGTACCGATACAAACGGCTACAAAAATGAAAACATTGAGCATTGTCTGTGCAAGATAATCAACTTCAATTATAAAAGATTTTTTGCCGAATATCTGAAAGAAATCCCACAAGTGTGTAAAAATTATAGCAAAAATTGCTTCAAGAAACTCAACAACAGAGCCGTGAAACAAGCCATAAATACCCCACGCGAGAATAACAACGCGAAGTGCAGTCCATAAGATTTTATGCGATTTTGGTAAATAGCCAAAAGAGTTTGTCATAAATTAAACCACCAAGTGAATAATATCATATTTAAAAATTCTTTACAAGTTATTTTGCCAAGATAGTAAACGAGCAACCATCAATATAAACTTCACCATTTTCAACACAAGAATTCATTATTGAATGTGAATTTTTAAAGTCGTCAGGAAGACGATATGTGATGGGGTGCTCATTGCGATTAACAATTACCATAATGCTATCTTTTTCATCATAGCGACAGAATGCCACACAACCAAGCATTGATGAAATCGGAGCAAAATCACCTTTTTTGAAAACATTGTTTTCTCGTCTTATTTTGCCCAGAGCTTTATAAAAATCAATGAGCTCTGTGTTTTCGTTGCCCCAAGGGTAGCAACCACGGTTGAATGGGTCTTTATAACCCTGCATTCCTGCTTCGTCACCATAATAAAGTGAAGGCACACCGGGAAGAGTATATTGCAAAACTGCTGCACATTTTAAAAGTGCAACACCTTTTTCATATTTGTCACCGAGATTATGACAAGATTGCCACTCTCTGTCACGATATTCACAGGATTCACCTGCAATTTTTGTGATTGCTCTTTCTGTGTCGTGAGTACCGATGTGATTCATCATAACATCCAGGCACTGTTTAGGATAATTCTCAACAATACCCATAATTGTGCGCATGAAATCTTCTGCTTTGCCGTTTCGACAGAAATCAAGAATGGCGTTAGCAAAAGGATAATTCATAACAGAGTCAAACTGACTGCCTAAAAGATATCGTCTGCGAGAGCCATAACTGTGCTTTGTTGTAGCATCTTCCCACACTTCACCCATAAGCAATGCGTCGGGATTAGTTTCTTTAAGACGAGAGCGCAATTCGTCGATAAAAATATCAGGCAACTCGTCGGCAACATCAAGACGGAATCCGTCGGCACCTGCTTTTAACCACTTTTCAACAATTCCACCCTTGCCGTTGATGAAGTTGCGATAATTTTCGTCTTCTTCAATAATTTCAGGAAGAGTTACAAAGCCCCACCAACTCTGATATTTTTCAGGGTAATCGGTGAATTTATACCAACTATAATATGGACTTTCTTTTGAGTTGTAGGCACCGAGAGTGTCATATCTTCCTTTGCGGTTAAAATAAACACTATCGTCCCCCGTGTGTGAGAAAACTCCGTCAAGAATAATGTGAATTCCATATTTTTTTGCCGATTTAGAAAGGTCTTTAAAGTCTTTTTCTGTGCCTAAACAAGGGTCGATTTTGCTATAATCGGCGGTGTCATATCTGTGATTTGAATGTGCTTCAAAAATGGGATTGAGATAAATGCAACTAACACCTAAATCTTTAAGATAAGAAAGTTTTTCTTCAATGCCCTTTAAATCGCCACCAAAAAAATCGTTGTTGAGCACTTTGCCGTCAGCGGTTGGTCGCCATTCGGGCTCATTGCCCCAATCAGAGCGCATAACTCGGTCTGTTGGCACATTATCTTTTTTCTTACCCGAATTATAAAATCTGTCAGGAAAAATTTGATAGATAATACCACCCTTGAGCCAATCGGGCGTGGTGAAATTGTTTTCTGTAACTGTCAGTTGCCAATCGGTTTTTGTGCCATAGCTGTGAGCAAATGCACCGATTCCGTCATTTATTTGAAGAATTGAACTTCTGCCATAAGCAGAGAAATAGTCAAAGTGATACCAATATAAACCGTCTCTATCAATTGTTGTGTGAATATCCCACATTTCTGTTTCGCCGTCGCACATACCAGCCCAGAGCATAGGTCTTTCTTCATATTCGCCATCATCACGACGAAGCATAAACACTGCACCACTGCAACAAAATGAGCGTGGCAAACAAAGACGCAAGTGAATTTCTTCACCCATCTCTATACTGCCGAATTTATTTTTGAAGAATAAATCTCTTGAATTAAAGGGAACAAATCCCATAAAGTCACCTGCTTAAACTGATGTTTGAACGGCTGAAAGTCCGTGAGAAGTACGGTAGCTGTTAAGTCCACTACCAACTGTTTTCATTGTGCGATTATATGATGCTTTTTCTTGTGAGCCAGAAACAGACGCGTCAAGTGGAATTACACGATAAACTTTTTTGCCACTATTTCTTGTGAGTTCAACCCATGTAGGAGTAATGTTGACATCAGAAATAATAACTGTGCCGTCGCTCCACTTTTCAAATGAGAATGAGAAAATCATTCCGTCTTCGGTGTGTCCGTTTGGCGCAGAGCTGATAAGCTCACGACGCTGATTTGAAAGAGCGTTGCCGATTGAATAAATGCATATTGTTTCGTGACCTTTTTCAGAAACCAAAGTATCAAATGGTTGAATAACGTGTGGATGACCACCAACAATAACATCAACGCCTAAATCACAAAGTTTTTGTGCCATTTTCTTTTGATAACTGTTTTGGGTTAACTGATATTCGTTACCCCAATGCATAAAGAATACAATCGCTTCAGCGCCTTGCTGTTTCATCTGTGCAATAGAATTTTGAGCATCAGAATAGAAATTGCCTAATTTGTTATAATCAAAACTGTTGACAAGTGGACCCGCTTCGGCACTTAAAAGAAGTCCGTTGAGTGCTTTTCTACCTGCAGTTGAGCTTTGTGTTTCATAAGTGTAGCACATCATACCGACTTTTATTCCGTTGATATTGCTTACTATAAAGCGTGGACCTGATGTTGAACTTCTTGTACCTGTGTGTTCTAATCCAATACTGTCAAGGACTTGCAATGTTCGTTTCATACCCGCAGTGCCCGTGTCATAAGTGTGGTTGTTTGATGTGAGCACCATATCAACACCAGCATTTTTTAGAGCAGTTGCAATAGAGTCAGGTGTGTTAAACATAGGATAACTTGAATATCCTTTTTCTGCACCACCAAGAGTAACCTCAAGGTTTGCAATCATTTTATTATATTTTTTATAGTAAGGTGCAACAGTTGAAAGCATTGGGTTAAAGTCATAATTCCCGTCAGATGTCAATGCGGCTTTAAGCACGTCATTATGAATAAGAATATCACCTGTAACACCGATTGATGCGGTTGCAACCTTGTGAGAACCTGGTGCAGGAACTTTTTTAACTACTTCGTATTTTGGTAAAGTGGTTGAAGAGTTGTCGTCAGGCTTCTTTGTTGTTGATTCGGTTGTAGTTTCAGTTGTCGTTTCTGTTGTTGAAGATTCAGTAGTGCTTGATGTCTGAACAATATTTGTTCCGTCAACGGGGAGTTTCTGATTTCTGTTGTGAATTGCAATACCTGAAATGATAACAATAAAAGTTAAAACAACACCAAAAACAGCGAATAAAAGTTTATTTCTCTGTTGCTTTTTTTCTCTTGCAATTCGTCTTTCTTCAATTCTTTTATTTATGAGTTCATCTGACATATTTTCACCCACACATCCATCTAAATGATAATATATTATTATACTTGTTTTAAAAAGGAGTGTCAACAAAACTCTATACATATTATAGAGTTTAATTCTATTGATTTTACAGCTGGTTTGTGATAAAATCAACACGTATAGGTAAAAATATGTAATCAGGGGGATTTTATTATGTTCAAACTCTATGCAGAAATGATTGTAGGTGGCTCAAAAGTAGCTCATAAAGAATTTGACAACGAAAATTTTTCGTTTCATCTTGAAGAAACCAAAGAGAGAATTAAAGGTATCTTTACAGCTAAAAAGAATATGACAATGTCAAAATTCATTCTTAAAGGTGAAAAGGATTTTGATGATGACGATTTGTTCTATGCAAACGGTTATCAGGCTTGGACAACTTCAAGAGAATTTTCAAAACACGATAAATTTGAAGGACTTTTTGAGCCTGCAAGAATAACAAAGTTTACAGCTCACTTTGCAGGTCTTTCAGGTGACTATCACTTTGAAAACTATGGTGAAGAAGGCAAATTCCACGGCTATACATATTGCTATTTCCGTGAAAAAGGCGAAAATGAAATTAAACTCTATGGTTCAAAGAGTGAAAGAAAAGGCTACACAATCTTTGAAGTTGATATGAAAGACGATAAGTTCAATATCAAGAAAGATGTTGAAGGTCTTACACTCAAAGCAGGTCAAGAATATGAAATGTTCGACATTGCAATTATCGAAGGCGATATGGATGATGTAATGGATAAATATTTCTTTGATTTTGTTGGTTGCAAAAAGCCTGCTATTGACCATCTTTCAGGTTACACATCATGGTATAACTATTTCCAGAACATCAATGAAGATATTATTCTTCGTGACCTTAACGGTCTTGACAGAGCAAGTGAAGAAGTTAATATCTTCCAGGTTGATGACGGATATCAGGCAGCAGTTGGTGACTGGCTTATCACAGACCATAAAAAGTTCCCTCATGGTATGAAATATATCGCAGATAAAATCCACGAAAAAGGATACAAAGCTGGTCTTTGGCTTGCTCCTTTCTCAGCTCAGGTGTCATCAATGATTGCTAAAAAGCATCCTGAATGGCTTTTAAGACACAACCATAACGGCAGAAAAATGCTCGGTTGTCAGGGTTGGGGCGGCGCATATACACTTGATATTTATCACCCAGAAGTTCGTGAATATTTGAGAAAAGTATTCGATACAATCCTCAATGTTTGGGGCTTCGATATGGTTAAACTCGACTTCCTTTATAGCCAGTGTATCGAGCCAAGAAACGGCAAAACTCGTGGTGAAATTATGTGCGATGGCGTAGATTTTCTTCGTGAAGTTTGTGGCGACAAATGGATTCTCGGTTGTGGCGTGCCACTTGGCACTTGTATGGGTATCTTTGATGCTTGCCGTATTTCTTGTGACGTTAACAAGAACTGGAAGTTCGAACTCAAAAAGAGCCTTAATATTAACTCAATCGTAACAGGTATCAGATTTAATAACGAAATTCCATCATCACAGAATGCGATTACAAACACAATTTTCCGTAATCACCTTGACGGCAGAGCATTCTGTAATGACCCAGACGTTTTCTTCCTTCGTGATATCAATATCGGTTACAATATGGAACAAAAACTCCTTCACGGCAAAGTTAACTCAATTTGCGGTAATGTTCTCTTTGTTTCTGACAATGCGGGTGACTTTGACGATGAAAGAATTGAATACTTAAAGGATTTCTTCAAAGATAAAGAATATAAGGTTAACTTTGCAGAGTTTATAAGCAAAGATGAAATCCGTCTTGATTTCACAGAAAACGGCGAAGACAAGACACTCACACTCAACCTTGATTCAGGCGAAAGCAACGTTCGTGAAGTTCTTTAATTAGGAGAAAAATATATGAAACTTGCAGTTATCGGTGGCGGTGGTGTCCGTTCAATGTTTTTAGCAAAAAGCATTGCCGGCAGAGCTCTTGAGATGGGTATTACAGAACTTGTCTTTATGGATAACAATGAGAAAAAGTTGAATATTTATGGTAAGATGGCGAGAGAAGTTTCTCGCCGTCTTTGTCCATTTATGGACTTTATTCTCACAACAGACCCAGTTGAAGCCATAAAAGATGCGGATTATGTAATCACAACAATCCGTGCGGGTGGCGACAGAATGCGTTGTCGTGACGAGCGAATAGCTCTTTCAATGGGAATTTTAGGTCAGGAAACAACGGGCGCAGCAGGATTTTCTTTTGCAATGAGAAGCATTCCTGCGCTTAAAGAGTATTGTGAATTAGTTAAACAATATGCAAAACCCGACGCAATGGTATTTAATTTTACAAATCCGGCAGGTGTAGTGTCACAAACTCTTCGTGATATGGGTTATGATTTTACTTATGGCATTTGTGATGCTCCAAGCGGAATGTTAAGACGATTTGAAGAACTTTATGGTTACTCTGAAAATCATCTTGATGCCCTTTGCTATGGTCTTAATCACTTGTCGTTCTTTAAATATATCAAGGCAGATGGTGTTGACATAACAAATAAAATCGTAAGTGATGATGAAGCATATAAAAATACAGATTTGCGCTATTTTGATAAAGAGTTTTTAATGCAGAAGCAGTATGTGCCAAATGAGTATATGTATTATTTTTACAACCGCGAAAAAGCAGTTGAGAATATTTTGAATGCAGAGCGTACTCGTGGTGAGCAGATTGCAGATATCAACGAAAAAATGACAGAAGAATTGTCAGCGGTTGATATTGAAAATGATTTTGAAAAAGCACTTGAAATCTTTGACTATTACTATGGGCTTCGTGAGAATTCATATATGGCAAGTGAAACAGGTGAAAAGAGAAATTCAACTTGGCATTTTGATATATATGCACCCGATGATGGTGGCTATGCAGGTGTAGCCCTTGGAATAATTGACGCTAAAAATCAAAAGAGTGACAAGAAAATAATTGCTTGTGTGCCAAATAAGAATCGAGCAATTGATTTTCTAGGGGAAGACGATACAGTTGAAATCTCTTGTGAGATTAAAGACGGAAAAGTGACTCCAACACATATTGGTGATGTGCCTTTTGAAAATCAAGAGATTATCACAAGAGTTAAAGCATATGAACGCCTTGCATCAAAAGCAATTATAAATTGTGATAAAGAATCAGCGGTTGATTGTCTTTATTTACATCCACTTGTGGGTTCATATTCACTCGCAAAAGACCTTGTGGAAAAATATATCGAACTTAACAAAGATTATACAGGAGAATGGAAATGAGTTTTGTAGCGGCTTTCGGAAAACTGAATGTGGATTTGCTCTATTCGGGAATGCCACGAATCCCAAACGAAGGTGAAGAAATCTATTGTAAAGATTTCAAAGTTTGTCTTGGTGGTGGGCTTCCTGCAACAATGATTAACTGCTCTCGTCTGGGTGTACCTGCAAAAATCGGAACGTTTTTAGGTGACGATATGTTTTCGCAGTTTGCAAAGCAAGAGTTAGATAAAAGTGGAACAAAATATGAGATTTTTGAGAGTGAGAATTATCCGCTGAATGTAACGTCTGCTATTATTACAAGCACAGACAGAACTTTTGTGTCTTATGGTGGCACAGAAATATATTCGGACGAAATGCTCGAAAAAATCTATAATTCCCTTAAAGGCGCAAAGGTTGTTGCTATGCAAGAAAGCATTCTTCCTGTATATAAGCAACTTAAAAAAGATGGTACAATTTTGGTGCTCGATACGGGATATAGTGACGATATGTCTATAGAAAAGCATAGAGATTTAATCGAAATTGCCGACTACTATACACTGAATATTGACGAAACCGAGAAAATGACGGGTACTCGCGACCCACAAAAAGCACTTGATTTTCTTCGCAATTATTTCGAAAAACCAATCGTAAAATTGGGTAAAGATGGTTGCGCAGGATATGATAACGGATATTTCAAAATAGATAATATTGACGAATTTAAATGTGTTGATGCAACAGGTGCGGGCGACGCATTTCTTGCAGGGTTTATTTATGGGCTATACAACGATTTAAGTTTTAAAGAATGTATTCTGGCAGGCAATATCACCGGTGGTAAATGTGTGACGGGCGTTGGTTGCCTGACAGAAAGCTTTAATTATCAAGAATTTAACGAGAAATTTGAAAAATATAAGTATTTGATTGGGTGAAAAAATGAATAAAAATCTTGATATCTCTCAACAAATGGCAACAACTTCTGTGTGGAAATTGTTGGTCAAGTTGAGCATCCCAGCGATTCTCGCACAAATCGTAAATCTTCTTTATAATGTTGTTGACCGAGTTTATATTGGGCACATGGAAGATGTTGGCACAATGGCAATTACAGGCGTGGGGCTTTGTAACCCTATAATAGTGCTGATTTCTGCATTCACAATGCTTGTTGCTCAAGGCGGAGCGCCACGTGCTGCAATCGAAATGGGCAAAGGTGACATTAAAAAAGCTGAGAAAATTCTCGGCAACTGTTTCTCGCTTCTTGTGGTTTTAGCAGTAATTCTCACAACGATTTTTCTTATCTTTGGTGAAAAACTGTTAATGATGTTTGGCGCAAGTGAAGAAACAATTATATATGCACTTCCATATATGCAGATTTATGTTTCGGGCTCAATTTTTGTTATGCTCTCACTTGGCCTTAATATGTTTATAACAACTCAAGGCTTTACAAAAATCAGTATGGCAACAGTACTCATAGGTGCAATTTGTAATATTGTACTTGACCCTATTTTTATTTTTGTGTTTGAAATGGGCGTTAAGGGCGCAGCTATCGCAACTATTATTTCGCAAGCGATTTCGGCTATCTGGGTTATGAGATTTCTCTTGGGTGATAAGACAAAACTTAAAATCCGAAAAGAAAATATTGTGCCATCAAAAGCGGTGCTTTTGCCCGTGTTGGCGCTTGGTATTTCACCATTCATTATGAATGCTACAGAAGCAGTTATAAATATTTCTTTCAATTCATCTTTGCAAAAATATGGTGGGGATATTGCAGTTGGGGCTATGACAATTTGTACAACTGTATTCCAGATGGCTTGGGTGCCTGCACAAGGCATCGGTCAAGGCGCACAACCGATAATCAGTTATAACTATGGTGCAAAAAATGCTGACAGAGTTAAACAAGCGTTTAAAGTTTTTCTTATAATCTGTTTCACATATGTTTTTGTGTTTGGCGCACTTATTGAGTTATTCCCACAATTCTTTATTGGAATATTCAACGATAATCCTGAATTGGTTGAAACAGCAACTTGGACAATTCGTCTTTATGGTTGCGCAATGACATTCTTCGGAATACAAATGGCAATTCAACAGACATTTATTGCATTGGGAAAAGCAAAAGCATCGTTATTCATTGCATGTCTTCGCAAAGTGATTCTTCTTGTACCACTTATCTATATTTTGCCGAACTTCTTTGAAAATAAGGTCTTTGCGGTGTTCCTTGCAGAACCTGTATCCGACGCAATTTCAATTATTACTGCATCAATCGTATTTTTCTTTGTGTTTAGAAAAGAAATGAAACAGATGAAAGCCGAATAAAAAACTCTGTACATTTTTACTTAAATATGATAAAATGCAATATATTAAAACGAATTTTCAATTCTTATAAAAGGGGAAAAGAAGATGGAAAAAGAAATTTATGCGCTTGCCTTTGATATTGGTACAACAGGCGTTAAAACTTGTCTTTTCAAAATCGGCAAGACAATCGAACTTTTAGAAGCAGCAACAGAAGGTTATAAGCTTTATATTATGCCTAATGGTGGCGCAGAGCAGGACCCAGATGAATGGTGGGAAGCAATGTGCTCAACTTCAAAAAAAGTTATTAAAAATTCAAAGATTGACCCTAAAAATATTTACGGCATTTCTTTCTGCTCACAGATGCAAGGTCTTGTTCTTGTTGATAAAGACGGCAACGCAGTTCGTCGTGCATTTAGCTATATGGACCAGCGTGCTACTGAAGAAATCAAAAAAGGTATTGCTTATGGTCCACAGGTTGCGGGTGGCAACGTTTTCAAACTTCTTCCATCACTTGCAATTACTGGCGCAGCAGCATTGAGTGTTAAGGACCCTGTATGGAAATATAAGTGGACAGAAGCTAATGAGCCTGAAAATTTCGCAAGAGTACATAAATGGCTTGATGTTAAAGAATATCTTATCTGCCGTATGACAGGTGAGTTTGTAATGACAAAAGACTCTGCTTTCGGCGCACTTCTTTATGACCTTAAAAAGAAGGATTGGAGTCCTACAATCTGCAAACTTTTGGGTGTTGATATGAAACACTTGGCAAGAATTGCAGATTGTACTGAAAAAATCGGTGTGCTTCGCGAACAACAGGCAAAAGAATTAGGTCTTGTTCCTGGTATTGCAGTGTTTGGTGGTGGCGGTGATGCTACACTTATCGGCGTTGGTGCAGGTGCTACTGAACTTGGCGATACTCACGTTTATCAAGGTACATCTGGTTGGGTTTCAACAGTTACTGATAAGAGCGTTGTTGATGCAAGCACTATGATGGCGGCAGTTGTTGGTGCTGCTGACGGTATTTACAATTACTTCGGTGAGCTTGAAACTGCGGGCAAATGTGTTGAATGGGTTAAAGACCATTTGGCTCTTGATGAAATCGATATTTATATGAGCAAACAACATAATTTAAAACGCAAAAAAGCGGATATGGAAGTTGTTTATACAGGTCTTTATGACTATATGATGGCAGTTATCGATTCAATTCCAGCAGGTAGTGGTGGTGTAATTTTCACACCTTGGCTTCACGGTAACCGTTGTCCATTTGAAGACCCAAATGCTCGTGGAATGTTCTTCAACATTTCACTTGATACAGGCAAAACTGAAATGATTAGAGCTGTTGTTGAAGGTGTTTGCTTCCATCTTCGTTGGTTCCTTGAAACTGAAGAAAAGAAAGTTAAAACATCAAAAACAATTCGTTTTGTTGGCGGCGGTGCGTTGTCAGATGTTACAGCACAAATTCTTGCAGACTGCACAGGTCGTGTGGTTGAAACTGTTGCAAGCCCACAGAATGTTGGTGCGGTTGGTGCAGCAGTTCTCATCGCTATTGGTGCTGGTATCATTGAAAAAGTTCCTGATGCAAAGAAACTTATTCCTGCTGCAAAGACCTTTGTGCCTAATGTAGAGAACAAGGCGATTTATGACAAAAACTTTGCAGTGTTCAAGAAACTTTATAAAGCAAATAAAGATAATTTTGCAGAACTCAACAAACTTAACTAAAATTAAAAGGCGAAGCAAAAAGCTTCGCCTTTTTTCTTGGTTTTAATTGACATTATCTAGCTTTTATGTAATAATTATAATGTATAACAATAAAATTAAGCTCTATGTGTGGAGGTAAAAATATGAAATCAACAATTATTAGAATAATCGCTGCAATTATGGCAGTTATTATGCTTGCATCCTGCTTTGCAGGTTGTGAAAAAAAGCCTGACGATCAAGGTGTTACAAAACCATCAAAGGTTGAAGGTCCTGCAAATAATGATGTTGATAACGATGTAAATGTGGATGATACAACTACATCAACTACAACAACAACTACTACAAAACCAACAACCACAAAGAAACCATCAACAAGTACAACAACTACTACAAAACCATCAACAGGTACAGGCACAGGCACTCTTTCACAAGCAGATTTAAATGCTGCTCTCAACGCTGCTGGTTATGCTTATGATGCCGAACAACAGATTTATTATTCAACAATGAACCCATGGCAGCGTCATTTCGGCTTCGGTGAAGAATATGACCAAGCAGCACCATACGCTAATATGAGATACACAACACTCAAAGCTGACTTTGAATATGATGGTCTTAAATGGAGACTTCAATGGTGGAAAGGTCAATACGGCGTTCTTGTTGGTGCAGAACTTGGCGTTTACACCAAAAACCCTAATGACAATTCAACAACATACTATGAATGTGCATCAGACGAACATCTTCTTGAAATGAGTATGGATTTCTATATGAGTGCAAAAGATTATAGAGGTGGAAACAGACTTTTCTATCGTGAAGAACAGGCTCACTGGTGGCTCACTGGCTTTAAATTTGGATATGGCGACTCGAGAAAGTTTGTTGTTGTTGCAACACTCAAGGCGTTTGACACAGATATGGCAAATGCAATCGAAAAGAGCTTTGAAAGCTTAACAGGCGCTGCCGCTGGCAGACGCAAATTTAAATATGTAACAGAACTTGACGGACAAACAACAGACTGCTACACAAGAAAAGGTGACACATTCTATGTTGTTTGGGAAAAAGCAGGTTTCGAAAACTATTCATAATTTTGTATATCAAAGCACCGTTTTTACGGTGCTTTTTTATGTTTTTACAAATAAAATAGATAATTGTTAAATATTGTTTAATAAAAATCAAAAATAATTGCTTATTACAGTTGAAAAATACATAAATTTAGTGTAAAATAAACAAACAGACTTTAAATTTTTATGTTTTTTATAAATGTTTTTGGAGGATTTGTATGAATTATAACCTTACAAAGAAACAAGCAAAAGAGCTTGTTGACTCAAAACTTTCTCATTTTATCGGTGTAAGACCCGAAGAAGCTACAAACGAGCAGTTCTATAAAGCCATTGTTTTGATTCTCAGAGATATGATGAGTCAGGGCAGAGCAGAATTTTCAAAAGAAGGCTCAAAAAAAGGAACAAAGAGAGTTTATTATCTCTGTATGGAATTCCTTATGGGTCGTTCACTTAAAAACAACCTTTACAATCTTAACCTTACAAAAGTTTTTGAAAGTGTTTTGAAAGACTATGGCGTAAAGATGGACTCAATCTATGATTGTGAACCTGACGCAGGTCTTGGCAACGGCGGTCTTGGTCGTCTTGCTGCTTGCTATCTCGATGGCCTTGCAACTCAGGGTTATGTTTCAAAGGGTTATTCGATTCTTTATGAATATGGTATCTTCAAACAGAAGCTTGTTGATGGTTGGCAGACAGAGCTTCCTGATTTCTGGCTTCCTGGAGGGGAAGTATGGCTTGTACCACACGAAGAAAGCGCAATCAACATCAACTTTGAGGGCGAAGTTCGTGACACTTGGGAAAATCACTATCACCATGTTGAAATTGAAAACCCAACAGTAATTCAGGCTATTCCTTATGATATGCACGTTGCAGGTAAAGACGGAAAAGGTATTTCAGTTCTTCGTCTTTGGGCTGCAAAGGCACCTGGTCTTGATATGGCACTCTTTAATCAGGGTGACTATATGAGAGCTATGGAAAGAAACGCTATGGCAGAGGTTATCAGTAAAGTTCTTTATCCAGCTGACAACCATCCAGAAGGCAAATCACTTCGTCTTCGTCAGCAGTATTTCCTTGTGTCAGCATCAATTCAGGATATCGTTCAAAAACACCTTCGTGAGTTTGGCACAATGGATAACTTTGCAGATAAAGTTGCTATCCACGTTAACGATACTCACCCAACAATGGCAATTCCAGAGCTTATGAGAATTATGCTCGACGAATGTGGCTATGGCTGGGACGAAGCTTGGAATATTGTTACAAATACAGTTGCTTATACTAACCACACTGTTATGAAAGAAGCGCTCGAGTGTTGGCCAGAAGACCTTTATAAACGTCTTATGCCTCGTATCTGGCAAATCACCAAAGAAATCGATAATCGTTTCCGTTCTTTTGTTTGGGAAAATACACAAAACGCAGACACAGTTGAAAGAATGGCAATTATGTCAAATGGTGTTGTAAGAATGGCAAACCTTTGCGTTGCAGGTTCACACTGCGTAAATGGCGTTTCTGCTCTTCATAGCGATATTCTTAAAGACACTGTTTTCTCAGATTTCTATGCGCTCACACCAAACAAGTTTACAAATGTTACTAATGGTATTGCTCACAGAAGATGGCTCTGTCAGGCTAACCCAAAACTTACAAATTATCTTACAGATTTAATTGGCGACGGGTTTGTTAAAGATGCTGACAAGCTTCTTGATTTAAGAAAGTATAAGGACGATAAAGCAGTTCTCGATGAACTTGGCAAAATTAAACGTGCAAACAAAGAAGAGTTTGCAAAATATGTTCTTAAACATAACGGAATTCAACTTGACCCAGATTCAATTTTTGATGTTCAGGTTAAGCGTTTACATGAATATAAGCGTCAGCATCTTAATGCGCTCAATATTCTTTCACAATATCTTGCAATCAAAGAAAATCCAAATGGTGAGTTTATTCCTCACACATATATTTTCGGTGCAAAAGCTGCGTCAGGATATTTTGTAGCAAAGAAGATTATTTCTTTCATCTGTGCACTTGCTGATGTAATCAACAACGACCCTGATGTTAAGGGAAGACTTAAAGTTGTTTATGTTGAAGATTATAATGTTACTCTTGCAGAAAAACTTATGCCTGCGGCTGATATTTCAGAGCAGATTTCACTTGCAAGTACAGAAGCATCAGGTACAGGCAACATGAAACTTATGCTTAACGGTGCAGTAACACTTGGTACAATGGACGGCGCAAACGTTGAAATCTATGAAGCAGTTGGAGAAGACAACATCTATATCTTCGGTATGAAAACACCTGAAGTTCAACAGTTACAGAGACAGGGCTACATGCCATTGAATTTCTACAACAACAATGCAGAAATCCGCAAAATTCTTGATTTTGCTAACCAAAATGGTATTGGTGGCAAGATGTTCCATGAAGTTACATCTTCAATCATCCACCACGACCCATATATGGTTCTTGCAGACTTTGAAGATTATAGAAATACTCAACAGAGAATTGCCAAGGATTTCCTTGACCGCGATAACTGGAATAAGATGTCACTTATGAATATTTCAGGTGCAGGACGTTTTGCAGCAGACCGTGCTATTAACGAATATGCAGCTAACATCTGGAACACAAAATCAGCATTCAAGAAATAAAAACTAAACGGTAGGTGAAAACCTACCGTTTTTTGATTGGTAGTTTATTGAATTCTTGTTTTATTTGTGCTAGAATTTTCTTGGGTGATTTGAATGGATAAAAAACTTTATATTCGTGGCAAGTTGGGTCAATATTGGTATAATTTTACTGAATTGCTTGTATATGCACTGACTGTGCGCCCTTGTCCTGAAAATTTAGAGTATGAAATTCAAAGTTATGATGATGGGAAACAGAATAAAATCTATACATATTGTCGCAAGGATTTAAAGCGTGAGAAAAAGCCGTTGTTTATTTATATTCATGGTGGTGGTTGGGTTTCGGGCATTACACCTATGCGAAACCGATATATTGCAAATTGGGCGCAAAAGGGATTTTTCACTGCATCCATTGGTTATACTTGGGCACCTGATAAGGTTTATCCTGCACAACTTTTTGAAATTTTCAAGGCGATTGACCAGATTCTTGATACAGCAGAAGAAAATAATTTTGACCCTGAAAACATTGTAATCGCAGGTGAGAGTGCAGGGGGATATTATATCTCTTATGTAGCAAATTGCTTTAATGATAAATCGGCTCTTGATGGACTCGGTATTGATTTTCGTCATTTCGGCAAGGCAAAAATCAAGGCGCTTGTGTCAATCTGTGGTTGCTTTGATTTGCAAAGATTAACTGATAGTGATAAAGAGCAATCAGAATTCCCTGACATGAAGATGATGGTTACTACATTTTTGGGTAAAAATCTTGAAGATACAAGAGAATTCTTAAAAACTGATGATGCAAAATATTGCTCACCAAAGTTTAGTGAAAAGTTTCCACCAACCTATGCGGTGTGGTCAACAAATGATAAGTTGAGATTTGAAACCTTTGATTTGTGTGCTGAGTTAGATAAACTTGGCGTTCACAATAAACAATTCAAAGCAGACGGAATAATCGGTAATCACGCTTGGGCGATTATGCCGATTTTCAAAAAGAGTAAAATATGTTTTGATGATGCTTATGAATTTGTTGAAAAATATATAAAATAAACCAAAAAGAGTGATGAAAATCACTCTTTATTTTTTTCGGCAAAACTTACAAATAATTCTTGACTACCTTGTATAAAAGTGCTAATATTTTATCCGTTAGAAATTGATAATACGGATGTGAGCATATGAAAAGCTTTTATCTTAAACCGAAATTCTTTTCCGTTATAAAAAACTATAAAAAAGACCAATTTGCAAAGGATATTATTGCAGGTGTAATTGTTGCAATCATTGCTTTGCCATTGTCAATCGCATTGGCGTTGGCGTCGGGCGTTGAGCCGGCATGTGGTGTTTATACCGCTATTTTTGCTGGTTTTGTGGTGTCTTTTTTAGGTGGTAGCCGAGTTCAAATTGCAGGTCCGACTGCTGCATTTGCAACAGTTGTTGCAGGCATTGTGGCAACTCAGGGTATGGAAGGGCTTATTGTCGCAACAATTCTTGCAGGTATCTTCCTTATTTTAATGGGTGTGTTTAAACTAGGCTCACTTATTAAATTTATTCCATACACAATCACAACAGGTTTCACAGCGGGTATTGCAGTAACAATTTTCATTGGTCAGATTAAAGACTTTCTTGGTCTTCAATATGCGGATGGCATTAAGCCTATTGAAACTATTGAAAAAATCGAAGCAAACATTCATGCAATAGATACATTCAGTTGGCAAGCACTTTTGGTTGGTGCGGTATCTCTTGCAATTCTCATTATTTATCCTAAATTTGAGAAAAAAGTTCCACCATCACTTATTGCGGTTGTTGTTGGCGCGCTTATGGTGAAGTTTATCCCAGGTCTTGATGGTGGGGTTTTCACAATCGGTGACCTTTATACAATTCCATCAGGTTTTCCACAATTTGTGTTAACTGATATGGAATTCAGTTTCAGTAAAGTTTCAGCAGTTTTGCCCGATGCATTTACTATTGCAATTCTTGCTGCTATTGAATCACTTCTCTCTTGCGTTGTTGCAGACAGTATGGTACATTCTCGTCATAACTCTAATGCAGAATTGGTGGCACAGGGCGTGGGCAATATTGCATCAGTTTTATTTGGTGGCATTCCCGCAACAGGTGCAATCGCAAGAACTGCAGCAAATGCTAAAAATGGTGGTCGAACACCGGTTGCAGGTATGGTTCATGCGATAGTTCTTCTTGTTGTGCTTTTATTCCTTATGCCACTTGCAGGGCTTATTCCAATGCCTACGATTGCGGCAATTCTCTTTATGGTTGCTTATAATATGAGCGAGTGGAAAAAGTTCGTGCATATTCTTAAAGCTGCACCTAAAAACGATATTATCGTTATGGTAATCACATTTGGTCTTACTGTAATTTTTGACCTTGTTATTGCTATTGAAGTTGGTATGGTGCTTGCGGCTATGTTGTTTATGAAACGAATGAGTGAAGAAACAGCAGTTACAGGTTGGAAACAGATTGATAGCGAAAACGACACAGACAGTCTTGACTTAAAAGTTGTGCCTGAAAATGTAAGGGTTTATGAAATCAGTGGTCCACTTTTCTTTGGCGCTGCAGACAAAATTCTCGATATTAAATATAATGAAAAAACACATTGCATAGTGCTTAGAATGAGAGCGGTTCCTGCGATTGATGCGACAGCAATGAACTCTCTTGAAATGCTTTATAAAAAATGTCAGAAAAAAGGTGTTTCGTTGGTGCTTTCTCACGTAAATGAGCAACCTTTGCACGCTATGCAAAAAGCAGGTTTCTACGATAAGGTTGGCGCAGAGAATTTCTGTCCACACATTGATGATGCATTGAAACGTGCTTCAGAAATTAAATAAAAGATAATTTGTAATACTCCTTGCTTTTTTGGTAAATACTATTAAAAAAGCAAAGGAGTATTTTTTTATGGTTGAACAAGATACAATTAAATTGCTTCGTGAGTGCGATGCAGGTATTAAAATGGGCGTTTCATCCATTGATGATGTGTTGGATTATGTTAAATCTGACCGACTCAAAAAAGACCTTGAAGACTCAAAAGAAGAGCATAAAAAGTTAGATAAAGAATTGCAAGAACTTCTTGACAGATATCGTGATGACGGTAAAGAGCCAAATCCGATGGCAAAGGGTATGTCGTGGCTTAAAACTAATATGAAACTTGTTATGAATGAAAGTGACCATACTATTGCAGATTTGATTACCGAAGGGTGTAATATGGGTGTTAAATCTCTCAATAAATATCTTAATCAATATGTTGCGGCAGATGAGAAATCAAAGGATATCTGCAAAAGACTCATAAATCTTGAAGAAGATTTGACAATTCAGATGCGACAATTTTTGTAATTAAATTTTTGTGGGGACGGGTTATATCTCGTCCCTATTTTTATTGACTTTTAGCACCTAATTTGATATATTTGAATAGGTGATGTTATGATTTTTGATACTTTAAAAAACATAGAGAATTATAAAGGATTAGGTAGGGTTTATACTGCTCTCCAATTCCTTGCAAATACTGATTTCAACACTATGGAATTGGGTAGATATGAACTTGATGGTGACAATATTTTCTATATGGTGCAGTCTTATGATACCGACCCTGAAAAGACCATAGCCGAAGCACATAAAAAATACATAGATATTCAGTTTATGGTGAAAGGTGAAGAGCTTATAGGCGTTGCACCCATAGGATATGCCGAAAAAGAAACCGAAGCGTTACCCCAAAACGATGTGTGGTTTTATGAGTGTAAAACAGAAACTATTACACTTATTGAGAATAGTTTTATGGTGCTTTATCCAAATGATTTACATTGCCCGGGCGTAGCAACTAACAATAAATCTATGACTTGTCGTAAAGTTGTAGTAAAGGTTAAGGTGTAATATGTTAAACGATATTTATTCAAAAAAAATAACTGAATTAAGAGAAAAGAATAATATGTCAGTTAGCGGACTTGCCGATAGAGTGAATGCTGACGAGCCAACTGTTTTGTCTTGGGAAAATGGTGAAACTGTGCCATCTGCCGAGAATTTTTATAAAATGGCAAAGGTGTTCAGCGTTTCAATGGATATTTTCTTCGAAAGTGAAGAAGAAAAGAAAACCGTTGAAAAACTTCAGGGTATGGAATCGCTTAATCAACTTTATAGAATCGGTTGTGGTCCGTCAAGCTCACATACAATGGGTCCTGAAAAAGCATGTATTCTCTTTAAAGAAAAGAATAGTGATGCAGACTCATTCAAGGCAATTTTATATGGTTCACTTGCAAAAACTGGCAAGGGACACTGTACAGATTCAGTTATTATTAACACATTAGCACCAATTCCTTGCGAAGTCGAATTTGACTATCTCAAAAATGATATTGAACACCCAAATACAATGGATTTGTTCGCTTTTAAAGACGGTGAACAAGTTGATTTTATCCGTGTTTTCAGTGTCGGCGGTGGTCGAATTGAGTTCGAGGGTAGCAAATCTGCAACTGAGCCTATTGTTTATAATTTAAGCACATTCAAAGATATCAAAGCATATTGCAAAGAGAAAAAATATCGCTTGTGGCAATATGTTGACGAGGTTGAGGGTGAATATATCTGGGATTATCTTTCAACAGTATGGAAAACAATGAAAGATGCTATTGAACGCGGAATCGAAGACGAAGGAATTCTCCCCGGTGGTCTTGAAGTGCAGAAAAAAGCAAAATATCTTTATAATATGGAGCATATCGGCGAGAGTGCAGAAACCCGTGAAAACAGAGAAGTTTGTTCTTATGCTTTTGCAGTCAGTGAGCAGAATGCATCGGGTAACAGAATTGTTACTGCACCAACTTGTGGTGCATCAGGTGTTGTGCCGGCTGTGCTTTACTATATGCAACATAAACACGGATACACAGACCGTGATATTTTAAAAGCACTTGCAACTGCTGGGCTTATTGGTAATCTTGTTAAGACAAATGCATCAATTTCAGGTGCAGAGTGTGGTTGTCAGGCAGAAGTTGGTACGGCGTGTGCGATGGCCGCTGCGGCACTGGGTGAACTTTTTGGTCTTAAAAGGGGTAAGATTGAATATGCTGCTGAAATTGCCATTGAACATCATTTGGGACTCACTTGCGACCCGATTTGCGGACTTGTTCAAATTCCTTGCATTGAGAGAAATGCGGTTGCAGCAATGAGAGCAATCAATGCTGTTAACCTTGCAAGTTTCTTAAGTGAAACCCGAAAAATCTCGCTCGATAGCGTAATTGAAACAATGAAGAAAACAGGTCTTGACATTCACGCAGCATATCGCGAAACAAGTGAGGGTGGACTTGCAACTTTGAATATATAAAATAAAAGGGGTATGGGAAAATGATTTGTCCAAATTGTGGAAAAGAAAATGCAAATAAATATGCAACCGTGTGTGCATATTGTGGCGGAAATCTTTATGAAAATCAGAATGCAGAAGAAAAAGCAAAAGAATTAGCGGCAATGCAAAAGAAAGATAAGGCAAATTCTGTAATTAAAACATTGCTTGCAGTTATACTTGCGATAGTTATTGTTATTGTTGCTTTGATAATTCCAAAGCCTGATAAGGATGATGATACAAATTCACCAGGCGTTACTGAAAGCACAACTGTGTCAGATTCAGGTAACAACACAGATAATAACTCTAACAATGGTGGAACATCTGTAAATCCTGAAGAAACAACAAATAAAAATTCAAAAGATAGCAAAACAACTGCAGAGATTGTTGATTATTTCAACAAAAATGCAAACAGAGTAAAAAGTGAGGCAACTGTGGTTGTTAAGAATTATGAAAAACGCAACATCAATGAAGTCAAGGCACCTAAAGTGCTTGAAAGCATGGTTGACCCAATGAAAGACAAATTTATGCAAGATGACACAGACCCTATTACATATACAGGTCGTGAAGAAATTGTTGCAAACTTCCAAGTGCCAAATCAAAGCTATGTAAGTTGTCTTACAGTTGACGATATCAAAGAAGCAAGCTTTAAAGATATGGGAAGCTATTATGAAGTAAGAATCGTAGCTAAAGATACAACTAACCCAACAGCTGGCAAAGGTGTGGGTGCGGCTTTTGACGTTATTGAAACAAATGAAGTTGCGAATAAGGAAGAGTCATCAATGGTGCAAAAATTCTCAACAGAATATAGTGGTTGCACAGTTGTTGCGAAATTTGATAAAGCAACAAACAGAATGACAAATGCAACTTATACTATTCCAACAAAGCTTATGCTTACAGTTAATATGTTTGGCACTCACGACATTTCACTTGATATGTGCTTTGAAAAGGACTACACAATTACATATTAAAAATTAACATTTGAAGCACAAAATCAGCTTTTAAGAAATAAAACTAAACGGTAGGTGAAAACCTACCGTTTTTCTTTTAATCTCCGCATCCGCAACCTGTGAAAGAGTCGCTTTTCAAGCAACCTTCTTTAGGTGGGAAGAATTCGTCAACAGGAAATTGGATTTTTCTGAATGCGTCGCAAGGGTTATCGGCATCGCAACTGCATTCTTTGCTTGGTATACAGAAATCATAAGCAGGAATAAGCATCTGCACATCTCTTTCAAGCTGTACGATTGTGAAAATTCCAAGAGTGACTGTGACAATCTTTTCAGGCTCGTTATCATAGCTGTCAAAATCTCCGTCAAAGCAACGGCAAACGCATTTTGGTAATCTACCTGGTTTATGACAAGGGTCGCAACAGTCATGAGCTTTTCGAAGCTTAGCATCAAGACAGATTGGGTCAACAGTCTGCACCTTTGCTCTTGGATTAGTGTTAGTCATTTGAAGTTGAGTATCTGTTTCGCAACTTGCAAATTCAGATGAGAACACTTTTACATTGCCTTCAGAACCATAGAGAATGCATTTTTTAGAAAAACTTGCAAGTCCCTCAACGATTGTTGGCTGACTTGCGTGGCCACAGAAAACATCAAGGCAAACCTTGAAGAAATAAGTAATATCTACTGAATAAAAGCCACGATTAAAAGGCACTCTTTCAACTTCAATAAAAGCATTAAGTACTTCGCTTCCACGACAGCGAACATTAGTTGCTCGGTCTATAACACATTGAGCTGAAGATGTGAAATAAACTCTCAAATCTTCAAGACAATCTTTGTCTGCGCAAGAGTCATAAACTCGGTTTGTATCGATACAAACAGCTTCTTTGATTTTTGATTGGATACAGTTTCTATTTTCTGACATCTCTGTTCCTCCTAATAAAAAATTGTCAACTGACAGTACCATTTTATGAAATTTCTATTATCTTGTTACAACTTATTGCAAGAGAAAAATTTTTGTGATAAAATTTTATTAGAAAGACAAGCGAAAGGGGGATAATTATGAAAAGCAAAATTTTAGGTGAATTAACTCAGATAGTAAATCATATGATTGCTCAGGTTGCAGATGTAACCATGGCAAGACGAGAGAGAAAAAGTGAAAATCCTATTTATCGTGAAATTGAAGCAGATAGAATTCACGCTAACTATATCCGAATTATCCCTGCAACAGTTGTTTTGCTTGTTGTTGAAATCTGTGGAATGATTTGGGCAATCTGGACCAATGTTAAATTCGATTATGGCAAAGGTTTTTTGTGGTCGTGTTGCATTTTTGCTTTTATCTCAATTTGCGTTATTATAGCTATTGAAGTGGATTTAAGAAAGAGTTTTATTTCGAACAAGAAAAAGAAAAGTGTTTATATTGGTTATTGGATTATTTATATGGTAGAAGCATTGTCTTTTTCTGTTATGGAATATCTTGACCGTGGTGCAATCAATAACTACATAACATTTATGATTATATTTACATTTTTACCAGTTATTGAACCAATTCCAAAACTCTTTGTTTTTGCATTCTCAATGGCAACTGAAGTGTATCTGATTTTATACACAGATGGTTCATTAGGCACAATCATTGTTTGTATAGCTTTAGCTGTTGCCGGCGTGCTTTGTTCGCACATTAGATTTTTCTATTATATGGCAAACGCACTTGTGAACAAAAAGTTAGAATTCTCTGCAAACGGTGACCCGTTGACAGAATTTATGAACAGGCGAGGTTTTGAAAGCAGAATCAATTCTATGAGAGGTTTCTGTGATGCAAACGGATATGATGTTTGCTTTATTATGCTTGATATCGATGATTTTAAAAAGTTCAATGATGTCTATGGTCATATAAAAGGTGATATATGTATTAAAGCAGTTGCGAAATGTATCAAAGAGCATTTCTCAAGACCAACTGACCTTTGTGTCCGTTATGGTGGGGAAGAATTTCTTGTGGTTACAGCCCAAAGAAATGTGTCTGCGTTGGTTGAATATTTAACAAAACTTCTTAAAGATATAAATCAAGTGAAAATCGAAGGTGTAAAAGAGCCGATTTCTGTAAGCGTTGGTGTTTACACAAGTCTTAACAGCAAGAAAAAATCTACACAGTATTTTATCGAAAAAGCTGACGCTCAACTCTATAACGCGAAAAATAGCGAGAAAAACTGTGTATCATATAAAAATGACATATATAGATAAAAAATGACAGGCAAGTTGCAGGAATATACTGTGACTTGCCTTTTTTTCTTTTTTGTGGTAAAATGCAAATATATATTGGGATTTTATGATTTGAATTGAGGAAACAATAATGTTTGACTTAATCTACAATCAAATATATTACATTGGTATTCAGGCTATCCGTTACAGTAAACGCTTTTTCAGATGGCTTGGGGAATTGTTGCTTAAACCAATTAAATTTGTAGGAACATTGATTTTTACACTCATAATTGTTATTGATAAACTTGTGTTAAAACTCTTCCACGAAAGTGTCGATGATTTTAAGGAATTGGTGTCAGAAACAAAAAGGGTTATGTCTGACTTCAAGACAAGAACTCCTGACACAAGAAAAAGAGATGTGTTCAAAGGTTATGCGTTAAAAGCGTTCACAAGATACAAAAAGTCATTTACATATGTGTTGAATATCGCATTGCCTGTGGCATCGCTTTTGTTGCTTTTCAATGTTGTTTCAGGTTTGTCTGATATGACCTTTGCTCTTGAAGTCAACTATAACGACGAAGTTATCGGTTATGTAAGCAGCGAGGCGGTCTATAAAGAAGCGTATCAGCAAGCACTTGACCGTCTTGATGTTTCTGTGGCAACTGCAACAGATAAAACGGATAAGGATGTTATTGGTGATGCAGAATACAAAATCAAGCCTGTAAAACTCAGTCAGATTAACGATTCATCTACAATTTGCGATAAGCTCATAGAAAAATCAGATAGCAACATCACAAATGCATGTGGTATTTATATAGATAACGCCTTCGTTTGCGCAGTTAAAAACGAAACTGACGCACTCAGTGTTTTTGACAGTATTCTCGCAGAGCACGAAACAGGCGAAGCAAATGCAGTTGTAAGTTTTGTGCAGAACATTGAATATGTTCAAGGGCTTTATCCTGATGAAGAAAATATTGTTCGTGATGCGGCTTATCTTAACGAGAAGCTTCGTTCAAAGAAGAGTGAGGCAAGATATTATACTGTTCAGTCAGGTGACACTGTTTCAAAAATTGCAAAGCAGTTTAATATGAAAACGTCTGAAGTTTTCAATCTTAACCCTGAGCTTCGTGAAAGAATATATGTTGGTCAACAGATTTTGCTTTCTGGCGAAGTTGGGTTTGTTCAGGTTCAGACAACGAAAACAGAAGTTCGCACAGTTGAGATTCCATATAGCACAATAAAAGTGAATACAGACAGTCTTTATGTTGGCGATAAAAAAGTTGTTACAAAGGGTGTCAATGGTGTTCAACAGGTTACTGAATTAGTAACATATATTGATGGCGTGAGAGTTTCAACAAAAGAAGTATCAAGAGTGACTGTCAAAGAAGCCGTTGATGAAAAAGTTCAGGTTGGTACAAAGAAGAATTCTTACGGTTCATCAGGTGGTCCCGTTATCTCTTATGGTGGTCGCTTTGTATGGCCTGCAAGTGGTGGTGCAACTCACGTTTCATCATACTATGGCAAGAGAAGTCTTAACGGATGGCATGGTGGTATAGATATTACTCGCCCGGGTGGTAAGAGTACGGGTGCACCTGTTCTTGCAGCAGAGTCAGGTACAGTTAAACTCGCAAGAGTTTATAGTTCTTATGGTTATTGTGTAATTATCGACCACGGCGGTGGATTACAGACGCTTTACGCACATATGAAACCGGGCTCATTAAGAGTATCGGCAGGACAAAAAGTTAAACGAGGACAACAAATCGGTCAGATTGGTTCGTCAGGATTTGTTACTGGACCGCATCTTCACTTTGAAGTTAGAGTTAATGGTAATAAGGTAAATCCGGCTCCATATTTGGGAATAAAGACCAGACCGAATAGCTAAAATTATGGAAAAATTTATTATTGCAGGAATAAAAACTGAATATAATGTCCGTGGAGATTTGCTTCGCGAACGCTCTGAAAAGTACAAAGCAGATTTTGATGACAGCGAAACACAAATAAAGCTCAATATTCGTGAAGAATTCATTGAAATAAAAAAAGAAAAAATTCCTAACTTATCTTGGGATGAGCACGAGTATATGTGGACTTGTGATGCGTTCTATAACGAGATTTTGCGATTCGGCGGAATGATGCTTCACTCTTCTTGCGTTGAGAAGGATGGTTTTGCATATTTGTTTTCTGCGAGAAGTGGGACAGGCAAATCAACACACACTCATCTCTGGCTTGAAAATCTTGAAAATACAAGAATCATCAATGATGATAAACCTGCTCTGTTGAGAGATAACGGAAAGTGGTATGCTTGTGGAACTCCATTTTCGGGCAAAACTGATGAGAATCTTGATGTTAAAATTCCTGTCAGAGCAATCGTGTTTTTATTCCGTGGCAAAGAAAATAAAGTTAAAAAATTAGATAATTCTATGGCAGCGCCATTGGTTTTGGAACAGACAATTAATCCTGTTGATAAGACAATGGCGATTAATATGCTTGATAATTTGGATTTGCTTCTTCGCGAAGTGCCAGTTTTCACTTTGCATTGCAATATGGAAAAAGATGCCGCAATTACTGCTTATAACGAAATTGAAAGGTTGATAAAAAATGAAGATTAAAGATGGATTTATATTAAAAGATGTCGCAGGTAGCAAAATTGTTATTGCAACAGGTGAAGCAAGACTTTCTTTTAATGGCGTAATCACTTTTAATAGCGTTGGTGCAGAGATTTTTAATTTGCTTGACGGAACAAATTCTCCTGAAGAAATTGTTGAAAAAATTGCAAGTGATTATAATGTGGACGTTGAGATTGTGAAAAGAGATTTTGACGCTCTTGTTGAGAAACTTAAAAAACATAATTTGCTTGACGAATAAATTATTAAAAACCATATAAAAGTTTATAAAAAACATTGCATATTCAGATTGAGTTTGATATAATCTTTTGGATATGTAATAAAAGAGGAGTATTGATATGGAATATAATACAAACAACTCTCAAATAGAAAAAGGCATTGATATTGCAACTATTATGCAATATGCACTTCGTGTTCTTCAGAAATGGTGGGCTGTGTTGTTGGCTGCTGTTATCTGCGCTGGTGCTGGCTTTGTAGTTGCAAAGGTTACTTATGTGCCACAGTACACTTGCACAATGCGTTTTGTTATTGATAACAAAAACGAAAACACAGTGTCTGGTGGACAAAGTGTAAGTGATATTAATGCGGGTATGCAACTTGCTCGTGACTATGTTGTTATTATGACAGAAACAAATTCACTTATGGAAGCAGTTGCTAAAAACAGTGGTTATGAAATTACTGGTGACCAAGTTAAGAAAATGCTTAAAGGCACACTTGTTGAAGATACATCAATCGTTTCTCTTAATGTAACAACATCTAACCCTGAGGTTTCTTTTGCAGTTGCAACAAGTTATCTTAATAATTACGCTGCAACAACAGATAAAGCACACAGCAACACAAGAGCGATTGTTATTGATGAACCTGTAATGCCTACAAAAGCAAATGCAGACAACTCAAAACTTCTTTATACATTATTGGGATTTGTGTTCGGCGCAGGTCTTGTTGTTGGTATAATCTGTATTAGCATCTTCATTAAAGATACAGTTAAACTTACAGATGATATTACAAACAAACTTGGTAGCAAACTTGTTGGTTCAATTATCCATATCAAGAGAAATGACAAAGGTGGACTTCTCTTCACAGACAAGAAAACTGGATTTATGTTCATTGAAGCATTCAAGACAATTCGTGCGAAGCTTGAGAATACTGCTAAACGTCATAATTACAAGACATTTGTGTTTACAAGTACAGCTGAAAATGAAGGTAAAACAACAATCGCAACAAACACGGCTTTGGCTCTTGCAAAGAACGGCAAATCAGTTCTTTTGATTGACGCTGACCTTCGCAAACCATCTGTTTACAAAACACTTGGTGTTTCAGCAACAAATGAAGCTGGTCTTGCAGGTGTGATTTCAGGTGAAAAGACACTTAGCGAATCAATTAAGTATTTTGAAAAATTCAATCTTTTCCTTCTTATTTCAAGTCAGGCTGTTTCAGAATCTGCTGAACTTCTTTCAGCTGATGAAACAGAAGAAATTCTTGAAGCAGTTAAGAACGAGTTTGACTATGTTATCATTGATACTCCACCGGCAGGTCTTGTGGCTGATGCAACAATTCTTGCTCAGCACGCAGACGCAACAGTAATGGTTGTTCGTAACGACCGCGCTCCAATGCGCCGTATCAGAAAGACAATGGAAGATATCAATGGTACAGGTACAGACCTTCTTGGTGTTATCTACAACGATGCAGATAGCAGCTCTGCTGTAAATCTTATCAAAGCAGGTAAGAGAAGCAAGAAGGGTTATGGCTATGGTTACGGCTACGGATATGGTTACGGCTATGGCTATGGCGAAGAATATAAAAGCAAAAAGAAATAAAAATGAAAGCCGTACTTAATGTGCGGCTTATTTTTCGGTAGTGCGAAATAAGGATTCAAATATGTCAGAACAAAGAAATAATTTACAAGAGAACAAAATGGGAATAATGCCCGAAGGCAAGCTTTTAGCATCAATGGCAACACCAATGATGATTTCAATGCTTGTTCAGGCTTGCTATAACATAGTTGACAGTATTTTTGTTTCACAACTTAGTGAAAATGCGTTAAATGCGGTGTCTTTGGCGTTTCCAATGCAACAGATTATGATTGCCGTTTGTGGTGGTACATCTGTTGGTATGAATGCGCTTCTTTCAAGGGCTTTGGGTGCAAAGAATTTTGAAAGAGCAAATAAAATTGCGAATACAGGTATTTTTCTTGCGATTTGTTGTAGCGTTGTGTTTGCCATGGTTGGCTTATTGGTTACAAAACCATTCTTTTTAGCACAGACAGATGTGCCTGAAATCGTGAATTATGGCACACAATACACAATGATTTGTATGGTGCTTTCATTCGGTATTGTAGGTCAATTCTGCTTTGAAAAATTGTTGCAGTCAACGGGTAGAACATTCTGCACTATGATTACACATTTAATTGGTGCAGTTACAAATATTATTTTAGACCCGATTTTGATTTTTGGACTTTTCGGATTCCCAAAACTTGAAGTTGCAGGTGCAGCAATAGCAACAGTTGCGGGACAAATTGTTGCAGCAATCGGAGCAATAATTTTCAACCTTAAATATAATAAAGACATTCATTTTAGTACAAAACTTATTCGTTTTGATAAAGAGATAGTAAAAGATATTTACAAAATCGGTTTACCATCAATAGTAATGCAGTCAATTGGTTCTGTAATGACCTTTACGCTTAACAAAATTCTTATTTCATTCACAACAACCGCAACAGCAGTTTTCGGGGCGTATTTCAAACTTCAAAGCTTTGTGTTTATGCCAATTTTTGGTCTTAATAATGGAATGGTGCCGATTATCGCATATAACTATGGCGCAAGAAAATTCAGCCGTGTTAAAAAGACAATTATCATAACACTTGTTACTGCAATATCAATTATGTTAATTGGTGTGGCTGCATTTGAAACAGTTCCAGATAAATTGTTATTGTTATTCAACGCATCAGAAGAAATGTTAGCAATCGGTGTTCCGGCGTTGAGAATAATCGGAATCCACTTGATTTTTGCAGGATTCTGCATTATTGCAGGTTCGGTTTGTCAAGCAATCGGTAATCCGAATTATAGCTTGATAGTTTCGGTTTGTCGTCAGTTGGTTGTGCTTTTGCCATGTGCATGGTTGTTGGCGCAAACAGGAAAACTTGAACTTGTGTGGTTTGCATTCCCAATAGCAGAGTGTGTGTCGTTAGTGCTTAGTGCAATCTTCTTAGGAAAAACTTTGAAAAAAGCAAAAAAGAAAATGCAAGACATAATAGTATAAAGATGTGAAAGCAGAGCTTCGGCTCTGCTTTTTTCTTATAAAAAACGAGAAAAATATACGAAAAATCGAGAAAATTTATGAAAATCAAAGAAAATGCATTGTTGCATTCTAAAAATGTTAAAATTTTGTCAAATTTGTCAGAAAAACCAACTTGAAGTTCATATGAACCTGTGATATAATCAAGCTACAATGATGAAGGGGGAGTAAAAGCTATATGTTAGAAAAAATACCGGGAACGGCACTTTCTTTTAACAGCTCAGCGGCAGAAAATTGTTATTCATTGATTTCTCCGCTTCTGACGGTAACAAAAGGGCTCACCTTGGCTCAGGTAACTGCGTTGACGGGGCTTGAACCGTCAACAATCCAAAATTGGGTAAAACGTGGCTGGGTAAAAAATCCCGAAGGAAAACGCTATGGTGAAGAACAAGTAATGCGCATTATACTTATAAATATGATGCGTGGCTCAATGCAACTTGAACAGATAGCATTTCTGATGAGCTATATCAATGGGTCGGTGGATGACCGAGCAGACGATATTTTACCCGATAAAGACTTATTCAATATTCTGTGCAATATAATATATATCTGTGAAGAGTGTTCGGCTTTTGATACAGATTATCTTGATAAAGTTATTGAAGCACAAATTGAAAAAATTAAAATTTCTGATGCAGTGTCCGTTAAAAAGTTAAAAACTGCATTGAGAGCAATGGTGTTGGCGTTTCTCTCAACACGAATAAGAGAGATGGCACAAAAAGCATTTATGCAACTTATGTAATTTAAAGGAGGGGTTATATGGTTGAGTTTATGGTGAGAATTTCACCAGAAGAAGCAGTGGATTTAGTTGACAAAGAAATTGTCAATGGGTCCATCACAGGTGAAAAAGTTGATGAACACATTTGCATAACAGAAAATGGCAGAGAAGTCAGAGTGGCGGTCTATGAAAAGCATTATTACAGAGCAGATAACCGTTTGACCCTTACTTTGACTGTTGATAACCTTCAAGGGTTTACTCGTGTTCACGCAGTCGGCGGTGGCGGTGGACATGGCTTTTTAAGATTTGACTGGGGTGCATCAAACAGCTTTGCAGATTCTGTTGAAACAGCACTCTATCAATATAAAATATAAAGGGAGGATTTTATGGAATACCTAATGTCTAATCCGTGGATTATATGGGTTGCAGTCGGCGTGTTTTTCTTAATAGTTGAGCTTAGCACAGCTGCATTAGTATCTATTTGGTTTGTGCCTGCAGCGATAATTACCTGTTTATTATCATTTGTAATTAAAAGCGCAATCTGGCAAATTGCTATATTCGTTTTCTTAAGTGCAATATTTATGGTAATTTCTCGTAAAATCTATAAAAAATATATTAAGAAACCCGTTGACGATGTTGACCAGAATGAAAAACTTCTGGGCAAAATAGTAACCATAACTGACACAACTGACGGAATAAACGGCAGAGTCAGAATGGGTGATATTTATTGGAAAGCAATCACCGAAAATGGTGAAACACTTTCTGAAAATGAAAAAGCAGTTATCAAGAGTGTCAATGGCACAACTCTTGTTGTAACTAAATTAAATTAACAAAGGAGAAAAATTATGGAATTATTAATTATCCCTACACTCATCGCATTTATTATTATCGCAATTATCATTTCAAACGTACGCATAGTACCACAAGCAAATGCATTTGTTATTGAAAGACTTGGCGCATACCATACAACATGGGATACAGGTCTTCATGTGAAAATCCCTGTAATTGACAGAGTGGCAAAAAGAGTGAGCCTTAAAGAAGCAGTTGTGGATTTCCCACCACAGCCAGTTATCACAAAGGATAACGTTACAATGTCAATCGACACAGTTGTTTTCTATCGAATCATTGACCCAAAACTTTATACTTATGGCGTTGAAAGACCAATGATGGCTATTGAAAACCTTACAGCAACAACACTTCGTAACATTATCGGTGACCTTGAACTTGACGCAACTCTTACATCAAGAGACACAATCAACTCAAAGATTACAGAAGTGCTTGACGATGCAACAGATGCTTGGGGTATCAAGATTAACCGTGTTGAATTAAAGAACATTATGCCACCACGCGAAATTCAGGATTCAATGGAAAAACAGATGAAGGCTGAACGCGAACGCCGTGAAAAGATTCTTCAGGCTGAAGGTGAAAAGAAAGCAGCTATCCTTGTTGCTGAAGGTGAAAAAGAATCTGCAATTCTTCGTGCTGATGCGATTAAGGAGTCAAAAATCCGTGAAGCAGAAGGTGAAGCAGCGGCTATTCTTAAAATTCAAGAAGCAACTGCAGCTGGTATTGATATGATTAACAAGGTTAATCCAAGTAAAGAATTCATCAGCATCAAAGCTCTTGAATCATTCGAAAAAGCAGCAGACGGCAAAGCAACAAAAATTATTATTCCATCAGAAATTCAGGGACTTGCAGGTCTTGCAACATCTCTTACAGAGCTTGGCAAAAAAGACTAAAAACACGCGTAGAGCGGGGGCTTAGCTCCCGCCGAATTAAAAGGATAAAGCAATGAAAAAGAACAAACAAAATGAAAGCAGAAAATATTCAAAACTTGATATTGTAATATTAATTGCTTTGGCATCAGAGATAGTATTGTTTTTGTTGTATAATTTTCTTATAAAATCATATTTTCTTGAAAGATATGATTCGGCACTTTTTGTTGAAAGAGATATGATGAAGTTTTTTTCAGTCCCATTTTTGATTATAGTATTTATTGCGGTTACATATTATTTTTCACAAGAACGAAAAATGACTTCTAAAAAATATATAGTTTTATCGTCAATAATAAGTATTGTTATTCTTGTTGCATTAATTGTTTGCAATTGTAATGTTTGGGTTGTAACGGAAGAGAATATTTCATATAATTCCCTTTTAAAAGATGAAAAAATAGTATACAGTTATAGTGACATAGAAACTGTTTTATTATGTTATAGCGGTGATGGTTTGCGACATAGAGGAAGCACACTTACATATAAGTTAATTATGAACGATGGCGAAGAAATAGAGATTGAATTATCAAATTCGTATAGTAAAAATAGCAACTCTTTCATTGATTTTGATAAAAAGGTATCTATGAAAAGAACAACAAGTGGCGAATTTGTTGAAATGGCTAATGCAGAAGAACTAAATAATTATTATAAAGAATTGTTTTAGTAGGGGACGATGCCCACATCGTCCCGCGCAATGAGATGAAACCTAAACGGGCGGATGTGGGCATCCGCCCCTACATTTTGTTTGGTGAAAAATAAACGCGGAAGATTATTTCTTCCGCGTTTGCTTTCTATATTATATAGCACCTAAATATTCTTCTAAACATTGGTTGTTATTTTTCATTTCTGTTGCGGCTGTGACACCGACATAGCGCCAATGCCAAGGTTGGAAAATCATTCCTGTAGTCTCAACTTTGTCTTCTGGGTAGCGAAGAATAAAGCCAAAGGTGTGAGCGTTTTGTAAAAGCCATTTGTATTCATCAGTTGATGCAAATCCTGCGCTTGCGCTGATAATATCAACTGAAAGTCCTGCTCCGTTTTCACTGCTTCCTGCAGGTTCAATTCTTTTCTCTGCATTTGCGACTGCGTCATCATGTGTCATACCTTGCAAAGTGAATGCGTTAACCTTGTTGTCATAGTTGGTTTTCTGACGGTTATAACTGCAATATCCAGCATAAGGTGTAAGAACAATATTCTGCTTTAACGCGGCGGCATACATTGCTTTATATGCTTCTGCAACTCGTGAATCTGCTGTAATTGAACTGTTTTCAATAACAGGTGCAAGTGTTGGTGAATATGTCTTGCCCAAAGGATATTTTTTGCTTATAAGTGTCAATGCCCAATTTTCACCTGCAAGCTGGTCTTGTGGGTTGTATTTATCCCATTTAACAGGTGCTTTGGTGGTTGTTTCTTCAGGTAATGTTGTGCTCTCTTCAGGGATTTCTTCAGGCTCAACAGGGGTTTCTTCAATATACTCAGTTGTGGTTTCTGGTAAATCAATAGAGACTTCGTTATACCCTTTTCCACGACAGAGAGATGCATATAAAATTGAAAGTGTACCTAAAATCACAACAAGTGAAATCAAAAGGTAAAATCTTATTTTCAAACGTCTTTTTTTCATAAAAAAGTCCTTTCAGTTAACTGAGTATAGTTTATTCTTTTTTTGTGGATATGTCAACCAAGCATTTTTTCAAATTTTTTCAAAATATATAGTGACTTAAAAAGAATTTTGTGATAGAATAAACAATGTATATTCCAATATTATGGAGGTATTCTGTTTGAAAGCGTATGAAAGCAATACACATTACGCATCAAAAGTGCGTGAATGTTCAAATTTTGCTGTTCGTGAAATCAAAAGAGTGTGCGAACAGATAGGTCCTCGTCCTGCGGGTTATGAAGGCGAGAAAAAGGCTCAGGATTATGTAGAAAAGCTTATGACACCTATCGCTGACGAAGTAACAAGAGAGAACTTTACATTAAGCCCAAAAGCATTTATGAGCTGGGTTACCATTGACGGCGCTTTAGCTTTGATTGCAGCAGTTTTGGGTATTCTTGCATTTACAGGTCTTGTTCCAGCAGTTGCAGGTGTTTTACACATAGTTTCTGTTGTTCTCTGTGCAGTTGCATTGTTCTTTGCAGTGGGTGAATTTTTGCTTTATAAAAAGGTGCTTGACCCGTTCTTTAAAAAAGAAGAATCAAGCAACGTAATTTGCAAAATCAAGGCAACAGGCGAAGTGAAAAGACGCATTATTATTGGTGGACATATGGACTCTGCTTATGAGTGGAGATATACATATATGGGTGGTCCAAAAATGGTTACAACTGTTGTTGCGGGCGCATTGTTAGGACTTCTCATGACACTTGTTGTTGGTGTTATCGGTCTTTTTGCAGACCACGAAAGTGCAAATATTGTTTTGATTGTTTTACAGGCAATCGTTGTGCCTTTTATGATTGCAGTTCTTTTCTTCGTTAACTGGAAATTAGTTGTTGACGGTGCAAACGACGACCTTACAGGCGTATTTACATCAATGGCAGTATTGCTCTATCTTAAAAACAATAACATCAACTTTGAAAATACTGAAGTTATTGCGGTTTCAATGGGTGCAGAAGAAGAGGGCCTTCGTGGTTCAAAGGCTTTTGCAGAATTGCACGGTGACGAATATAAAAACGACGGTGTTGAAACAGTTTTCGTAGCTCTTGATACACTTCGTGACTATGAATTTATGGGTATCGTTACAAAGGATATGACAGCAACTGTTAAGTTGGATAAATCAGCTTGTGCATTGATGAAGAAAGCATCAGAAAATGCGGGGATAAATGTTAACTTTACAACAACACCACTCGGCTCTACTGACGCTGCAGCAATGCAACAGGGTGGAATTAAATCAGTTGCATTTACAAGTATGGACCCTGCTCCAGCAAGATATTATCACACTCGTCTTGATAAGGTTAATATGCTTGAAATGAAAACTATTGAAGATGTGCTTAAAATTGTTCTTGAAACCGTGTTCTTGTTTGACGAACAAGGTCTCAAAGACCAATATTAATAGGGTATAATTCACCGAAAGGGGAAAATATATAATGAAAAAGAATTTTATGAGAGTGCTCAGTATTGTAATGGTGCTTGCTATTATGGTTGCATCTTTTGCAGGTTGTGGCGCAGGAACAGAAGTTAAAAGACCGGAGGCTGTGTCAGTTAAAACAGACCTTAAAGATGTTTATTTCACATTTACTTATGGTGAACTTAAAGACATTCTTCCCGGTGACAAATTAGCGATTTTATATGAAAATATTAACAAGAAACTCGATAGCAGAGAAGTTAAACTTTCATATTATGAACTCGTTTCAAAGTTCGGTGGTCAGGAATATTTCCCAGCACTTTTAGACCTTATTTCTGATGAAGAAATGGCTGCGTTTGTTGCAAATCAGCAAGCGGTTCTTGATTATTTCAACAATTCGCTCAACGATATTAAACAGAATAAAACTGCTTTGGTTGAATATAAAGAAGATTTCTGGATTAACCACGGTAACGGCGTTGTTTTCAAAGATTTAGAAGGCAATGAATTAGATGGTCAGGATAAATTTAAAGCAGCGTTCCGTATTTATGCAGATACTGCACTTAAAGATATTGGCAGCTACCTTTTGCGCTCAGAAGGTCCAGTTGAAAAAGGTGAAGACCTTACAAATATTATTTATCCTTTGGGTGTAAACACAGCAAGCACACTCACACTTAATGACCTTTACACAGATACAGATAAAGAAACAGGTATTGTTACACAACCTGTTTACACATCAATCGTTCCAACATTGGTTTATGACCTTGACGACAAGGGCAATAACGCAAAATACACAGAAGGCGAATTAGAGGGCGAATATATCTTCGTTCCATCAGAGCTTTACAGAACAATCAATATTGCAGTAAAACCAGAATTGGCAAGTGTTGAAAAAGCATTCACAATCCGTGAAAAAGACGGAATTCTCAAAGAGTTCGAAAAAGCATCAAATTATCTCACAGTCAACTCATTTGATATTGCGTTCACACCTTGCAAGATTTCAGCAGGATTTAATGCAGTTAATGACCAGATGACTTATGCAACATTTGAGAAGAATATGATTATCACTGCAAATGTTACATTTAAGGGTGCACTTGCAGATTATGGCACAGTAATCGTTGAATTCCCTTGCACATCATCACTTACATACAACTTTGGTTGGGAAACAACAGCTGAATAATTGTGAATGTTAACAAAAGCAAGACAAAAAATTCTACAGCGACACTCGTTTTGGGTGTCGCTATTTTATTGATTTTATGATTGTATGGGTGTAGAATAAGAATATGGAATTTGTTTTAAAGGGGAATTGTTATGAAAAAAGTTCTATCAATTATTCTCGCAGTTCTTATTATTTTTTCTACAGTATCAATAGGGGTTTTTGCAAAACCTGAAGAAAAAGTACCTGTGGTAATTCTACAAGGTTATTCAGGTCCTAACCTTGCTTATGCAGATGAAAACGGCGAGCCTATTGTTAATGAAAATGGCGAAGTTCAACTTGCTTGGCCATTGAATTTTGATAATCTCGGTGCTGATATTGCCGAGTTGCTTGCTGATGTTACACTTAATCAAAATGACCTTGGTGATGCGATTGTTGACGTGTTGCAAGAGTATTTTGAGCCTCTTGAAATGTATCCCGACGGAACATCGAAAAACAATCTTGTGCCATACCCAAGTGGCGCAGCGGCAACCCGCGCATCAACTCTTATTGAAAATGGTATGGAGCAGTATATTCCTGAAGCTGTAGTTGCTGAAATGGCAATGGAAGAAGTAGGTGCAGAAAATGTATTCGGCTTTACACAGGACTGGCGACAGAGTCAGGTTGATTCTGCTGCTGACCTTGATGCATATATTCAAGAAGTAAAAGCAATTACAGGTGCAGACCAGGTTGACCTTTATGGTTTAAGTCATGGTGGTCAGTATGGTACAAGTTATCTTTACTATTATGGTCACAAGGGTGATGTAAGACGAGCAATGTTCGGCGACCCTGCAACTTTGGGCACATCTGCAGTTGGCTCATTCTTTACAGGTGAATATGTGGATGCTAATTTAGAAGATGTTATTGCTTTTATTGAACATGGTTTCGAATATGAAAAAGACTGGGAGTGGCTTTTGCAACTTCTCTTGCTTGATGAATTTCTTGTTGAGGTTGTAAACAGTGCACTTGTAAATACTGATTTGCTTGAAGGTATTGTGCTTATTCCATCTCTTTGGGATTTTGTTCCACATAATTATTTTGAAGATGCACTTCAGTATGTTGGACTTAATGAAACAGATAATGGAAAACTTTATAATGATACAGTTAAATTCCATAACGATGTTTCAAATGACGGATTAAATCTTGCAAACAAGCTTGCAGACCTTGAGTCAAGCGGTATGAAAATAGGCTATGTTTGTGGTAGTGGCTACGATTCAGTTAACGGTAAATACAATTCAGATATTCTTATTGATACATACCTTTCATCTGGTTCATACTGTGCACTTGCGGACGAAACTTTTGCAAGCGATTATGTTCAGAAGAATACAGTTTGCGATAATCCAAATCATTACCATATTTCACCTGATTTTGATATTGACGCGTCAACAGGATTCTTGCCAGACAGCACTTGGTATATCAAAAAACAAGGTCATGGTATGATTATGCACGACGAATACTCAAAGAATCTCGTTCACGATTTCTTGTGGGGCGATATTGATACTGTTTATTCAAGCAAAGAGTATCCACAGTTTAATATATCACAAAACAATTCTGAAATTATTTATGCAAGATTTGATAACACCAGTTCAGGATATCATTCTACAAAGGATACAGCATTAGTCCTTAAAAATATGTCTGTTGAAGCAGAGATAGCTATATGGGATATAAAAGCAGTTGGTGCGGATATCACTTTTGATTATACACCAGGAATGAGAGTACCAATGGGCAAGGTTGTTGAAATTGAAGCTGTAAATAACGATTTTGATAATGCAGAAAAACCATTTGCAATAGATATAACATATACACTTATGAATACACAGATGACTTCTACAATATCAACTATTAAATTCACACCAATGAAAGATGAGCAAATGGCAAAATTCAGTTATCTCTCACAGGTTGCAGATGTTGTTCCGGACGAAGTAACAACTGAGAGCACAACAGCACCTGATAACACTGCAACTGAAACAACCACTGAAAATAATACAGAAGAAACAACTACGGATACAAAGACTGAAAATGTTCAGTCAGAAAAAAATCCGGACACAAGCAGAAGGGTTATCCCAATTGCTTCTGTGGGCGTGATTTTTGGTGCACTTGCAGTTGTAATAGGTGTAAGTGCCAAACGTAAGGACGAAGAATAAGAAAAGACGGTCGAAAGACCGTCTTTTTTACTAGTTTATTTATTGATTTTCGGATTATCTGTTCTTCCTAAAATGAAATCTGTTGATACATTATAATAGTCAGCGAGAAAAATTAGATGTTCGATAGGTATGTTTTGAAAACCTCTTTCATATCGGGAATAAACCGTTTGCTGAATACCTAGAAGTTCTGCGATTTGTACTTGTTTCATATCTTTATCTTCGCGTAAATCTTTTAATCGCTGAAAATACAAAGCATTCACTCCTTAATACTTATCAGTACTATTGACTTTACCATAATTTTGTGATATATTCGTTCTATAGAACTGATAAGTTCTAAAAAGAAAAGGGGTTTGTGAAATGAAAAGATTTGATTTAAAGAAAACAATTATTACAATTGTTGTTTTCGTTGCTACAATAGCGGTTTTGGCTATTGTTGACGGAAAAGCAGAAAAAGAATTGATGGGCACTTGGGCTTATGCTTATACTACAGAATATACAGAAGATTTAGATGTTGAACTCACAGAATATTTTGAAGTTACCGAAGGCAGATACCGTTGGTATATGGATAGAGAAGAAACAAAAACTTCATTATTAAAAGCATATGATGAATATTTCAAATCTGAAGAAATAACTGAAGAAGATATAATCCAATCTGGTTACAAATCAATCGAAGATTGCAAAGCACAATGGCTTGAAGAAGATTTGAAGAACATTGTTGACGACTATAACGAAGACCCAGGTGCAGGCACTTGGCAAATCAATCAAGGAACATTCTTATTTATTGAAGATGGCACTTCAAGAGAGTATAAAACAGAATACAGAATTGAAGACGGTAATACTTTATATCTTCAGACAGACGGACTTATTCTCACAAAAGTTAAATAATTACAAAAAACAGTTGACAACACTGAAATTTGTGTTATAATAACAGAGCAAAATAAAGCAGAACAGATTTTTGTTCTCACCCGTCGGCTACGAGTTGACCGGTCAATACTTTACTAAAAAGTTTGATTTGTAATGGTGCGGGCAGAATTTCTGTCCGCATTTTTAATTTTCTTGAAGGGGTGTTTATTTATCAGTACCAAAGAATTGCAAATCAATGAAGAGATTCGCGACAAAGAAATCAGAGTTATTACCGACGATGGTGAACAACTCGGAATTATGTCTGCAAAAGATGCTTTGAAAGAAGCTGAAAAGCGCAGTCTTGACCTTGTAAAAATTGCGCCTAATGCGCAGCCACCTGTTTGTAAGATTATGGACTATGGCAAATATCGTTTTGACAAGGCAAAGAAAGAAAAAGAAGCAAAGAAAAATCAGAAAGTGATTGAAACTAAAGAAATTCGTCTTTCTGTGAACATTGATACTCATGACTTTGATACAAAGGTAAATCATGCACTTAAATTCTTGAAATCAGGCAACAAAGTTAAGGTTTCAATCCGTTTCAGAGGTCGTGAAATGGCTCACGCACATTTGGGTAACGGAATTATGGAACGCTTTGCTGAAGCTGTATCAGAACTTGGCAATGTTGATAAACCTGCAAAACTTGAAGGTCGTCAGATGCTCATGTTCTTGTCACCAAAAGGTGCAAAGTAAAAAGTAAATTATATTAAATCAGGAGGATATTATTATGCCAAAGATTAAAACACATAGCGGAGCTAAAAAAAGATTTAAGCTTTCAAAGAACGGCAAGCCAATCAGAGCACACGCTAACAAGTCTCACATCTTAACAAAGAAGAGCACAAAGAGAAAAAGAGGACTTCGTCAGACAGCTGTTGCTGATAAGACAAATACAGCACAGATTAAACGTCTTATTCCTTACAAATAAGAACCTGACCCATAACGAAATCGAAGATTTCTATGGGTACCCCAGAACCTTGTTGCTTCGCAATAATCGAACAATCGAAGCGTGAAAGGCACAAATTAAATGTATCTACTATATCGGAGGTAAAGAGAAATGGCACGTGTTAAAGGTGCGATGATGACTCGCAAAAGAAGAAATAAAGTATTAAAACTCGCTAAGGGTTACTATGGCTCAAAGAGCAAACTTTTCAGAACAGCTAAACAGGCTGTTATGAAGAGCGGCAACTATGCATATATCGGCAGAAAGCAGAAGAAACGTGATTTCAGAAAGCTCTGGATTACAAGAATTTCAGCTGCTTGCAAAATGAATGGTATGAACTACTCATCATTCATCAACGGTCTTAAAAAGGCTGGTATTGACCTTAACAGAAAGATGCTCTCAGAGATTGCTATCGCTGACCCAGCAGCTTTCACAGCTCTTACAGAAAAAGCTAAAGAAGCTCTTAAATAAGAAAATTAACCACGCATGAGGATTTCCCTCGCGCGTGGTTTTTGCGTTTTTTGAAATATGATGAATATTGTAATAACTGCTAAAAATAATCCGAAAATTAAAGAAACTAAGGCTCTCTTAACATCATCAAAAGAGCGTAAAAACAGCGGACTTTTCGTGCTTGAAGGTGTCCGTCTTTGTTGTGATGCCATAAAAAGTGGTTGCAAAATCACAAGTGCATTCTGCACAGAAAACTGTATGGAAAAATACAGTGAAGACATAGCACTGGTGCAAGAAAACTGCGACAATTTTCATCTTGTATCAAATGATGTGTTGAAAGCAATAAGTGACACAGTTACACCACAGGGTGTGGTTTGTGTTGCGAAGATGAGTATAAACGATTTTGACTATGAAAGTGGCAAAAAATATATTGCTCTTGATACTGTTCAAAATCCTGACAACTTGGGTGCAATTTCTCGCACAGCCGAGGCTTTTGGCATTGACGGATTGGTAATTTTTGGTGGTTGTGATATTTATAATCCAAAGGCATTAAGAGCATCAATGGGTGCGCTTATCCGTTTGCCAGTTAAGATTTGCGAGAGTCTTTCGGACGAAATGAAAAAATGCAAAAAAGTGGGAATAAGCTCTTTTGCAACTGTCCCTGACAGAGATGCGAAGGATATCACAAAGACTGACTTTTCAAAAGGTGCACTTTGCATAATCGGCAACGAGGGTAACGGTGTATCACCAGAAATTATTGACTTATGTGATGAAAAAATTACCATAAAAATGTCAGGCAGAGCAGAATCACTTAACGCTGCAGCGGCTGCATCAATAACTATGTGGGAATTGGTAAAATGAACTACGATTTATATTGGGTGTGGCTGTCTTTAGGGCTCGGTGCAGGTGCTTCTTGTCTTGATTTAGTCACATATTTTGAGTGGAATCCATATGAGATTTATGGCTCAACATTCAATGAGATTTTTTCACTCAATGTGCTTAACAAAAGAAGAGTTGAAAAACTTAAAAGCTTCCCCATCGAAAAAGCGGAGGAGATTTTAAGAGTTTCAAAAGAAAATGGTTGGAAAATCATTACACCATCAAGTGAATACTATCCACAGAATTTGTTGCATTTGCAAGATTTGCCTTTGGTGCTATATGTTCAAGGTGACGAAACTGTGTTGACAAATGAAATGTCTGTTTCAGTTGTTGGTGCACGAAAAGCATCCGACTATGGCAAAGCGGTTGCGAGAGCACTGTCATCTGCAATGGCAAGTCTTGGATTCACAATAGTTTCAGGTGGTGCATTGGGAATAGATAGTGCTGCGCATCAGGGTGCACTTGACGAAAACGGCAAGACTATCTGTGTGCTTGGTTGTGGTTTGGGTACAAAATATCTTATGGAAAATCAACCACTCCGCGATAAAATCGTGAAAAATGGTGCGTTGGTTACAGAATTTCCACCAATGACACCGGCAAGCAGAACCACATTCCCACTGAGAAACCGAATTATATCGGGTTTAACTTTGGGAACAGTCGTTGTTGAAGCGGGTGAGAAAAGTGGTTCTCTTATAACCGCAAGACTTGCAAGTGAGCAGGGCAGAGATGTGTTTGCTGTGCCAGGCGACTTGGTCAGCTCGTCATTTTTAGGGACAAATAATCTTATAAGAAACGGTGCAACACCTGTTTTTTCACTTAATGATGTGTTAGAAGAATATTGCTATCGTTTCTTTGATAAACTGAATAATGAAACAAGACTTCCTGATGATGAAATTATGAGAAGAGCGCAAGAATATCTCTTGGCAAATGAAGTCAAAGAAGAAGTCAAAAAAGAAGAGCCAAAGAAAATGGTTGTGAAAGAAGAAAAGGCGACTGTTAAAAAAGCCCCACCATCTTATCTCACACCAAACGCTTTAAAGGTGTATGAGCTCATAGAAAATGAGCCAATACATGTTGATGAGATTACAAATATCTGCAAACTATCAACAGATGCAACACTTTCGGCTCTTACCGAACTTGAAATTTATGGTCTTATCACTCAAATCAGTGGTAGGCGTTATAAAATAAATTAAAAAATCTAAACATTTTAGGATGATGATATATGTCAAAACTTGTAATCGTTGAGTCTCCATCAAAGGCAAAAAGCATTCAGAAATATCTCGGTAAGGACTACACAGTAGTTTCTTCAAAGGGACATGTTCGTGATTTGCCAGCGGCAAAACTCAGCGTTGATGTTAAAAATGATTTTGCACCAAAATATGCAGTAATCAAGGGCAAAGAAAAACTTGTTAAAGAGTTAAAAGAACTTGCAGACAATTCTGAAAGTGTTATTCTCGCAGCCGACCCTGACCGCGAAGGAGAAGCAATTTCTTGGCACTTGGCAACACTTTTGGGTCTTGACCTTAATGAAAATAACCGTGTAAAATTCAACGAAATTAATAAAAATAGTGTTATCAAGGGTATAGAAAAACCTGAAAAAATCGACTTGGATTTGGTTAATGCTCAACAGGCTCGTCGTATTCTCGACAGACTTGTTGGTTACACTCTCAGTCCATTCATTTCACAAAAAATCCGTCGTGGACTTTCTGCTGGTCGTGTGCAGTCAGTTGCTGTGCGTCTTGTTGTTGACCGCGAAAACGAAATCAGAGCATTTAATCCAGAAGAATATTGGACTCTTGATGCTCAGATGCTTGCTCCATCATCAAAAAAGGCTTTCAAAGCACAATTTTTGGGTGATGAAACAGGCAAGGTTAAGATTACAAATAAAGAGCAGAGCGATATGTATCTTGCTCGTCTTGAAGGCGCAGATTTTGTTGCAACATCAGTTAAAAAAGGTGTTCGTAATCGTCAGCCTGCACCACCATTCACAACTTCAACAATGCAACAAGAAGCATCTCGCAAACTCAACTTCCAGGCTCGTCGCACAATGAAAGTTGCACAAGAACTTTATGAAGGTGTTGAGATTCAAGGCGTTGGCTCAATGGGTCTTATCACTTATATGAGAACTGACTCTCTTCGTATTTCTGAAGAAGCAAGAGCCGCAGGTAATGACTATATCAGAAACACTTTTGGTGCTGATTATCTTCCAGAAAAACCAAGATATTACAAGACAAAAGCAAATGCACAAGATGGTCACGAAGCAATTCGTCCAACAATGATGGATTTGACTCCTGAAAGAGTAAAGGCTAGTCTTAGTGCAGAACAATATAAACTTTATAGCCTTATCTGGAAACGCTTTATGGCATCTTTGATGGCAAACTGTGTTCAAGATACTGTTAAAGCAGAAATTCAGGGTGCTAATGCAAGTGACAAAGCACAGGGTAAGTTTATAACATTTATGGCAAACGGATATTCAGTTCGTTTTGATGGTTACACTTGCCTTTATGTAAGTGGCACAGATGAGGACGAAGAGGAAGAAGGTAAACTTCCAAAAATTAACGAAGGTGACGCAATCAAGGTTAAAGAGCTTGTTGGTAATCAGCATTTCACACAACCACCTGCAAGATATACAGAAGCATCTCTTATCAAGGCTCTTGAAGAAACAGGTGTTGGTCGTCCTTCAACTTATGCAACAATTATCTCAACAATCACACAGAGAGAATATGTTGTGCGTGAGCAGAAACAACTCAAATCAACAGAATTGGGTGAAGCTATCACAGATTTGCTAAAAGCAAAATTCCCTAAAATAGTTAATGTAAAATTTACTGCTGGTATGGAAACTCAACTTGATACAGTTGAAAGCGGTGAAACAGATTATATTAAAATGCTTCACGAGTTTTATGATGACTTTATTGCAACTGTTGACAAGGCAAAAGCAGATATGCAAGGTCAGAAAATCAAACTCAAAGAAGATGAAACTGATATCAAGTGCGACAAGTGTGGCAGAAATATGATTATCAAAACAGGTCGTTTTGGTAAATTCCTTGCTTGTCCGGGATATCCTGATTGTAAAAATACAAAACCATTGGTAGTTGAAACAAAAGCAACTTGCCCAGTTTGTGGTGGCAAAATTATCGAGAAAAAGACAAAGAGGGGTTATGCTTTCTTTGGTTGTGGCAATTATCCTGAATGCAACTTTATGACTTGGGATAAACCAACAGATGACCTTTGTCCACAATGTGGTAAATCACTCTTTAAGCGTAAGGGTGGGGTTGTTGCTTGTTTAAACGAAGGTTGTGGATTTGAAAAGAAAGCAGAGCGCAAGAGAAAGGCAAAAGAAGAATGAAAGTAGCAGTAATCGGTGGTGGTCTTGCGGGGGTTGAGTGTGCAAAAGCACTTTCAAAAAACGACATTTCTGTTGACTTGTTTGAAATGAAACCTCACAAAAAATCACCTGCTCATAAATTAGATACTCTTGCCGAGCTTGTTTGCTCAAACTCATTAAAAGCAGAAAGACTTAATTCTGCGGCAGGTCTTTTAAAACACGAAATGGCATATTTAGGCTCAATTTGTGTTGAAACTGCTTATGAAAGCAAGGTCGAAGCGGGTGGAGCATTAGCCGTTGACCGCTACGAGTTTTCAAGAATTATTACTGAAAAAATCAAAGCAGATAAAAATATAAATATAATCGAAAAAGAAGTTACAGAAATTCCAACAGGTTATGATGGCGTTGTGATTTGTGCAGGTCCACTTGCAAGTGATGGTTTAGCAGAAACTATCCGTAATTTGTGTGGTAATGGACTCTCTTTCTTTGACGCAGCGGCACCTATTGTCAGTGCAGAAAGCATTGATATGACTTGCGCATTCACACAGTCAAGATATGACCGCGGTGGAGCAGATGATTATATAAATTGTCCTATGAATAAAGAAGAATATGAGGCTTTTTATGATGCGATTATAAACGCAGAAAGTGCAGATGTTCATTCTTTTGATAAGAGAAAAGATGTTTATGAAGGTTGCATGCCTATTGAAGTTTTAGCATCTCGTGGCAAGGATACAATGCGATATGGTCCGTTAAAACCTGTTGGGCTCACAGACCCACGGACAGGGCACAGACCTTGGGCAAATCTTCAACTTCGCAAAGAAAACAAAGACGGCACAATGTATAACCTTGTAGGATTTCAGACTAATCTTAAATTCGGTGAGCAGAAGAGAGTTTTCTCAATGTTCCCAGCGCTCAAAAATGCAGAATTTTTGAGATATGGCGTAATGCATAGAAATACATTTATTGACTCGCCAAGACTGCTTAATGGTGATTTCAGTTTGAGAACAAATCCATATTTATTCTTCGGTGGTCAGATTACAGGTGTAGAAGGTTATATGGAATCTGCTGCAAGTGGTCTTATGGCAGGAATCAACCTTGCAAAAAGACTTAAAGGCGAAGAAACAGTTGTTCTTCCACAAGATACAATGATTGGTGCATTGAGCCGATATATAAGTGATGAAAGTGTTAAGAATTTTCAACCAATGGGTGCAAACTTTGGGGTTCTCCCATCATTACCTGATAAAATCAGAGATAAACAAGAGAGATATATGCAATTAGCCCAAAGGGGTATGACTTCTCTCAAAGAATTTTGCAAAAACAACAATCTAGGTGAATAAAATGACTGATTTTGAGAAGAAAATCGGATATGAATTTAAAGATAAAAAGCTTTTAGAAAGAGCATTGACTCACTCGTCCTATGCTAACGAAATCGGCACAGGACTTGATAACGAGCGTCTTGAATTTTTAGGCGACTCCGTTTTGGGCTTTATTACTGCTGAATATCTTTTTGAGCATTATAAGGACAAGCCTGAAGGTGAGCTCACCAAAAAGCGTGCTTATGCAGTCTGCGAAAAAACACTTTTTGGTTATGCTGAAAAAATTGGACTTGGCGAAATGGTGCTTTTAGGCAAGGGCGAAGAAAGAACAGGCGGAAGAAAACGACCATCTGTAATTTCAGACGCTTTTGAAGCTCTTATTGCAGCAATTTATCTTGATGGTGGAATCGAAAAAGCAACAGAATTTGTGTTGCCATTTATCGAAATTGCAACTGAAACAAAACCTGTTTTCAAAGATTATAAGAGCACTTTGCAAGAAGTTTTGCAACAGAATCCAACAGAAAAATTTGAATATATCGTTGTTGGCGAAAGCGGACCTGACCATAACAAAGAATTCATTGTTGAGGTGCATCTTAACAGCAATGTTATCGGTCGTGGCAAGGGTAGCAGTAAAAAACGAGCAGAGCAAGAAGCAGCAAAATCTGCTTTGGAGTTAATGGGCTTATGAGTCACAATAATATAAGCATTTTTGTTCCACACAAGGGTTGCCCAAATGATTGCAGTTTTTGCAATCAAAGAGCAATCAGTGGGCAAATAGCATCTGCAACTCCTAAGGATGTTGAAGATGCGGTTGAAACTGCAATTAAATATAATGTCTCACCAGAGAATACTGAAATTGCATTCTTTGGTGGTAGTTTTACGGCGATTGAAAGGGAAGAAATGATCTCTCTTTTGACCGCCGCAAAGCATTTTTTGGATGTATATAAATTTAAGGGAATCAGGGTTTCGACTCGTCCTGATTGCATCAATGAAGACATACTTGAAACACTAAAAAACCATGGTGTAACGGCTATTGAATTGGGTGCGCAGAGTATGAATGGCGAAGTTTTAAGGTTTAATCGTCGTGGACATACAGCAGATGATGTGCGAAATGCATCAAAACTTATACAAGAATATGGTTTTGAGTTAGGTCTTCAAATGATGACGGGGCTTTATAAAAGTGATTTCGAAAAAGATGAGCAAACGGCTCTTGAAATTATAAAAATCAAACCTGATACGGTGAGAATTTACCCTACGGTTGTGCTCAAAAACACACACCTTGCATATTTGCAGGAAAAAGGTGAATACATAGCACCAGATGCAGAAGACTCTGCGCCATTCTGTGCTAAACTTTTGCAGATGTTTGAAAGCAATGGAATAAAAGTCATAAAATTAGGTCTTCACAGTAGTGAAACAGTTGAAAGTGATATGGTGGGTGGAGCTTATCACCCAGCGTTTAGAGAGCTATGCGAAGGACAAATATACCTTCAAAAAATCCTTGAAAAATTAGAGACAAAAGACAAAAATAAAGAATATGTGATTTATGTTAATAAAAAAGTGCTTTCTAAGGCAAAAGGACAGCAGAAAAGAAACGAAAAAGCATTGAAAAATCAAGGATTTCATTGTATAATAAAGGGTAAAGAAAATTTAGAAGAATTTGACATTGAAGTTGAGGTTTTACAATGATTTTAAAATCAATTACTATGCAGGGATTTAAGTCTTGTCCCGACAAAACAGTACTTCAATTTAATAAAGGAATAACAGGTGTTGTTGGCCCTAACGGTAGTGGTAAGAGTAATATATCTGACGCTGTTCGTTGGGTTCTTGGTGAACAATCCACAAAGAGTCTTCGTGGCTCAAAAATGGAAGATGTTATTTTCAGTGGTACATCACTTCGAAAAGCAACAGGTTTTGCAGAAGTTACTCTTTGCCTTGATAACGAAGACAGAAAACTCAACTGTGATAAAGACGAAGTGAACATCACTCGTCGTTTTTATCGCAGTGGCGATAGTGAATATAAAATCAATGGCGAAAATGTTAGACTTCGTGATATTAACGAATTGTTTATGGATACAGGTCTTGGCCGTGATGGTTATTCAATGGTCAGCCAGGGCAAGATTGCTGAACTTATTTCTTCAAAATCAGGTGAACGCCGTGAAATGTTTGAAGAAGCAGCGGGTATTTCACATTTCCGTTACAGAAGAAGCGATGCTTTAAAAAGACTTAACCAAGCAGAAGAAAATTTAATTAGACTTCGTGATATTTTAACAGAACTTGAATCTCGTGTTGGTCCACTTAAAACTCAAAGTGAAAAAGCACAGAAATTCTTAATACTGGCCGAAGAAAGAAAAAATCTTGAAATCGGCATCTGGCTACATAATATTGAGAAAACTCAAGAGAAATTAAAAGACCAAGACAGAAAAATAGATATCGCATCTGTTCAATATAAAGACGCTCAGAAACAACTTGAAGATATTGAGCAGAAGATGAATGAGATTATTGAAAAGACACACGAAATCAATGTTAAAATTGAAGAAGTTCGTGCGTCAACATCTCATTTTGAAGAACAAGCAGCCGAGCTTGAAAGTCAGGCAAAGGTTTATGAAAACTCTATTGCTCACAATAACGAATCAATCGAAAGACTTGAAAAAGACAAGTTGACTGCTAACGAAGACGAAACAGATATTGACACACAAATCGAATCTGCAAATGAGCAGAAAGCATTGGCTCAAAAAGGTCTTGAAGATGCAAATGCAAAACTACAGGCACAGATTGGTGAAATCGAAAAATTGCAGAGTGAGAATGACGAATTCGCATCAGTTGCTGCAGACCTTTCAAAAGAAATCTCACTTCTCACAGTTGCTCTTGCAGATAATCGTGTTATCAGTGAAACTGCAAACTCACAGATTGAAGAAATCAGAACAAGAATCACTGCGATTGATGACCTTTTAGGCAACCGTAAAGAAACTGTTTTAGCTCTTGAAGAAAAGAAAAACAATGCTCAAAAAGCATTGGATGAATGTATCGAAAAAATCAACGGATATAAAAATGCAGTTGATGGATATCGCATTAAAGTTCAGACAAGAACTGAAAAGAGCGATAAGTTAAAGGCAGAAATTGCGACTCTCGATAGCGAAATCGGACGCAAAAACGAAAGAATTCGTGTGCTTGATGACCTTGAAAAGAATATGGAGGGTTATCAGGGCTCAGTTCGTAGCGTTATGAAAGAAAGTAAGCGTGGTGCACTTCGTGGTGTTCATGGTCCGCTTTCACAACTCATCACAGTTAAAGATAAATATTCAGTTGCAGTCGAAACTGCTTTGGGTGTTGCAATTCAGAATGTGGTTGTTGACAACGAAAACGACGCTAAACGAGCAATCGCATTTCTTAAAGAAACTCGTGGTGGTCGTGCAACATTCTTGCCACTTTCTGCGATTAAATCAAGAAGTCTTGATGAAAAAGCTTTAGACGATTCTTACGGCTTTGTTAATATCGCATCTAACCTTGTTAGTGCAGACAAAAAATATGCAGACATCATTGAAAATCTTCTCGGCAAAACAGTTGTTTGTGAAGATATGGATTCTGCTATTGCAATGGCAAAGAAATATAAGAACAGATTTAAAATCGTTACTCTTGACGGACAAGTTATCAATGCCGGCGGCTCAATGACTGGTGGTAGTAAGGCACAGGGCGTGGGAATGCTCTCTCGTTCAAACGAAATCGAGAAACTTATGGCATCTGTCAAAGACCTTGAAGATAAAAAGAATAACCTTGCTGTTCAAGAAAAAATGCTCAGTGAAGATTTAGCATCTGCTATTGCAGACCTTGAAGGTATTGAAGGCGACATTCTTTCTGCTAATGAAGAAAAAATTCGTCTTGAAGGTGAATATAAGCTTGCAGAAAGTGAATTTGATGCATCTTCTAGTGGTGTGAAAGAACTTCTTGACGAAGAAAAAAATCTCAACGAAAGAATTGAGAAAATCAATAACGACAGTGTTACTGCTCGTCAGAAAGTTGAAGAATTAAACCAAGAAATCGCACAGAAAGAAAAAAGTCTTGAAGCAGTCAGCGGTGACAGAGAAAGTCTTTCTCACGTTAGAGAAGAGCTTTCACAAAAAGCAGAGCAAATCAGACTTGAAATTCTCGGATTCCAGAAAGATATTGAATCAGCTGATGATAACATTCGTCGTTTGGATATTCTCAAAGGCTCAAAAACAACAAGACTTGAAGAGCTCGACAAAGAAATTGAAGCATTCAAGAATAAAAACATCTGGCTCACAAAAGATATTGAGAGTCTTCGTGCGTCTGCCGACGAACTTCGCAAACAATGTGGCGACGCAAAAACAAATGTTGACGATTTGATTGAAGAGAGAACAAATCTTGAAAAAGAAAATACTGACCTTCGAAATCTTGAAAAAGAAAAGAGTTCTGAAAGAGAAAGAGTCAGCGGTGAGCTTGCTCGTCTTGAAGAAAGAAAAGCAGCAATGCTCAACGAGTTTGAAGAATATAATTCAAAACTCTATGACGAATATCAGCTCACAAGACGTGAAGCTATCGCACTTCAAATCGTTATTGAAAATATTGGTGAGGCAAGAACTCGTCTTTCTGCATTAAAGAACGAAATTCGTGGACTTGGCTCAGTTAACGTTTCTGCTATTGACGAATATAAAGAAGTATCAGAAAGATATGAATTTATGTCAGAGCAAATCGGTGATGTTGAAAAATCAAAAGCCGAGCTTATCCGTCTTATTGATGATTTAACAACAAAGATGAGCGTTCAGTTCCGTGAACAGTTCCAGAAAATCAACACCGCATTCGGTGAAACCTTTGCTGAACTCTTCGGTGGTGGTAAAGCTGAATTGGTGCTTGAAGATGAAATGAATGTTCTCGAATGTGATATTGAAATTAAAGTTCAACCACCAGGCAAAAATGTTCAGAATATCAACTTGCTTTCTGGTGGTGAAAAGGGACTTTCAGCTATTGCACTTCTCTTTGCGATTCTTAAAGTTACACCTGCTCCATTCGTAATCTTTGACGAAGTTGAAGCGGCTCTTGACGATGTTAACGTTGTTCGTTATGCACAGTATGTAAGACGAATGACAAAGAATACACAGTTTATTCTTATCACTCACCGTCGTGGCACAATGGAAGAAGCAGATATGCTTTATGGTGTTACAATGCAAGAAGAGGGTGTATCAAAAATCCTCGAGTTGAAGACCGCAGAAATGGCTCGCAAATTAGGTCTCGCTTAATTTCACTCATCTTGCACTTTTTCACAATGGTAACTTGTGTATCTGCATACACTTCGCCATTGCAAAAAAGCACAATATAAGCAAAATTTAAGCTACGACAGGATAAAGAAAAAACAAATTCTCGAAAGGATTTTCATTATGGGAATTTTCAAAAAAATCAACTTTGGTCTTACAAAGACAAGAAATAAAATGGCAGGGGCTATTGATGATATGCTCGATAGCTTTGATGAAGTAACAGACGACCTTTATACCGAACTTGAAGAAATTCTTGTTATGGGTGATGTTGGTGTTACAACTGCTGTTGAGATTACCGAAAAACTTCGTGAAGAAGTTGCAAAGGGCAAAATCAAAGGTGCTGACTCAATCCGTGCACAGATTAAAACAATCGTTGCGGAAATGCTTTATGGTGGCGAAGATATGGGGCTTATCACAGTTCCATCAGTTATCCTTGTAATCGGTGTGAATGGTGTTGGTAAGACAACAACAATCGGTAAAATGGCATCAATGTATAAAGCACAGGGCAAGAGTGTTATTCTCGGTGCGGCTGACACATTCCGTGCTGCTGCTATTGACCAGTTACAAATATGGGCAGACCGTTCAGGCGTTGACATTGTTAAGCACAAAGAGGGTGCAGACGCTGCGGCAGTTGTATTTGATACAATCAGTGCTGCAAAGGCAAGAGATAGTGAAATCATCATTATTGACACTGCAGGTCGTCTTCACAACAAGAAAAATCTTATGGATGAGCTTAATAAGATTTATCGTGTTATTGACCGAGAACTTCCTTATTCTGACCGTGAAGTTTTGTTGGTGCTTGATGCAACAACAGGTCAGAATGCAGTTAATCAGGCAAGAGAATTTAAGTCAGTTGCAGATATTACAGGTATTGTTCTCACAAAGCTTGACGGTACTGCTCGTGGTGGTGTTGTTCTTGCGATTAAAAATGAACTTGGCATTCCTGTTAAGTTTATCGGTGTTGGTGAACAGATTGACGACTTGCAACCATTCAAGCCAGAGGCATTTGCAGACGGCTTGTTTGACAAGATAGATTATAAAGAAGAGGAGGATATTCAACTTGAAACTGTGGAAGAGATTATCGAAGAATATGAAGACACTGATGAAGCTCTTTTACAAGAAGAACTCGCCGATGAATACAGTGGAGAGCTTGAAGATGCTTCCGAAACAGATGAAATCGGATTGGAACAGGAAGAAGAGATAGAAACTTCTGAACCTGAAAAAGAAGAAAAGAAAAAGAGGGGTTTCTTTGGACTTTTTAATCGCAACTCATAATATGAAAAAGCAAGCGGAGTTACAGAGAATACTTGCTCCACTTGGTATAAATGTTTTAACTGCCGATATGGCAGGAATCACTCTTTCAGATGTTGACGAAACAGGTGAAACATTTGAAGAAAATGCTTTCTTAAAAGCAGATAGCGGATGCAAAGAAAGTGGAATGGTCTGTGTTGCAGACGATTCAGGACTTATGGTTGACTTTCTTGATGGTGCACCGGGTGTTTATTCGGCTCGTTTCGGTGGTGAACACGGCAACGACGCTAAGAATAACGAAAAGCTTTTAGGACTTATGAAAGATGTTCCCGATGCAGAAAGAACAGCACGATTTGTAAGTTGTGTTTGTTGTTGTTTCCCTGACGGCAGAAGTTTCACAGTTCGTGGCACTTGCGAGGGTGTAATTGCACACGAAGTACAAGGCAATGGTGGTTTTGGTTATGACCCAGTATTCCTTGTTGGTGACAAAACTTTCGGTGAGCTTTCAGCAGAAGAAAAAGATAAGGTTAGCCATCGTGGCAACGCTTTAAGAAAATTTGTAGAAGAACTTCCAAAGTATTTAGGAGAATGAACAAAATGACAAGTAAAGAAAGAGCATATTGGAGAAGTCAGGCAAACGGACTTCAAGCATTGTTTCAAGTTGGTAAGGGTGGAATTTCAGACGCTCTTATCAAACAGACAGATGATGCACTCAAAGCAAGAGAACTTATCAAACTTAAAGTGCTTTTAGAAACAAGCCCTGAAAAACCAAAAGACATTGCACAAAAGCTTGCAGAAGCAACAAACAGTGAATGTGTTGGTGTAATCGGTGGTAGTATGATTTTCTATCGTTATAATCCAGAATTACACAAAGACGAAAAGAAAAAGGGAAGAAAATAATTATGAAAATAGGTATTTTCGGCGGAACATTCAATCCACCTCACAAAGGTCATGCGAGAATGATTGAGAAAATGACAGAAGAATTAGGACTCGACAAAGTTTTAATTATTCCAAACAAAATTCCAACCCACAAGCGTTGTGATGACTTGGCTGATAACAAAGATAGAATTGCAATGTGCAAAATGGCATTCACTAACCCTAAGTTTGAAATCAGTACAATGGAGATGGATAGAGAATCAGATAGTTATACAATTTATACTGTCAAAGATTTAAGAAAAAAATATCCAAACGACGATTTATATTTGATTATCGGTTCAGATATGTTCTATATCTTCCACAAATGGTATAAACACAAAGAGCTTTTAGAAGAATGCACAATTTGTGTTGCTTCTCGTAATACCGACGACAACATTCAAGGTCTTCGTCAATATGCATTTGAAAATTTAGGTGTTTATATTGACGGTCTTGACGGGAAGAATATACATATCTCACCACTTGATGCTTATATTGTAAGTTCAGGTGAAATCCGTGAAAGAATTGATGAGGGAAAGAGCCTTTACGGAATTGTTGAGCCTGAAATCATTGAATATATGGAGAGCCACAAATTATATGGATACGGCAAGAAATAAAGAATTTTTAGAAATTCTTAAAACTCGTTTAAAACCCGAAAGGTTATATCATTCAATTTGTGTTGCCGAGCAAGCAAAGCATTTAGCCGAGATTTTCGGTGGGGACCAAGAAAAGTCATATACCGCGGGGCTTGTTCACGATATAATGAGATATGAGCCAGTTGAAAAAATGCTTCAAATGATTGAAGATGACGGACAAGTGCTCACAGAAAGTGAAAAGAAAATAACAGTTACTCTTCACGCTATTGCAGGTGAAATCTTTTTAAGAAAAGAATTGAAAGTAACTGATGAAGAAATACTTTCAGCGGTGAGATGGCACACGACGGGCAAAGAAGATATGACTTTGCTCGAAAAGATTATCTATGTTGCCGATTTGACATCAGAAGACAGAGAATATCCTGATATTCTTGAAGTGAGAGCAATGGCAGAAGAAAGTCTTGAAAAAACTTGTCTTCGTGGACTTTCATTCACTATTGAAGATAATGCAAAAAAGTGCAGACCTATTCACATTGATACAGTAAAGGCGTTTAATTACCTTGCAGAAAGGATTAGTAAATAATGGATAGAATTGAACTTATGAAAAATATTGTTGCTACTCTTGATAATAAGAAAGCAACTGATATAAAATCACTTGAAATCACAGAACTTACATCTGTTGCTGATTATTTTGTAATCGCAACTGGTACATCAGGCACTCATATCCGTGCACTTGCAGACGAAGTTCAAGATTCACTCACAAAACAAGGCGTTGAGCCAAAAAGCGTTGAAGGCAAATCAACAGGTTGGATTCTTTTAGACTATGGCACAGTTGTTGTTCATGTGTTCACACCTGACCAACGCGAATTATACAGTCTTGAACATCTTTGGGGCGACGCAAAAGAAGTTGACATAAGTGATATAATCACTGACTAAAATAGTAAAAAATCTCTTTAAAGAAGGTTATATATATGAATTACGATTTTAAAGCTACCGAATTAAAGTGGCAACAGAAATGGGACGAGGCAAAGGTTTTTGAGGCTCAGGATAATTCCGAAAAGCCAAAATTCTATGGCCTTGTTGAATTCCCATATCCATCAGGTGCAGGTATGCACGTTGGTCACATCAAGGCATATTCAGGTCTTGAAGTAGTATCAAGAAAAAGAAGACTTGAAGGTTATAATGTGTTATTCCCAATCGGTTTTGACGCTTATGGTCTTCCAACAGAAAACTATGCGATTAAAACAGGTATCCACCCAAGAAAAGTTACTGATATGAACATCGAAAAGTTCACAAGTCAGTTAAAGAGAGTAGGTTTCTCTTTTGACTATTCAAGAGTTGTTGATACAACTGAAGAAAAATATTATAAGTGGACACAGTGGATTTTCCTTAAAATGTTCGAAAACGGACTTGCTTTCCGTGATAAGACTCTTGTTAACTATTGCCCATCTTGTAAGGTTGTTCTTTCAAATGAAGACTCTCAGGGTGGTAAATGTGATATTTGCCATAGCGACGTTGTTCAGAAGTCAAAGGACGTTTGGTATTTGAGAATTACAGAATATGCTGACAAACTTCTTGAAGGACTTCACGAAGTTGATTATCTTCCAAACATCAAACTTCAACAGGTTAACTGGATTGGTAAGTCCCGTGGTGCTTTCGTTAACTTCAACCTTAACGAAATCCCTGAAGAATTAAAGATTTACACAACTCGTCCAGATACTCTTTTTGGCGTAACATTTATGGTTATGGCTCCTGAGCACCCAATTATTGACAAATATGCTGACAAGATTTCTAATATGGATGAAATCGCAAATTATCGTTCAGAATGTGCAAAGAAAACAGAATTTGAGCGTACACAGCTTGTAAAAGATAAGACGGGCGTTAAGATTGCAGGTATCACTGCAAAAAACCCGGTAAATGGTAAAGATATTCCTATCTACATATCTGACTATGTTATGATGGGTTATGGTACAGGTGCTATTATGGCTGTGCCTGCACATGACGACCGTGACTATGACTTCGCAAAGAAATTCGGCATTGATATTATCGAAGTTATCAAGGGTGGCAACATCGACGAAGCAGCATACACAGGCGACGGCGAAATGGTTAACTCTGAATTCCTTAACGGAATGGACAACAAGAAAGATTCAATCGCAAAGATGATTGATTTCTTGCAGGATAAAGGTATCGGTGAAGGTGGCGTTCAGTTCAAAATGAAAGACTGGGCATTCAACCGTCAGCGTTATTGGGGTGAACCAATTCCAATCGTTCATTGTGATAAGTGCGGTATGGTTGCTGTGCCTTATGAAGAACTTCCATTAAGACTTCCTGATGTTGAAAACTTTGCACCTGGTACAGACGGCGAGAGCCCACTTGCAAAGATTGATTCTTATGTAAACTGCAAGTGTCCAAAATGTGGTGGCGATGCAAAGAGAGAAACTGATACAATGCCACAATGGGCAGGTTCATCATGGTATTTCTTAAGATATATCGACCCACATAACGACAACTGTCTTGCAGATATGGATAAGCTCAATTACTGGTTGCCAGTTGACTGGTACAATGGTGGTATGGAACACGTTACTCGTCACCTTATCTACTCTCGTTTCTGGCATAAGTTCCTTTATGACATCGGTGCAGTACCATGCGAAGAACCTTATGCTAAGAGAACTGCTCAGGGTCTTATTCTTGGACCTGACGGCGTTAAGATGAGCAAATCTCGTGGTAATGTTATTGACCCTAACGAAGTTGTTGATGTTTTCGGTGCTGACGTTCTTCGTACTTATGTACTCTTTATGGGTGACTATGAGCAGGCTGCTCCTTGGTCAGAAAACTCAGTTAAGGGTTGTAAGAGATTCGTTGACAGAATTTGGAATTTACAAGAAATTCTTGTAGATGGTGACGAATTCTCAAAAGAACTTTCATCTTCATTCCATAAGACAATCAAGAAAGTTACAGAAGATATTGAAACTCTTAAATATAACACTGCTATTGCAGCTCTTATGACATTGCTCAATGCAATTTATACAAAGGGTGCAATCAACAAGGCTGAACTCAAAGCACTTCTTCTCCTTGTTAACCCATTTGCTCCTCACGTTACAGAAGAATTGTGGGAAGTTTGCGGCTATGGTAAAATGATGGCTGCAGACGGTGAATGGCCAACATATGACGAAGCAAAGTGCATTGACGAAACAATTGAAATCGTTGTTCAGATTAACGGTAAAATCCGTGCAAAACTCAATGTGGCAGCAGATATTGAACAAGCAGACGCTATTGCAGCGGCAAAAGCAGATGAAAAAGTTGCAGCAGAGCTCGATGGTAAGAATATTATCAAAGAAATCTATGTTAAGGGTAAACTTGTAAATATTGTTGCAAAATAAGAACATTAACGGTGGTGGAGGGACTAACTCTACCACTGTTTTTTATAGGTGAAAATATGTTTATTTGTCCCATTTGCAAATCAAAACTGAATATTGATGGTAAATCATATACCTGCGAAAATAATCATACTTTTGATATTGCAAAACAGGGATATGTGAACTTGTTGCCTGTCAACAAAAAGCATTCTGACAATCCTGGTGACTCAAAAGATATGGTTTTGTCTCGCCGTGCGTTCCTTGAAAGCAACAAATATGTTTGTTTTGCAGAGAAAATTTGCGAAATAATAAATCAGTATTTTATAAATAGTCGAAAAATATCTATCGCAGATTGCGGTTGTGGTGAGGGCTATTATGACGGAAAGTTAAAAGATATAAAATGTGATTTTGATTTATATGGTTTTGATATTTCAAAAGAAGCAGTAAGATACGCGTCGGCAAAATATAAAGATTTTCATTATGCTGTGGGTAGCTGCTTCGATATGCCGTTAGAAAGCAATGCGTTTGATGTTGCTCTCAACATTTTCGCACCTATGGTAGAAAGTGAAATGATGAGAATTCTCAAAAAAGATGGCATTATGATTTATGCTGTGCCCGGTAAAAATCACTTAATGGGGCTTAAAAAGCTTCTCTATGAAAATGTTTATGAGAATGAAGAAAAACACACAGAATATGATGGATTTGAGTTTTTAGAAAGACATTCGGTTAAGAGTGAAATCACAGTTGACGGTGAAATGGGTGTCAATCTTTTTAAAATGACACCATATTATTTCAAAACAGAGTTGGGTGCAGAAGAAAAAATCCGCAAAAACAACGGTTTTACAACAGAAATTCATTTTGATTTTCTTGTTTACAGAAAGATATAAGAATGTTAAAATGAATTTATAAAAACACGGGGTGAGATTATGAAATTTATTGATATTTCAAAAGATGTAATGACTTGTGAGGTTTATCCGGGAGACCCAACACCAACTTTAGAGCAAGTTAAAACAATCGGTTATGAAAATGAATATAATTTGAGCACAATAAATATGTGTCTTCATAATGGTACACATATGGATGCGCCCTTGCATTTCTTACCAAACGGTAATGATATTACAGAATATTCACCCGAAGTGTTTATAGGACCTTGTGTGGTTGTTGAAGTGCCCGAAATTATTATCACAGGTGCATTTGTTGAAGAATATTTCCCGAGAAATGCAAAAAGAATACTTATTAAGAGCCACGGTAAAGCAACGTTGCATGAGTCTGCGGCGTCAGAGCTTTCTCATATGGGTTATATTCTTGTGGGCACAGATGGGATGACAGTTGAGCCAGAAGAAAGTGACGGCAGAACTCACAGAATGTTTATGGTTGATAATGTAGCACTTTTAGAAAACCTTAATTTAGAGAATGTGCAGTCAGGGGATTATTTTCTTATGGCAGCACCAATGAAAATAAGTGGTGCAGAAGCTGCCCCAGTCAGAGCATTTTTAGTGTCTGATTATATATTCTGGAGTGGCGAACAGAAATAAGTTAAAAATTATCTAAAATGAATTTTGGAGATAAATTTGAAATGGTTAAAAAACTACTAAACCTGTTTTTGACATTTGCAAAAATAGGCAGCATCACCTTTGGTGGTGGACTCACAATGTTACCACTGCTCACAAGAGAGATTGTGCAGAAGAAAAAATGGGCAACTGAAGAAGAACTTTTAGATTATTATGCTGTTGGGCAATGCACACCGGGTATTATTGCGGTCAACACAGCAACATTTATAGGTTTCTATCAAGCAGGTGTGTGGGGTGGCATTTTTGCAACACTTGGAATGGTAACTCCGTCAATAATAATTATCACAATAGTAGCATCTGTGTTACAGAATTTTATGGATTATCCGATAGTTGCATCTGCACTAACGGGTATCAATGCAATTGTTTGTGCACTGCTTTCACACACTGTTATCACACTTGGCAAAAAAAGCCTTGTTAATGTGGTGTCGGTTGTGCTTTTCATAATTGGGCTTGTTGCTTGCTTTGTGTTTGACATAACACCAATTCTTCTTGTTGTTTTTGGCGGTGTTGTTGGTGTTATTTATAATAAAATCAAGGAGGTAAAAACAAAATGACCTTCTTGAAATTATTTTATGAATTTTTTAAAATAGGGCTTTTCGCGGTCGGTGGTGGACCTGCAACTATTCCGTTTTTACAGGACTTGGCAAAAAGCAGTTATGGTTGGTTTAACACTGAAGAATTGGGTGTTATGATAGCTATTGCAGAAAGCACACCAGGACCAATCGGAGTTAATATGGCAACTTATGCGGGCTATAATGCAGGTTTTAGTGAAATGGGTGTGCTTGGTGGAATTCTTGGTGGAATGATTGCAACACTTGGTCTTGTTACACCATCAGTTATCGTTATTGTGCTTATTGCAGGTTTCTTAAAAGCGTTTAAAGAAAACAATTATGTAAAAGGTGCATTTTCAGGTATAAGACCAGTGGTTACTGCGCTTGTTTTATTTGCAGTTTTTGGAATTATCAAACCGATTATCTACGTGAACGGCGAATTTACATTACCTGTTATTGCGATTTCTGTTGTAGTATTCGGTCTTATGTTTATTAAGAAACTTAAAAAATTACACCCTGCATTTTGGTTAGCAATAGGGGCTATTGCAGGTATATTATTAAAATTATAAGGATTTGTTTGTATGTCACTTCAAAAAAATCAAGATATACAACTGAATATTGAGGGCTATACTGCCGAGGGTAATGGCGTTGGGCATTATGATGGTCAAGCGGTGTTTGTGTCGGGTGCTGCAAAGGGTGATACTATTGTTGCGCACATTATCAAAGCAAAGAAAACCTATGCAATCGGTATTATCAAGCAGATTTTAAAGAAATCTCAAGATAGAATAGATGTTGATTGTGCTCATTTTCGCTCTTGTGGTGGTTGTGTATATCGTCATATATCTTATGAAGCAGAAAAGCAACTCAAAAAGCAAAAGGTGATTGATGCATTTACCCGTCTTGCACACTTAGAGGTGCCGGTGAATGATATTATCACTTGCAAAACAGAGAGATATAGAAATAAGGCGCAATATCCTGTGGGATTTGACAAAGAAGTTATAGCAGGATTTTATGCACAAAAGAGCCATAGAATAATAAATTCTTCAGACTGTATTTTGCAACCTGAAGAATTTGCTAGCATTGTTGAAATTGTGAAAAAATGGATGACCGAATTTGGCGTTTCGGCTTATGATTCAATCAATCATACGGGACTTATCCGTCATATTTACATAAGAAAAGCATTCGTAACAGGGCAGATTATGGTGTGCCTTGTTATAAATGGTGATGAAATCCCAAAAACGCAAGAATTAGTTGATGATTTACTTAAAATCAAAGGACTTGCAAGTGTTTCACTCAATAAAAACACAGAAAAAACCAATGTGATTTTAGGTCTTGAGTGTAAAACTTTGTGGGGTGCAGATTATATTGAAGATGTGCTTTGCGGAGTGAAAATCCGTCTTTCACCACTTTCATTCTATCAGGTTAACCACGATTGCGCGGAGCTTTTATATAACAAAGCAAGTGAATATGTAGGCGCAACGGGAGACGAAACTGTGCTTGATTTGTATTGTGGTGCAGGTGCAATCGGACTTTCAATGGCAAATAAGGTTAAAAAGGTAATCGGTGTTGAGATTATCCCCGAAGCTATTGAAGACGCAAAAGTCAATGCCAAAAACAATAATATTGAAAACTGTGAATTTTACTGTGGTGACGCAAAAGATGCAGTTAAAATTCTTAAAGACCAGAATATCGAGCCCGACGCAGTAATTCTTGACCCACCACGAAAGGGTTGTGACCGAGAAGTTTTAGAGTGTGTGGCAGAAATGAAACCTAAAAAGATTGTTTATGTTTCTTGTGATGTGTCAACTCAGGCAAGGGATTGTGCAATATTAAAAGAATTAGGCTATGAAACAAAAGAAGTAACACCGGTTGATATGTTCCCAAGAACCAGTCATACGGAGTCAGTTGCGTTGCTAACTAGAAAGGAAACAATATGATTTTATATAGACCAGTTGGTGAAAAGGAAAAAGAACTTATTGAAGAAAGTGGCTTTACTTCTTTTCCACCAAGATTTCAATGGCAACCAATTTTTTACCCTGTATTAAATCAGCGTTATGCTGAAGAAATTGCAGGAAAATGGAATACAAAAGATGAGAATTCAGGGTATAAAGGATATATTACTCAATTTGAAATTGATGATGAATATATATCAAATTATGATGCTCAAACTGTTGGTGCATCATATCATCAGGAATTTTGGATTCCTAGTGAAGAACTAGAAAATTTCAATAAGAATATCATCGGTAAAATAAAAATTATAAAAGTAATAGATGGAGAATAAGTATAAACCTTATAATAAGGAGGAATAAATATGGCAGTTTCTTCATTAGTTAAAAAGGTTTTTGCAACCAAAGATGGTTGGACAACCGAGCCTGTTGAAAGATTGAGTTATTATTCATATTTTGCAGGGCAGAATATGATTTACACACTTTTCAATGTGTGCCTTACTACATACCTTTTATTTTTGGGTATTGACCCTATTAAATCAGCAACAGTTATGCTTGTTGTAAAGGTTTGGGATGCTGTCAATGACACACTTTTTGGTGCAGTTTTTGATTTAATCAAGTTCAAGAGTGGCAAAAAATATCTTCCTTGGCTTCGAATTTCAACTATACTTATTCCAATCGCAACTATTTTGACTTTTGTTATTCCGTCGAATTCGTCAGAAGCCTTTAAATTGGGTTGGTTTGCGGTTGCATACATCCTTTGGGATACTGCTTACACTCTTTGTGATGTGCCTATTTTTGGCGTTTTGACATCAATGAGCTTGAGCGTTGACGAAAGAAACAGTATTCAGTCATATAAGAGCATTTATACATATATCGGTGTTGGTATCACATCAACCTTGTCAACAATTCTTATCAGCGAAAAAGTTGGTATGAATTATGGCACGATAACACTTATTATTTGTGTGATGGCTTTTGCTTTGATGTCACCGGCATCTTTCAAACTTAAAGAGCGTTTCAAAGCAGAGAATGAAGAAAGCTTTACTATTAAAAGTATGTTTTCATATCTCTTCAAGAATAAATACTTATTCATATATTATCTTGGACTTTTCTTCTATTCTGCATTGAGCATTGGTAATGCATTTGGATTATTTGTTTCATATTATCTCTTCCACAGTGCATTGTTCTCAATAATTGTTGGTGCAGTCGGAACAATTCCACAACTTGTGATTTCTTTGTTGTTGCCAAAGCTTATCCGTAAATATGACAAGATGAAAGTTAATCGAATTTGCTTGTTGCTCTATGTAATTCTTAGCGTAATCATTTGGGTAATAGGCTATGACAACGCGATGCTTTACATTATTCTATTCACTATCCGTTCAATTCCATTGGCAGTTGTGGCTCTTGAAATGTTTATGTTCACACCTGATTGTGCTGAATATGGATACTTTAAGAGTGGTACAGAAGCAAAGGGTATAACCTTTGCGGTGCAGACCTTTATGGCAAAGCTTACAGGCTCAATTTCAAGTGCATTAGGTCTCTTTATTCTTGGTCTTGAATCAGTTGGTTGGGTAGATGTGCAAGCAGGCTCATTCCAAGAACTTGAGCAGAGCGGAATAACACAATCACAACACGCTTTAGATGTACTTTGGCTTATCTTTATGCTTATTCCTGCAATTGGTGGCTTCTTGGCTTATATCGTCTGGTGCTTCTACGACCTTAAAGATAAAGATGTTCAGATTATGATTGACTGCAATACGGGCAAAATCACACGAGAAGAAGCATTGAGCAAAATGTCAAAGACATATGATATAAAAGAATAGGTGAAATTATGAACGGAATGACAAGACGTGAGCGTCAGGTTACTGATATAAACGAAATTATAAAAATTCTTGATAAATCAAAGGTTTTGCATTTGGGACTTGTTGATGGTGACGAGCCCTATGTTGTACCAATGAATTATGGCTACATAATGGAAGATGGCAAACTTACAATTTATCTGCACGGTGCAAATCGTGGCAGAAAACTTGATTTAATCCGTGCAAATCCAAAAGTTTTCTTTGAATTGGATTGTGATATCATTCCATTTGAAGGTGATATTGCTTGTGAATATGGTATTACCTATGCATCAGTTATGGGTAGGGGAATTGCCGAAATAGTTGAAGATGTTGAAGAGAAAAAGCTGGCATTATCAACTCTTATGAAGACACAAACAGGCAAAGATTTTGAGTTCGAAGAGAAAATGACAAAAATCGTTACAATTATTAAAATCAACACCCTTGAATATACCGCAAAACATCGCCCAGCACCCAAGAAATAAAAATAAGGGACAGACATTTTGTCTGTCCCTTTTAATTTTGGTTACCCTAAATCATGTTTATCTGTAATTGTAATTTCAGGTTTTTTCATGCCCATTGTTTCAAGAACAACGATTTCGTTTTCTTCTTTGAGAAGACAACCTGGGAGATAAAGTGTTTTTTGTGGGCCAACTTTCCAATATCTGCCAAGGTTAAATCCGTTAACCCATACATAACCCTTGTCAAAGTTGTCAAGACGAACAAAGCAGTCAGCCTGTGAATCTGCCTTGAATGTGCCTTTATAGAACATAGCACCCTTGTCTTTGTTAAAACTTTCTGCAGGCTTATATGTAAGTTTTTCAAGGTTGTCAAGTGGTAATGTCCAAACATCATAACCCATCTGACGCTGATTTGCAATATAGATGTCAGAGAAGCCTTTGCGGTCAATCATATTTTCACCGTAGTTAACACGTCCCATTGTGTCAACAAGAAGACCAATTTTCTTTTCGCCGTCAACAGCCCCCACCATAACAACCTCTGTGTCCTGAGCACTCTTTGTGAATTTCTTGAAGATTGAACCCAATGAGAATTGAACTGGTTTTGTATATGTTGTTCTGTCGATGAACTTCTTGTATTTATCATCAACATAAACAAAGCCGAAATCGTGGACATTTCTAATCATTAATGGAATTGGGTCATAGTGTCCGCGAATTACTGTTTCATAGTAAATCATACCGAAGTTCTGACCGAAAAATTCCATACTTTCAGGAACTGGGACACGATGCTTTTCACCAATTACATCAAGATTTTCAAAAAGACTTGCTGACTCAGTAAGCTTAACTGTGCCGATTGATTGAAGCTGTGGTGAAGGTGGCAACTCTTTGATTTCAAGTCCTTGATGCTTATGTAACAACTCACGAATTGCATGGTAAGCAGGAGTATAATCACCATATTCGTTAAGCAAAGCACAGTAGTCATAACTTGTGATTGTTGGCTCATAAGCGCTACCGGGGTTATGGTTTGCACCTGCGTTGAAGCCAAAGTTTGTACCACCGTGGAACATATAGAAATTAAAGCTTGCGCCACAATCTAAAAATTCCTGAACTTCTTTAACAACTGATTGTGGCTCTCTTGTATGGTGCTTATCTCTCCAATGGTCAAACCAACCGCACCAGAATTCACCGCACATATTAGGGCCATCGTTAGGGAAATCCTTGAACACATTGAATGCAGTTTTAGCACGTGAGCCAAAGTTAAGAACTTTATAAATATGTGGTAATGAGCCACCTGAAAGCATATTTTTCCAACTGCCGTCAGATGTGAAAAGTGGAACATCAATTCCACAATCCATTGTAAGCTTTTCAACAAAACGAAGATAATCTTTATCGTTGCCATATGAGCCGTATTCGTTTTCAACTTGCATCATAATGATGTTGCCACCATTTGTTTCTAAAAGTGGCTTTAATCTGCCGAGTAATTCTTTGTAGTAACGCTCAATGCAAACAAGAAAATCAGGATACATGCAACGGATTTGCATATTCTTATCCTTGAGTAACCAAGCAGGAAGTCCGCCGAAATCCCATTCAGCACAGATATATGGACCCGGTCTTACAATACAATAAAGACCAACCTTCTGTGCGGTTTTCACGAAACGCTCAATATCAAGAATACCATCAAAATGGAATTCGCCGGGTTTTGGCTCGTGAAGATTCCAACAAGTATATGTTTCAACTGTATTGAATCCTGCAAGTTTTAACTTTGTGAGACGGTCTTCCCAATACTCAGGCACAGTGCGGAAATAGTGCATAGCACCCGAATAGATTTTGATGGGCTTACCATCCATATAAAATTCTTTGTTTTTAATTTCAAACATTATTTAAGTTCTCCTTTCGGGGAATTATTTTTTGTAATCAAGCACACGCATTCAACGTGGTCTGTATGTGGAAACATATCAACTGGTTGAATTTTGCGCACTTTGTATCCGTTTTTAGAAAGATACAACAAATCTCTTGCTAATGTTTCAGGGTTGCAACTTACATAAATAACTTTTTGTGGAGAGAGCTTCACAAGAGAAGATAAAAAAGGAATATCACTACCTGCACGGGCAGGGTCCATAATTACGGCGTCTATTTTCTCGTTATTGTTTGCAAGGTCAACCATAAATTTTCCTGCGTCTGCAGTAAAAAACTTAATGTTTTCAATGCCATTGAGTTTTGCATTTTCTTTTGCATCTTTAACTGCATCTTTATTGATTTCAACGCCTAAAACGCTATGCACATTTTTACTTGCGATAAGACCGATTGTACCCGTACCACAATAAGCATCAATAATTCGCTCATCACCTTTGAAATCAGCATATTCAAGTGCTTTATTGTAAAGGATTTCTGTTTGAATTGGGTTAATCTGATAAAAGGCCTTTGGTGAAATACGGAATTTAAGTCCACAAAGCTCTTCTGTGATTTTTCCGTCACCATAGAGCACTTCACTCTTGTCCCCTAATACCATACTTGTGAATTTGTTGTTCACATTTTGAACTATTGTGGTGATTTCAGGGTGACGACCAACAAGTGCATTGATAAATGAACGTTTTGACGGGAATTGTGGTGTGGATGTGACTAGCACTACCATCACTTCGCCACTTTTAAATCCGTTTTTTACAAGCACATGGCGCAAAAATCCCTGACGTGTGTTTTCATCATAGGGTTTAAGTTTAAAACTCTTTAAAAGTTTCTTGACGGTATTTGCAATTTCATCGGCTTTTGGGTCGGTGAGCATACATTTTTCAATATCAATAATTTTATGTGTTGATGATTGATAAACACCTGCAATAATCTGGTTGTTTCTGCCACGACCAAAGGCATATTGAGCCTTGTTGCGATAATTATATGGATTTTCCATACCGATAATTTCTTCAACATGACAGAATTTGCCCAAGAGACGAATTGCTTTGACTTGTTTGTGCTTTAATTGTTCTTCATAAGAAAGGTTTAATAACTGACATCCACCACATTTCTTTGCATGGGGACATATTTGAACTTTATTTTTCATAATTATCCTATTTTTCTTCCGTTTTTAATTTCGATTTTCCCCAAGAATGGCACAAGAAGATATCCAGTAAAAGAATCACCGTTGATTTCAACAGAAATATCAACATTCATTTTACCCATAAGTTCGATTTCTGCTTTGCCAGAAAGACGGTTGCCATCTTCTTTGATATCATAAACCTTGAAATTAGGAAGTTTTTTGAGAGAAGGCACAGTAACAGAAAAGTCATATTCACCATTGTTATCGCTTATTTCAACAATAGCATTGCCACTAATTATTGAAGTTTCAATGTCGCCCGTCCATTTACCTAAACCTATCATAAAGTCACTTCCTTTGGTTTTTTATAATTTTACCATTTATTACAACGCTTGTAAAGGTTGAAAAGAAGAGTTTATTAATCACTTTTCGTTGACAATACATTAAAATGAGAGTAAAATATATAAGAATATGAGGTGAATGATATGAAATCGTTATACGAAAAAATTAAACCCCATCAAGTGTTATTTCTTGTTTTAGATATCCTTATTATTAATGGAGCATATTTTTTGTCAGTTTTTCTTCATAGACAATTCTCTTTTGATGCTTCCATTTTTATTGTTCTTTTGATGAGAGTTCCATATACTACAGTAATTTATATTGTTCTTTATTTTCTCAGAAAGCTTTATAGTAATTTGTGGAAATATATGGGATTTTATGAGGTTGTTAATCTTGGTGCGTGTATAAGTTTAGGAACAGCAATAAGCTGGTTTGTTGATGAGATAATCGAAAAGTTTGGACTTTTTGGAACCCGAACCGCTATTTTAAGGGGAATGCCTTTTGTTGTATATGTTGACGCATTCATGTTTATCTGCTTTTTATCAATCGGCATAAGAGTGTTATATAAAGCTCATCATACAGTAGTGTCAGATTCTCACAGACGCCGTGGCGAGTCCAACAAACGTATTATGATTATTGGCGCAGGCGATATGGGTAATTCAGTTCTTCACGAAATGAGTCTTAGTAAGTATAAGTTTGGTGCTCCTGTTGTAATCGTTGATGATGATGTTGCAAAGCGCGACATGAGAATCAACGGAATTCCCGTAAGAGGGAATATTGAAAACATTCCTCAGCTTGTTAACCAATATGATGTCAACGAAATAATTTATTGTATTCCATCTGCAACAGCAGAGCGCAAGAGAGAAATTCTTGAAATTGCAATGTCAACAGGATGCAACCTTAAAACTGCACCTAATATTGACGAGCTTGATGGACCCATTAAATCATATGCAGATAAAATCAGAAAAGTTGACGTTCTTGACTTGCTTTCTCGTCCTGAAATCAAACTTGACCCTGATGTTTGTAAATATGTTACAGGTGAAACTGTTCTTGTAACTGGTGGTGGCGGTTCAATCGGTAGCGAACTTTGCCGTCAGATTGCAAGATATAATCCAGAGAGAATTGTTATTTTCGACATTTACGAAAATAATGCATTTACACTCAAAAACTCACTTGACAGAAAATATTGCGGAGCACCACAGATTGAAATCCGTATCGGTTCAGTTCGTGAACTTCGAAGATTAAAAGAAATTTTTGAAGAATTTCAACCATCTTCTGTGTTCCATGCAGCAGCACATAAACATGTGCCACTTATGGAAGATAGTCCTTATGAAGCAGTTAAGAACAATATTTTAGGTACATATAACACTGCTTTCTGCGCTAATGAATATGGCGTTAAGAATTTTGTCCTTCTCTCAACTGATAAAGCAGTTAACCCAACAAATGTTATGGGTGCAACAAAGAGAGTTTGTGAACTTGTTGTTCAGCATTTCAGCAAGATTTCAAAGGGCACAAAATTCGCAGCAGTTCGTTTCGGTAATGTTCTTGGCTCAAACGGTAGCGTTATTCCAATCTTTAAAGAGCAACTTGAACAGGGTGGACCAATCACAGTTACACACCCTGATATAACAAGATATTTTATGACAATTCCTGAAGCAAGTCAGCTTGTTGTTCAAGCGGGTGGTCTTGCAAAGGGTGGCGAGATTTTCGTGCTTGATATGGGTGAACCCGTTAAAATTGTTTCACTTGCAGAAAATCTTATCCGTCTTTCAGGTTTTGAACCATATAAAGATATTGATATTCAGTTCACAGGTCTTCGTCCAGGTGAAAAACTTTATGAAGAACTTTCACTTGAAGAAGAACTTGATGAAAGAAGAAAAACAGGCAACGACAAGATTTTTGTTACAAAGCCACTTGAAATTGATGACGAACAGCTTGAAAAAGATATCAAAGCGATTGATGCTTTAAAACCAGAAGAAGTTCGTGATTATCTCAAACGCCTTGTTCCAAATTATCGTGGTAAATAATTATTTAATTCATATATTGGAGATGTTCTAAATGGAAATCAGAATCGAAAAAACAACAACACCAAAAGCAAAACCTGATTGGAAAAATCTTGGCTTTGGTCACATTTTCACAGACCATATGTTTATTATGGATTATGATGCAGGTCAGGGTTGGCACGATGCAAGAATCGTTCCTTATCAACCACTTGTGTTAGACCCATCAGCACTTGTGTTCCACTATGCTCAGGAATGCTTTGAAGGTCTTAAAGCATATCGTTGCGCAGATGGTAGCGTTCAGCTTTTCCGTCCTGACAAGAACGCAGAAAGAATGCAGTCAACACATGACAGACTTTGCATTCCACAGATTCCTGTTGAAGATTTTGTTGATGCAGTTAAAGCTCTTGTTTCAGTTGATAAAGATTGGGTTCCAGCAGAGCCTGACACAAGCCTTTATATCAGACCATTCACAATCGCAACAGAAGCAGTTCTTGGCGTTAAAGCATCAGCTAAATATCAGTTTATCGTAATTTGCTCACCATCAGGTGCTTATTATGCAGAAGGTCTTAACCCTGTTAAGATTTATGTTGAAGACGAATATGTTCGTGCAACTCCAGGCGGAACAGGATATATCAAGTGCGGCGGTAACTATGCAGCATCAATCGCAGCAGGCGAAAAGGCACACAAACTTGGTTATTCACAAGTTCTCTGGCTTGACGGTGTTGAAAGAAAATATGTTGAAGAAGTTGGCGCTATGAACATTATGTTCAAGATGGATGGCGAAATCTATACAGCAGCAACAACAGGCACAGTTCTTCCTGGTATCACAAGAATGAGTTGTATTGAGCTTCTTAAATCTTGGGGCTACAAGGTAAACGAAGGCAAACTTGCAATCGACACAGTTATGGATGCAGGCAGAAACGGAACACTTGAAGAAGTATTCGGTACAGGTACTGCAGCTGTTATTTCACCAGTTGGCTCACTTATGTATGAGCAAGAAGTTGTAACAGTTAACAACTTTGAAATCGGTGGACTCACACAGAAACTTTATGATACTCTCACAGGTATTCAATACGGCAAACTCGAAGACACATTCGGTTGGACAATTAAAGTTGACTAATTAGAATTATATTTAAAAGGATTAGCCCCTATGAATTTTTCGTAGGGGTTTTAGTAATGAAAAATGGAAAAACTTAAAAACCTCACTAAAAAACAAAAAGCAATTATTATTTCGGCAGTGTCGATTTTTATGGTTGCCGTAATTTCTGTTGTGGGTGTGTTTGCTTATGAAAAATATAAGCAGAATATTACAGAAAGCACAACAACCACAACAACTGAAACTACAACTGAAGAAACAGCAACTATTGCTGGGAGTACAACTGAAATAACAACCGAAATTACAACAGAAACTACAACTAAAAAAGTAGCAGCGCCAGTAACAAAACCATATAAACCCAAAAGCACAACAACTACAAAGCCGGCAACAGTTGCTACAAAATATGTTAAATTAAATGTGCCATTCGTAAAGCAAATACCTGACTATCCAACGGGTTGCGAAGCGGCTTCAGCTACAATGCTTTTGAAGTATTATGGTTATAATGTAACCCTTGATGAAATGGTTGCGGCAATTCCTCGTGAGAATTTATATGAAGAAAACGGCAAGGTGTATGGACCGAGCATTTATGAAAAATTTGTAGGAGACCCTCGTTATACTTACACAAGTGAAACTCCGGGTTATGGTGCGTTTTCACCTGTAATTACAAAATCTTTGAATAATGTAATTGCAAGAAAAGGTGATAAACATACTGCAAAAAACATCACAAAATGTTCTTTTAAAACATTGATTAAACACCTTGATGAAGGAAGACCGGTTATTGTTTGGGCAACTGGGGGAATGAGAACTCCTACACTTGTAAATAGTTGGTATATTAAAAATGCTGATGGAACAGAAACTTATTTTGAATATCCGCGTGGTACTCATGTTACAGTTTTGGTGGGATACGATTCACATAATGTGTATATGCTTGACCCTTATCATGGGGAGAAAAAATATTCACACTCAGCTTTTATCGACAAATGGAATCTCTTGGGAAATCAGGCAATAATTCTTGTGGATAAAGCACCTGAAACAACAATAGCTACAACAACTGCGACTGAAACTACAACAGAGACAACAACGGAAACTACGGTTACCGAAACAACAACCCTTACAGATACAAGCACAACAACGGAAGCTACTACAGAATAAAAAAGTCCCCTGAGTAAAGATTCTCAGGGGACTTTTTGGAGCTTGCGACGTGGCTCGAACACGCGACCTGCTCATTACGAATGAGCTGCACTACCAACTGTGCTACGCAAGCGTATTATATTGCAAAAATAATTATAGAATACTCAAAAAACTTTTTCAAGTATTTTAATGCAATTTGCAATAAAGTGTGATACAATATCTTCATAGTCCGAAAGGGGCGTGTGATATGACAAAAGTTGCATTTGTAACAGGTGGGGCAAAGGGAATCGGCTCTGCTATTGTAAAAAGATTTATAAAAGACGGATACAAAGTGGCTTTCACTTATAATTATTCAGAAGACAAGGCACAAAGTCTTGCAAACGAATTAGGTGAAAACTGCAAAGCATATAAACTTGATATTACTGACAGTTGTGCCGTGAATGATGTTGTTACAGATATTGAAAAGAATTTTGGTGAGATTTCTGTGCTTGTGAATAACGCAGGCATTGCCGAGCAAGCACTTTTCACTGACATTACAGACGATATGTGGCATAAAATGCTCGAAACAAATTTAAGTGGTGCATTCTATTGCTCTCGTGCCGTGCTCAAGTATATGATTAACCGTAAAAGTGGCAAGATTATCAACATTTCATCAATATGGGGTGAAATTGGTGGCTCTTGCGAAGTCCACTATTCAGCGGCAAAAGCAGGGCTTATTGGTATGACCAAGGCACTTGCCAAAGAAGTAGGACTTTCGGGGATTACAGTAAATTCTGTGTCACCGGGCGTGATTTTAACTGATATGACAAGCCATTTTGATGAAGATACAATGAACGAGCTCAAAGGCGAAACACCATTAAATCGTATCGGCACACCTGAAGATGTATCAGGTGCAGTAGCATTTTTAGCATCAAAGGATGCAGATTTTATCACAGGGCAAGATTTAGCCGTAAATGGTGGAATGAATATATAAATGCAAAACGCAAAGACCAAAATGAAAACTCCCTACATTAATTTGTAGGGAGTTTGTTTAATATGCAAAGAAATTTTATATTCCAAAATAATTTTTTGAGTTGTTGAATGAAATATCCTCAACTACCTTTGAGAGGAATTCTGTATCATTTGGATACTTGCCTTCTTCCACCAAGTCACCGATGATTTCACAGAGGATTCTTCTG
>JAZLBL010000014.1:0-77548 GCA_045613685.1 Candidatus Fimenecus sp. | reverse complement strand
AACTGCAACTTCACGCATATTGTCACCAAAACGCATAACCTTAAGTTCTTTACTTACAACAACACCAACTGCTGAACGCATCCAATCACCAAGACGAGTACGAACTGAATCTTTTGTCCAATGACCTGCAATAACCTTACGAGGCATACGAAGTCTTGCTGCGATAAATCCGTGTTCACGGTCACCGTGAGCAGCCTGATTAAGGTTCATAAAGTCCATATCAATTTCGTCGTTAGGGATTTCTGTATTGTACTGAGTTGCAAGGTGGCAATATGGTTTCTGCAAATCCACAAAGCCGTTAATCCACATTTTTGATGGGCTAAAAGTATGACACCAAGTAATAATACCTGCACACTTTTTGTCATAGTTTGCTTCTCTTACAACATCTGTGATTTCTTTATTTGTTTTTGCAGTTACTTTGTAAACTACTTTGCAAGGAAGAGTGCCTGATGCATTGAGTTCATCAACCATTTCCTGTGCACGAGCTGCAACTGTTTCTAAAACTTCAGGACCATAAAGGAACTGACTACCAACTACAAACCAAAATTCATAATTTTTAAGACTCATAATAATTTTCTCCTTTTATTTAAGAACATCAATTGCAGATTTTTCCACTGCAACCGCTGACTCATATCTCTTAATATATTCATTGAAGCCGTCAACATCTGTTTTGTCTGGCTCAATGACACTTGCTTTATACTCTGCGAAGACTTTATTTTCAAGATAATCTTCAAGTGGCTCATTTTCTTTATTTGCCATATATGCTGCAAGAAGTGCAATACCCCAAGCACCGCCTTCACCTGCAGTTTCCATAACTGCAACAGGAGTATTAAGTGCACCTGCCATAAGTTTTTGACCAACGACAGGAGTCTTGAAGAGTCCGCCATGACCTAAAAGCTTTTCAATCTGAACATTTTCTTTATCAAAAAGAATATTCATACCAAGTCTAAGTGTTGCCATTGTACCATAAAGCTGGGAACGCATAAAGTTTGCAAGACTGAATTTAGTATCAGGCATTCTCACGAGTAATGGTCTGCCTTCAGCAGTATCTGTTACAGGCTCACCTGAATAATAGTTGAAGCTAATAATACCATTACAATCTGCATCACCTTTAAGAGCCTCAGCATAAAGCATATCATATAATGCGGGTTTATTAACTTCAACGCCACTATTTGTCAAAACTTCAGCAAAGAGTTTTACATAAGCATCTAAATCAGATGTACAAGTATTACAATGCACCATAGCAACAGGCTTACCTGTTGGTGTTGTAACCATATCAATTTCTGTATAAACATCTGAAAGTGCTTTATCAAGGACTATCATACCAAAAATTGATGTACCCGCTGAGATGTTACCTGTTTTTGCAGCAACACTATTTGTAGCAACCATACCTGTGCCCGCATCACCTTCAGGTGGACAAAGAGGACATCCTGCTTCTAATTCACCTGTTGGGTCAAGAAGTAATGCGCCATCATTTGTAAGTATGCCTGCATTATCACCCGCAAGTAAAATCTTTGGAAGAATATCAAGGAGTTTGAATGAATAACCTTTTGCTTTTACAAGTTCATCGAACTGTTCAACCATTTTTTCATCATAGCAATTCTTTGTGCTATCAATTGGGAACATACCTGCTGCTTCACCAATACCGATTACCTTTTCACCTGTGAGCATCCAATGAACATAACCTTCAAGTGTTGTTAAGAAATCGATATTAGGAAGATGGTCTTCACCATTGAGAATTGCTTGATAGAGATGAGCAATACTCCAACGCTGTGGAATATTGAATTTAAAAAGTTCTGTAAGCTCACTTGCAGCCTGTTCAGTAATTGTATTTCTCCATGTTCTGAATTCAGCTAACTGATTACCATCTTTATCAAACGGAAGATAACCGTGCATCATAGCAGAAAAGCCCATAGCCTTGAACTTTGTAAGTTTTACGCCATATTTTTCTTCTACATCTGCTTTAAGATTTTTATAAGCATCCTGAAGACCTGTCCATACATCATCCATATGATATGTCCAGACACCATTTTCAAAACGATTTTCCCATCCGTGAGAGCCACTTGCAATAGGATTATGTTTTTCATCAATCAAAACAGCTTTGATTCGTGTTGAACCCATTTCAATACCAAGAACCGCATTGCCATTAATGATTGTATTTTTAACAGTTTGAATATCCAAATTTTCCAACTCCTTGTGCGAGTATATATCTTATAAATTATATCATTAAAATAATTAATAATCAATAATTTCTATCTAAGAATTGCCATTTCTTCTGCATTAAAATTAAAGGTTTCTGTTTTTGAGTTTTGAGTAATAAATGTGATTATTTCTTCGTATGAAGCTGTCTTAATATCAATACGTTCAACATTATTATTGAAAATTCCCCAAGTTTCGCCCGCGTTATATGTTTTGTAAGTCCATTTGATTCGACTGATATCATTTTTGGCATATTGTTTTTGGGCATATTCTTCACATTCGTGGTTGTTATACTCCCCAACTACTACCGCAACGTCCCAATCCTTTCGAGCAGTTTTCAATTCTTTAACACGATAACGAATCATACCTTTTTCGCTGTCGTAGAGATGCAACTGATAAAGCATATTTTCATATCCCATATCATTTGGATTTGGTAAAACTGTTGTTGACCACACACCCTCAAATGAGATTATATGATTTTTGTCAATTTCACGGATTGCTTTATAGAGAGCGTCATAGACTTCATTTGTTCGAGAAACTGCATCTTCACTTTCTGATGGCCAATTATAATCACCATCATAGCCACCATTATTTTGTGGCTCATTTAAAAGGTCATAGGCACACACGGTTTTGTTATCTTTATAGCGATTTGCGATTGTAGTCCAAAGTTCTATTGTCGCATTCAGCATATCTTCATTTTCATAAAGTTCGTTTCTACCTGCTTTGCCTGTGCAATGATTTTTGCTTTGTCCACCGGGTGCACCATGTAAATCAAGCATTACATAAATACCATATTTTTCGCAAATAGAAATTAGCCAGTCGAGTTTTTGGAAACCTTTATTATCGTCGTTGTTTTCTGCTAACCATTTAAGGTCTTCGGTCATAAAATTACGATACCAGAATGGCACACGAACACAATTAAATCCAAGTTTTTCAATTTGTGCTATGTCATTTTCAGTAATAAAATTATCTTCAAAGGTTTTTACAATTTCAGCAGTTTTTTCTTCGCCAAATCGGTCGAGCAAAACTTGAAGTGAATCAAAATACGCCCAATCTTCTGTATATTCAGGTACAAAACCCATCCAAGTTTCCCATAAGAGCCAGTTACCTAAATTAACACCTTTTAGAATGACTCTTTCACCATTTGCATTAACTATGTAGCCGTCTTTTACTGTTAACATGCTCATTTCTTTTGGATTAACATTGTTATATTGGTCAAGTGTTTTTGTTTCATCTTTTGCACAACCGAATAAAGTTACAACAAATGCAAATATAAGTAAAAATGAAATCAGTTTTTTCATAAAATCTCCCCTTTTCATTTATTATATTGCAAATCAATATTTATTTCAACAAAAAAGGACTACTAAATCGTAGTCCTTTAAATTATTTGTGGCATTCGTTTGCCATGGGACAACTCGCACAATTACAACCGCAAGACGATTTGCCCTGTTTTTTATCACAATACATTTTATAAATTATTGTGCCGACAATTATTGCTAACACAACGAAAACAATCATTGTGCCTATATTTGCACTTAAAAATTCAAGCATAAATATCAACCTTTGTTTTTGTATTCTTTAAAGGGTTTAATAAGCATAAATACTATTGCTATCAGCACAAGAATTGCACACAATAAACCAATAGTATTTGGTGTACCCATAAAGAGATTACCAAATTGATAAATCATAAGTGATGATGCATATGCGAGTGTGCACTGATATCCGATTGCAAACAATGTCCATTTTGGCGAATTCATTTCTCGTTTAATTGCACCAACTGCAGCAAAGCAAGGCGCACAGAGAAGATTAAACACAAGGAATGAATATCCTGAAAGTTGGTTTAAACCATCAAAATTAAGAATTTCAAGAACAGACACAATTTCTTCTTTAGCAATAAGACCCATAATTGTTGCAACTGCAGTTTCAGCTGTGCCAAATCCCAATGGGATAAAAAGGATTTTTAATGTGTTACCAATCATACCGAGAACGCTACTGCTGAGTGGCATTTCAAGATTGAAAGCAAATTTTCCGTTCATCATACCAAAAGATGAGCCAAGCCAGATAATAATTGATGAAACAAGAATAACTGTTCCTGCTTTTTTTATAAATGAACTTACTCTCTCCCACATACTTCTCATTATGTTCTGTAATGTTGGCATATGGTAAAGTGGTAATTCAAGCACAAATGGTGCTACATCGCCTGAGAAAAGTTTTGTCTTTTTGAGCATTATTCCCGATATAACAACTGCTGCTACGCCTATAAAATATGCACTTGGTGCTACCCACCACGCATCACCGAAAAGATTACCTGCAATAAGAGCGATAACAGGAAGCTTTGCGCTACAAGGAATAAATGATGTTGTGATAATGGTCATTCGTCTGTCACGCTCGTTCTCGATTGTACGAGATGCCATAATACCCGGCACACTACAACCTGAGCCAATAAGCATTGGGATAAATGATTTACCTGAAAGTCCAAATTTTCTGAAAAGTTTATCCATCATAAACGCAACTCTTGACATATAACCACATGCTTCAAGAAAAGCAAGGAATATGAAAAGAACTATCATTTGTGGTACAAAGCCTAATACTGCGCCAACGCCTGAAACAATTCCATCAAGAATCAAGCTCTGCAACCAATCAGCGCAATTCAATGTATTAAGTAATGCTTCAACAAGTTGCGGAATACTTGGAACGAATAATCCGAACAATGACCACCCTTCACCAAATACGCCATCATTTGCCCAGTCTGTTGCCCATGTACCGACTGTTGAAACGGACACATAATAAACTAAAAACATTACAACAGCAAAAATTGGTAATGCTAAGAATCTATTTGTAACGATTTTGTCAATTTTGTCAGATGTTGTTACATTATTTCGTCTTTTTTTCTTGAAACATTCTTTAACAACTGACTCAATAAACAAATATCTCTCATTAATGATAATGCTTTCAGCGTCATCATCAAGCTCTGTTTCAGTCATTTTTATATCCATTTCAATATGACTAAGAACTTGTTTATCAATGTTCAAAGTTGAGAGCACCTGTTGGTCGCGTTCAAAGATTTTAACTGCATACCAACGCTGTTGAGGTGTATTCATATTATGAATTGTTGCTTCTTCAATGTGAGCAAGTGCGTGTTCAACTGCGCCACTATATCTATGTATTGGTGCTCTGTGTTCAGTTTTTGCAATATTAATTGCAATCTCAACAACTTCGTCAATACCTGTTTCTTTAAGTGCTGAAATCTCAACAACTCTGCAACCAATTTTCTTTGATAAAAGGTCAATATCAATTTTATCACCACGTTTTGTTACAACATCCATCATATTGATTGCAACAACAACGGGAATTCCAAGTTCTGTAAGCTGTGTTGTAAGATAAAGGTTTCTTTCAAGATTTGTTCCGTCAACAAGATTTATGATTGCATCAGGACGCTCATCAACAAGAAACTTTCTCGCGACAACTTCTTCAAGTGTATATGGTGATAATGAATAGACACCTGGCAAGTCAACGATTATAACATCATCATAATTTTTAAGTTTGCCTTCTTTTTTCTCAACTGTAACACCCGGCCAGTTACCAACAAACTGGTTTGAACCTGTAAGTGCGTTAAATAGTGTTGTTTTGCCACAGTTTGGATTACCCGCAAGTGCGATTTTAATACTCATTTTATATCTTCAACCTCAATCATTTCTGCATCTGCTTTTCTTAAAGAGAGTTCATATCCTCTCACATATATTTCAAGAGGGTCACCCAAAGGTGCCACTTTTCTCACATATAACTCGACACCTTTTGTGATACCCATATCCATAATGCGTCGTCTGATTGCACCTTCACCGTGCACTTTGATAACTTTTGCTTTGTTGCCGATTTTGACATCTCTCAATGTTTTCATTGCACACTCTCCTTCTCTTAATTTTATGGTCAACTTGTTGTTCTTATGTTTGTTAGCATATTGTTAGCGTTTGCTAACAATTTAGCAATATATAAAGTTAGCACCTGCTAACCTTATATAAATATATATTATTTTACAAAATTTGTCAATAGTTTTTAATAAAAAATGGGACAAAAATTTTGTCCCATTAACATTATTTCTTTTTACAAACAAAGCAGAGCCATCCACTTGATTCATAGCGTTCAATAATTTCAAAACCGTTTTCAAGGAATGCATTTGTTACTTCTGCTTCACGAGGTTCAATGATACCTGATGTGATAAAAACACCATCATCCTTTAAAAATTCACCAACCTGTGATGAGAAAAGGATGATAATATCAGCAACAATGTTTGCGACAACAACATCAAATGTGCCTGTTACTTTATCAACAAGGTTACCATTGAGAATGTTGTATTTTGGTGCCTGGAAACCATTTACCTTACCATTTTCAATAGCTGTCTTAACTGCAAGTTTATCAATGTCAACACCTGTTGCGTTATCGGCTCCCATCAAAAGAGATGCAACTGACAAAATACCGCTTCCGCAACCACAGTCAAGGACGCTATCACCTGTTTTTACATGCTTTTCAAGTGTTTCAAGGCAAAGACGAGTTGTGTGATGTCCACCACTACCAAATGCAAGCCCAGGTTCAATGCTTAACACTGCTCTATCTTCTGCGTCATAGTCATCAATCCAGAGTGGACGAATAAGAAGTTTTTCACCAATTTTCATTGGTTTGAAATATTCTTTCCAGTTATTCTCCCAGTCTTCGTTTTTGCAAACTGCATGTTCAATTGTGTGAGAAATATTTTCACTATTATATCTCTCAGTCAAGAATGAAATTGCTTCCATATAATTCTCTTCTGGTGAAATATAAATATGAACACAGCCTTTTGTTCTGTCTTTTGCAAGCAAGTCTTCATCGATTAAATCGATATTTGCAATTTCCCAAGCTTCTTGTTCAAGTGTTCTGTAATCTTCAATATAAATGCCATAAGGCACGGCCATACTTGCAATGTCGGCTGCACGGTCGATATTTTCTGCATCAATATTAATTTTAATTTCGGTCCAGTCCATAGTTTATTCTCTTTTCTATATTTTTTCGGGCGATTCGTGAATCGCCCCTACAACCAATATCAGTAGAAACAAAGTAACCAAGATTTAAGAAGTGGTTACAAATCATAAACAAAAAGCAGAGGGTAACCTCTGCCTTGTTTTGACGATTAGATTATATCTGCTCTTTAACTTTAGCAGCCTTACCAACTCTGTCACGAAGATAGTAGAGTTTGCTTCTGCGAACCTTACCGCGTCTAACTGTTTCTACCTTTGCTACGTTTGGTGAATTTACAGGGAATACTCTTTCAACACCAACGCCGTATGATACACGACGAACTGTGAATGTTTCAGAAACGCCAGCGCCCTTGCGAGCAATGATTGTTCCTTCGAATACCTGAATTCTTTCTCTTTCGCCTTCACGAATCTTAACGTGTACTTTAACAACGTCACCGACTCTGATTGCTGGGTTTTCTTCTTTAATCATACCCTCAGCGATTACTTTTAATGCGTCCATAACTAACCTCCGATAAAAATTTTTCAAGTGTTCATACCGAAGTTCAGCAGAGGACCACCCGAGATAATAGTTATTTTTCTGCGGACTACCGCAAATGCTCAAATATAATATCACAAGTCAAGTGAAAATGCAAGAGTTTTTTTGAAAAAGTTTTTAGTATATTTTCTTTGAATATCTCAGCATTGTAACTGTTGCAATCATTGTGACTATCAAGGCAATAATCTGGAATAAACTAAAAACATCTGTTGAAATATATTGAGCAAGTAATCCAAAAGTAATTGGTGACAGCAAAATGCTCATATATGAAATTGCGCCTTGAAGCCCTATAAACGATTGTGAGATATCGCGTCCCATATGTATTGGCGTTAAGTGAGTCATGTTCGGGAATATTGGTCCGTTTCCAAGACCTATAAGAAACAAGCCTATACCAGCGATACTTGGATTTCCTGCAAATGTGAGAATTATAGCGATTAGGTTTATTGACTCCCCTACTACAATAATCTCTTTAGGTGAGAATTTATTTACAAGCACACCTGACAAAAATCTTCCTAAAGTCATTCCTATAAAATAGAATGTAATCATTTCTGCGCCCTTTTCAGGTGTTAAACCCTTTGAATTAACAAGAAATGTACTACCCCAAGCAAGACAAACAGATTCAATTGCACAAGAGCCAAAGTAAATTACAAGGCTTGCACGAGCTATTGGAATTTTTAAAAGCTCAGGAATAGACACAACTCGTGTTTCGTCTTCTTGTGCTTTTTGTTCTTTAACTTTTTTCCAATTTGGTAAGGATAAAAAGCACATAATTGTTAGGGCTAGTTGGAAAAAGAACATTGTTCTATATCCACCCTGCCAATTATTGCTATTTTTAAGTGCTAAGGACATTAAAAATGGGCTTAGTGTTACGCCTACTCCATAAGAACAGTGTAAGAAATTCACATGGGTAGCCTTATAATTCAGTGCAACATAAGTATTAAGCACATTGTCGATTCCACCTGCGCCAAGACCTAATGGTATTGTGCAAAGGCACATCATAAATATATTATCTGAAAATGAAAAACCAAGAATTGCAATGGCTGTTAAAGCTGTACTGAAAGCCACGACCAATGGTGTTCCAAGCTTTTTAGTGAGTCTTGCACTTAAAAGACTTGAAACAATTGTGCCTATATACATAATCCCTGTAACAAAATTTGAATAAGAGATAGGCAAATCAAATTCAGTATAAATTGCAGGCCAAGCAGTACCGAATAAAGAATCAGGTATTCCAAGACCTATATAAGTTGCAAAAATAATAATTACTAACAAAGTTGCCATTATTTAAACTCTTCCATGTTTTCTGTATAAGATTGAACTTTAATGACATCAACATCTTGCTCGTCAGTTTCAGTATCTTTAACTAACGCACCAATTAAAAGCATGGGATTTATATTGATGCTTGCACCTGATGAAAGTACAGTATTTAAAACGAGTTTACCATTGTCTTCTGTTAATTCAAATGACTTAATATGTTCTTTTATATTAACTTCTTTATCAACCTTTTTTCTACCTTGTTTTGCTTTTTTGAGAACCATAATTTCGTCTGCTGAAAGAATGTTTTCGGCTTGTTCCAAAAGCAAATTATCAGGATTATTAAAGATTATTTTATATTCAGCCCAACGGATATCGTTAGGAGAAGTTTCATAAACATAGATTTCTTTTACAGTTATATCAACAGGCAACGCATTGTTCAGTCTCTCTGCAAGCTCTGTTAAATCGACTTCTTCCATAAGACGAAAGTCAACCGTTTCGCAAAGGCTTTCAAAGCCTAAAGAAAGTGGCATTGCGAAAGTTAAGAACGCGTGAGGGTTAAACCCTTCAGTAAACCACACAGGTACATTTGCGCGCTTCATTGCACGAGTTATGCAACGAACTGTATCAAGGTGAGAGATAAACTTTGCCATACCTGTTTTTTGGAAGGACATTCGCACTTCCATAGCCCATTTTTTAACTTCTGGCATCACATTTACCCCCATTCAGTTTATTTGCACCACAAGCTGAACATTTAATTCTGCAATGAGGTGTTGTTACACTCTCGTGTGCCTTTTTATTTTCTTCAACAAGGAAATCTTTACGGATACCGTAATCCATAATATCCCAAGGAAGAATCTCATCATAATCTCTGCGACGGTTAGCATAGAACTCAGTTGTAAGTTCACATTCGTTAAATGCTTCGCGCCATTTAGAGAAATCAAAGAATTCATCCCAACTATCGAATTTACAACCTTTTTGCCAAGCCCTATAAATTACTTCACCAAGTCTTCTGTCACCACGAGCCAAAACACCCTCAAGCACAGATGTATCGGACTGATGATAACTGATTGAGATTTTTTTGCTTGTTGTGCTTGAAAGCAATACCTTTTGCTTTTCAATAAGCATATCGGCAGTATCTTGTGGCTCCCATTGGAAAGGTGTAAATGGTTTTGGAACAAATGATGCACAGCTGACACTAACCTGAACACCCTTACCTTTTGGTTTATTAGGATTGCGATAGAAAGTATCAACAACCTTTTGAGCTAGGTCACAGATGCCCTTGATGTCATCAAGAGTTTCTGTTGGAAGTCCCATCATAAAGTAAAGTTTAACACTTGTCCAACCACCATCAAAGGCTTTAAGTGCTGTTCTTAAAACTTCTTCTTCGGTTACATTTTTATTGATAGCGTCACGAAGTCTTTGTGTGCCTGCTTCTGGAGCAAATGTAAGACCACTACGACGAACTTTTTTAAGTTCTTCCATAAGTTCGTCAGAGAAATTATCCACACGAAGTGATGGAAGTGAAACATTGATATTTTCTTTCAACGCCCAATCAAAAAGCATTGGAATAAGTTTTTCGATATTTGTATAGTCACTTGTTGAAAGTGAACAAAGTGAAATCTCGTCATAGCCTGTTGCATCACTTATTCTTCTGCATTGTTCATTGATGGTTTCAGGTGATTTTTCACGAATTGGTCTATAAATAAACCCAGCTTGACAGAAGCGACAACCACGGATGCAACCACGGAAAACTTCGCCAACTGTTCTATCCTGAACAACATCAATAAGTGGCACTACAAAATCTTTTGGATAATGTGCTTTATCAAGGTCAGAAATAATTCTCTTTTTCACTTTCGGTGATGCAGTTTCAATGTTTTCAACTGATTTGATTGTGCCGTCTTCATTATAATTTACATTATAGAATTCAGGCACATATACACCTTCAATTTTTGCTGCTTCACGCAAAAATTCGAGTCTTGTTGAACCTTTTTCTTTATGCTCAATAAGCAAATCAATAAGGTTGTTTGTCACTTCTTCACCTTCACCAGGCAAGAAGATATCAATGAAATCTACCATTGGTTCAGGGTTGCAGACACAAGGTCCACCCGCAATAACGATTGGTGTAAGGTTAGTTCTGTCTTTTTTGAGTACAGGAATTCCACCAAGCTCAAGCATATTGAGTACATTGGTATAACTTAATTCATATTGTAATGTAAATCCAACCAAGTCAAACTGGTCAAGACTATCTCCACTTTCAAGCGCATAGAGTTTAACACTATTTTCACGCATAAGTGTTTCCATATCTTCCCAAGGTGCAAAAACACGTTCACACCAAGCATCATCACGGTCATTCACAAGGCTATAAAGAATCTTCATGCCAAGGTGGGACATACCGATTTCGTAATTATCAGGAAAACAAAAAGCATATCTAAGTTTTACATTGTTTTTATCTTTAACTACACTATTAAGCTCTCCACCTGTATATCGTGCAGGTTTCTGAACTTTTTTGAGTAATTTTTCAACTTCTTTTTTTACCATAATTGACCTCGCAAAACATTATTCAACATATTTTACAACAAATTTGTTTTTATTTCAATATTCATTATCGGAGAACATTGAAAGAGTAAGGAAAATTGCAATAATTAATGCGCTTATATTGTAATTTGTCAAAACAAAAACATAAATACCCCAGATATAAATCAGCATTATAAATATGGTTGATGTGGTTTTTAAAACTTTTGAGCAAATGTCGGTATTCAATTTTTTTGATAATAAAAAATACAGTGCCATTCCCCCATCGAGTTTTTTGACAGGAAGCAAATTAAATGTCATAAGTATTAAATTTACACAGGCTATGGTGAATATCTTTTCACTTTGAACAATGCAAAGTACTACGCAAGATACAAACAAAATAATGGCATTTGCAAGTGGTCCGCCAAGTGCTATAAAGATTTCATTTTTTGTGCTGATTTTTATGCTGGGTTGTCTTTTGATATTCATCCCGGTTATTTCAAATCGGACGCATTGGGGATGATTGTTCAAAGAACACATCATAATAAGATGCCCCGTTTCGTGAAATAATGAAGACATAATCGTTATTATGACATTGAATGGTGAGTTCATCGCTATAACAAAAGCAACTAGTGCGGTAAACAAAAAAGTTATTTCAAAATCAATGTCAAATAATTTAAACTTCATTTTGCAATACCCAGATAGGATTTATATATTTATCGTTAAGTAACACTTCATAATGCAAATGATTGCCCGTAGAATATCCAGTTGCACCCACAAGTGCAATTACATCCCCTTTTTTCACCTTTTCATTTTCTTCTACCAACAACTTGTTACAATGATTATAAGTGGTTTTAAGGCTATTGCTATGCCTTATTATCACATAATATCCACGCACATTATTATAATCTGCTTTTTCTATAATGCCATCATATACGGCATAAATCGGAGACTTTTCAGGTGACGCTATGTCAAGACCTGTATGAAGTGAGTATTTATTTGTTATGGGACTGACACGATAGCCAAAATTAGATGATATATTAATATTTTCTATGGGATTTATAAAATTGACAGTTAAACAAACGGGAGAAAAGTCCGCCTTTTCTCCCGTTGTGTCGTTATTTGTTTCTCCTGTCGCTTCTTCTTGCACGGATGGTGCAAATGTTGTTTTTGCAACCTTTTTGAATACACCCAATATTTCTGCAACACTCATATCCTTTTCACAGATTGTATTATAAAAAGTTTTAATGTTTTGTGACAGTGGACTATCTTTTCTGCAAACTGCAAAGAGTATTCCTGTCACACATAATGACAGCACCAACTGAACTACGATTATTCTTGTCATTATGCCCGTTTCTTTTTCTCTGTTTTGTGAGTTTCGTTGTCTTGTTTCGCGGTTATATTCATAAAAATTATTGTCCATAAAATCACCAATAAAATATATGGCAAAATCATGGACAATATGTTATAAATTTTATTCGTTTGTTTCTTCTGTTTCAGTTGCTACTTCAACTGTTTCTGTAATTTCTTCAATAGTTTCAGGCTCTTTTACTTCTTTTTCTTCAGGAAGTGCGCCGTTCTCCATCAAAGATAAAAACTGTTCTTCATTAACTTTTTCAAGTTTAACAAGAGTTTCTGCAAGCAAGTGGAGTTTATCAACATGCTCTGTGAGAATTTGTTCTGTTCTCTTATAAGCGTCTGTGATAATCTTATTAACTTCTTCGTCAATTACAGCTGCAACATTTTCAGAATAATTCTTCATATGGTTATAATCTTTACCAAGAAAGACTTCATCGTTACCTGTACCAAATGCGATTGGTCCCAACTTTTCACTCATACCATATTTTGTAATCATTTTACGAGCAATTTCACTTGCGCGCTGAATATCGTTTGATGCACCTGTTGAAATATCGTTAAAGATAATTTTTTCTGCTACACGACCACCAAGAAGTGATACGATATCGTCAAGCATACGAGATTTCATCATATGCATTTCATCTTTATCAGGTGTATAAAGTGTAAATCCACCTGCCATACCACGAGGTACGATTGAAATATGAGTAACAGGGTCTTTATTTTCAAGATAATAAGATGAAACTGCGTGACCTGCTTCGTGATATGCAGTAATCTTCTTATCTTTTTCTGTAATCTTTCTTGATTTCTTTTCAGCACCAACAACAACCTTCATGGTTGCTTCTTCAATTTCAGCCATTGTGATAGCCATAAGCTTGCGCTTTGCTGCAAGAAGTGCTGCTTCATTGAGAAGATTTTCAAGGTCTGCACCTGTGAATCCAACTGTTGTTGCAGCAATCTGATGCAAGTCAACATCAGGTGCTAATGGCTTATTCTTTGCATGTACCTGAAGAATTTCTTCTCTACCCTTAACATCAGGATAGCCAACTGTTACCTGACGGTCGAAACGACCTGGGCGAAGAAGTGCTGGGTCAAGAATATCAGGACGGTTAGTTGCTGCAATAACGATTACACCATCATTTGCACCAAAACCATCCATCTCAACAAGCAACTGGTTAAGTGTTTGTTCACGCTCGTCGTGTCCGCCACCCATACCGGCTCCACGATGACGACCAACAGCGTCAATTTCGTCAATGAAAATAATTGATGGTTGACTCTTCTTTGCTTCTTTGAAAAGGTCGCGCACACGAGATGCACCAACACCAACATACATTTCAACAAAGTCAGAACCTGAGATTGAGAAGAATGGTGCATTTGCTTCGCCTGCAACTGCACGAGCAAGTAAAGTTTTACCTGTACCTGGAGGGCCTACAAGAAGGACACCCTTAGGGATTCTTGCACCGAGTTTTGAGAATTCAAGAGGATTTTTCAAGAATTCAACAAGTTCTGTAAGTTCTTCTTTTTCTTCGTCAGCACCCGCAACGTCTTTAAAAGTAACTTTTCTTGTTTCGTCGTCTGCACGCTTTACACGAGCTTTGCCGAAATTCATTGCACGGTTATTTTCGTTTGTTATTGAGCTATTCATCTTTTTGAACATAATAGCCATAACAACGCCGAGCAACACGAGCACACCGATGGATGGCAACATACTGAGCAACCAAGAATTTGATGAACCTGCTTTATAGTTCCATTCAATTTGATTATCAGGATTATCAATATTATGTTGACGAACAAGGTCATGAACATCATTAACGAAAATATTCACATTTGGAACAGTATATTTATACTCTTTATCGTCGCCTTCAAGTTTATATGTCATTAATCCACTTGTAAGGTTGAGTTCTCCTTTTGTGACTTTTCCTTGGTCAAAAAGTTCAACTATCTCATAATATTGCAACTCTGTCTGAGCACCTCTATCCATATACATATAGAGAAAGCCCATAAACATTGCAGGAATTAAAAGATATGGAATAATAACTTTCCAGTTAATTTTTTTCAAATTAGTTTTCACTCCTGTTTATTCATATACCGCAGGTTTTAATGCACCTACAAATGGTAAATTTCTGTATTTTTCATCATAATCAAGACCATATCCAACAACGAAAGCGTCAGGAATTTGAGCACCTGCATAATCTGCTTTAACATTTGCTTTTCTTCTTTCAGGTTTGTCAAGCAAAGTACAGATTTTAATGCTATTTGGATTTCTTGCAGAAAGAACTTTCATGAGATATTCAAGTGTTACACCACTATCAAGAATATCTTCAACAATAAGCAAATCTGCACCGTTGACAACGTCTGTATCAAGGTCTTTTATAATTTTAACTACGCCAGATGTTTTAACACCTGAGCCATAGCTTGAAACTGACATAAAATCGATTGTACATGGTATTGTTATAGCACGCATCAAATCTGCCATAAACAAAACTGAGCCTTTAAGCACACTAACAAGCACAAGTTTCTTGTCTTTATAGTCTTCACTGATTTGTGCACCCAGTTTATGTACAATATTTTGTAAATCTTCTTCTGACAAAAGCACTCTATCGATATCGTTAAGCACTTTAATTCCCCACCTTTTTTATTTCAATATATTTTTTTGTATCCTTTGTTATTTTGTAGCGGTCTGCAACGCCAAATAATTCTGTCCAGACAATTCCTTTTTCATCTGATAAAATCAGCATTTCAGAGCGTTTGCTTAATGAAATTTTTTCGTCATTAAATAGTCGTTTAAGTGTTTTTGTGCATTTTCTGTTCCTTGGCACAAATGAATCACCATCACGACGATTGCGACAACAAATTTCACCGAATATTTTATCACAATCTATAAGATTGTCCATATCCTGTTTGTTAAGTTTTTGTAAATCTTTATCTGTTTTTAAAATCTCGTAGTCACCCATAGGTGTTGAGAGTTTTTCTGCATCATTTTGAAAAGGTATTTCGAAGTATTCGGTCACACTGGGTTTTCCAAAATACAGTTTTTTTCTTTCAACTGTAACAGTAACGCCATTCCCAACATCAACGCTTCCACCATTTTCGATAATATTATTGACGGCAATTATATGCTCACGACTAATATTTTGTGCTTTTTTCTGTTTTAAAATCAATGAAATCACTTGGTATTTCAAGGCATCGTGAGAATTTTCGAAAACTTTACAATCAAAATATTCGCCACAATCTAATTTTTCTAAAAGTTTATTAGCTTCACTAATTATATAATCGTTTGACAAGTTTATATTTTCAACACATTTTGAAAATGCTTTATCAAAAGACGGATTGATTGAAAAAAGTTGTGGCAACACATTATGTCTTAATTTGTTGCGAGTATAATCATCACACAGATTTGTGCTATCAGTTACATATTGAAGGTTGTTTTGTGATGCATATTCTTCAATATCTGCTCTTGTAATATCAAGCAAAGGTCGAATATATTTATCTCTCTTATATGGAATTCCACAAAGCCCTGACAAAGACGCACCGCGTGCTAAATTCAAAAGAAATGTTTCAATATTATCATTGAGATTATGTGCAGTTGCGACTACATCACAATTCACCTTTTCAAAACATTCATAACGAATTCGTCTTGCACATTCTTCAATGCTCTCTCCTGTTGATTTTGCAATTTCAGGGATATTCTCATAAAACGAGATAAATTCAACATTTAACTTTTCACAGAAATCATTTGAAAATTGCAAGTCACGGTCTGCTTCTTCGCCACGTATGCCATGATGAATATGAATTGCTTTAATTTCTTTTATATTTAATTTTTCACGATTATTTGCAAGGATATGCAAAAGCGTTACAGAATCTGCACCACCTGAAAAGCCGACTGCTACAACACTGTCAGGAACAATCAACTGATGCTCTGTTATTGTTTTAATAACTTTATCTGTCATCTTTAATCCTTTCAAGTGTTGAGAACATTGTAAACTCAGGATTCCAAGCAACATCAACAGTTTCAGTTGAGCCGTGTCTATTCTTTGCAACAATTACTTCTGCTCTGTTTACATCGCTTTCGTTTTCTTCATTCTTATCATTTTGATAATAACTTTCACGATGAAGCATCAAAACGATGTCGGCATCTTGCTCGATTGAACCTGATTCACGAAGGTCTGTAAGCTGTGGTCTATGGTCAGATGTTTTTGCTGTATTACGAGAAAGCTGTGAACAAGTAATAACAGGAATATTAAGGTCTTTCGCCATAAGTTTCAAATCACGAGTGATTTTTGAAATTTCTTGAACACGGTTATCTTTATATCGTGGGTCAGACATCAACTGAAGATAGTCAATTACGACACATTCAACATCTTTCATTCGGCGAATTCTTGCTTTCATTTCAGGAACTGTGATATTTGCAGTATCATCGAAATACAACTCAGCATCAACAAGATGGTCTAATGCCATTCCTATTTTTTCCCAATCCGAATCAGAAATTTCACCTGTTCTGAATTTATTACTAACAATTCTTGCTTCAGTTGAAATGATACGCTGAGCCAACTGCTCATTTGACATTTCTAATGAGAAGAATACTGTTTTTCTTCCTTTAACTGCCATATTTCTTGCAACATTCAAAGCAAAGCTTGTCTTACCCATACCAGGACGAGCACCGATAAGAATCAAGTCTGAACGGTGAAAACCACCTGAAAGAACTCTGTCAAGATATGAAAAGCCTGTTGGGATTCCCATATATTGCTCTTTTTCTTTTTGGTCAGCAGATGCAAGTTTGCGAAGACGCACAACAACATCTGACATAATTACATCACTGACTTTTGCGGGTCCTGATGTACTCTTGCCACGACGGATATCATAAATCTTCTGTTCTGCCATATCAAGCAAAGTGTCAGGTGATTCTGTTCCGTCATTTGCTTCATCAAGGATTTCACGAGCTGTGAGAATCAATGTGCGAGAATAGAATTTATCTATAATGATTTTTATGTATGACTCAACATTTCTAGTTGATGGAACTGCTTCGGCAATTTTCATAAGATATGTTTTACCGCCGATATCGTCATATACGCCCTGTTTTTTAAGTTCTTCAAGAACAACAAGAGGGTCGATAGTTCCACCCATTGTATCAATATTAAGAATTGCGTCATAAATAGCCTTATGCTGTGGAAGATAGAGATGTTCTCTTCTTAGCATATCTGAAACAGTTGGCAAGCACAAAGGGTCTTTGAGCAGTGCACCCAATACCGCTTGTTCTGCTTCAAGACTATATGGCAAATTCATATTTTCAGTTGGCAAAAAATTGCTTTCCATTTTCCTTCACTCCAATAAGACAATATGTTGAGATTATTCTCCAACCATTACTGTCATTTCAGCTACAATATTTGTATAAAGTTTAACCTGGATTTTATATGAACCGAAGTTTTTAATATCATCCATTGTGATTTTTCTCTTATCAACTTTAACTGAGAATTGTTTATCAATTTCAGCTGCAACTTCTTTTGCTGTTACTGAACCGAAAATTCTGCCGTTATTACCTGCTTTTGCAGTAATTTTGATAATTTTGCCCTGCAACTTTGATTTTGAATCGTTTGCTGCTGCAATTTCCATATCAATTTTATGTTGATTAGACTGTTCACGGTTTCTAAGCTCTGTAAGGCTCTGTGCATTTGCTTCTACAGCAAGTCCTTTTGGGAAGAGGAAATTTCTTGCATAGCCATCTGATGCTTTCACCTTTTCTCCTTTTTTACCTAAGCCCTTAACGTCTGCTTTTAAAATTACTTCCATTTATATTACCTCATTTCTGTATCTCATTAACTTTATCTATTGCTTGCTTTAAGCAATTCAATGTGCTTTCAAATGTTTCATCGTTTAACTGAGCTGCAGCCATTGTTTGATGACCGCCACCACCCAATTCTTCCATAACAAGTTGAACATTGAGTTCGCCATAAGAACGAGCCGATATATTCATAACATTATCTGTTTTAAATACAACAAACGATGCATCAACATCATCAATGTTCAAAAGTTCATCAGCGGCCTGACTTGCCACTATTCTGATATCATCAGACTCAAAATCAACAACACCGATTGCACAATTATTATACATTGCTGCATTTTTTACAACTTCACTCTTATCTTTCTGAATTTTCATACTATTAGAGAAAAGTTGCTTAACCGCAACAGTATCTGCACCCAAAGAGCGAAGATATGCCGCCGCTTCAAATGTACGCACACCTGTTTTCATAACAAAATTCTTTGTATCGAGTGTAATACCTGACATTAATGCCTCTGCACATACTTGAGGAATTTTGACATCAACAGGGATATATTCAATAAGCTCTGTCACCATTTCTGATGCAGATGACGCATTTGGCTCGTGATAGAAAATCACGGCTTTATTTATATGGTCAACTGTTTTTCTATGATGGTCAATAACAACAACTTTATTTGCCAAATCAAAGAGTTCAGGATATTCCAAAAAGCTCTTTCTATGAGTATCAACAATTATAAGTAATGTGCTTTTTTTAAGATAATCGTCAACATCCTGTGGTTCAATTATCAACTCACTCATACCTGCATTTTCTAGATGCTTTGCAAGTGGCATTGCAAGAGTTGTTTTTGAAGACATTACAATTCTTGCGTCTTTATCAAGTGCATTACTAATCATCGCTACGCCCACTGCCGAGCCTAAAGAGTCAAGGTCAGCAAAGCGATGCCCCATAATGAGCACATTAGAGCTTGATTTGATTATTTCACCAATAGCTGATGCCACAATTCTTGTTCTGACTTTTGTGCGCTTTTGAACGCCCTTTGCCACACCACCAAAGAATTCAAAATCATTCTTATTGAGCTTAATTGCAACTTGGTCGCCACCACGCCCCATTGCCATATCAAGTGCCTGACGAGCGGTGTTTTCACATTCAAAGAAGTTTTCGCCTGACCCTGCGCCGATTGAAAGAGTAATTCCCATAACCTTGTCGTTATATGTATAAGAACGAACAAGTGACAAAATTGAGAATTTATCTTCTTTCATTGCATCAAGACTTTTTGTTTCACACAAAGCAATTATTCTGCCGTGATTTACTTTTCTTGAAATGCAATTATATTTTGCAAACCAGTTTTCAATAATTGTTTCAACGCCACCAAGAATTTCTGCTTGCTGACTTTCTCTGAATTCACGAAGTGATTCTTCAATTCCATCTAAGCTCACAAACAGCACTACTGGTCTTGATTCGTTATAAGATGTTCTGTAATTTTTCAGTTCTGTATCTTCAACAAAATACAAGGCATAAACAACTTCGTTTTTATATTCTGTATTACCTGAGAATACGGTGTATTTTTTGTCACCATATTCACATTCGATATACATATTTTCACGAATTACATCAAGGCCTTGTCCCGATGTGAACTGACGGATATTAATCTTTTCAATTTTATGGTCGGTGATAAACTGATTGCGGAAAAGTGTGTTATACCAGACAATTTTTTCTGTGCTGTCAAAAAGCAATACAGGTAACGGGAAACTGCGAAGTTCACTATCATTAACCGAAATTTCTCGCTCAAGAGCATTAACAACTCCGCGAAGTTTTCTGAACTCAACGCCCTTCATCCAAAATGCAACAATTAAAAATATTGCTATAAGCAACAGTTCTGCTATTGCAAGTTTATAGTTGTAAAAGAACATGGCAACACACATAACAACACTGACTAACACTGCCGATGTTGCTATGGGGTTTGTAACAATTATTTCTTTTAAATTGTTTTTGTTGCCTGTCTTTTTCATAAATTTTACACCGTAGTTATTAAAGGAAGTACCATTGGGCTTCTCTTTGTTCTATCATAGAGAAGACGTGAAATGTCGTCTCTCATTCTATTTCTTATTGTGCTCCATTCAATGCGTCCGTCATAAATGCACTCGTCGATTACAATTTGTGCCACCAACTTTGCTTCTGCAATGAGTTGTTCTGAATCACGGACATAGACAAATCCACGGGACACGATTTCAGGACCTGAAATAAGCATTCCTGTTTCTTTTTCTATTACTGCGCTGATTATCATAAGACCGTCTTCTGCAAGTCGTTTACGCTCTTTGATAACTGCATTACCAACATCACCAACGCCATAGCCATCAACAAAAACCTTGCCTGCCGGAACATCTTCTACAACTGACATTTTGCGTTTTGAAAGCTGTACCTGACAACCATTGTCACCAATAAAGATATTGTCCGCTGCAATGCCCATGCTCTCTGCTAACTGTGCATGGCTTCTCAAATGCTTTTGTTCACCGTGAACAGGAATAAAGAATTTAGGCTTTGCAAGACTCATTATGAGTTTTAATTCTTCTTGACATGCGTGACCTGAAACGTGAACATCATACATTTTTTCATAAACAACTTCTGCACCACGTTTTAAAAGCTCGTCAACAACTTTACCAACAGTTTTTTCATTGCCCGGAATTGGTGTTGCAGAAATGATTACATAGTCCCCTGTTCCGATTTCAACGCGTCTATGCTCTGAAAATGCCATTCGATAAAGAGCTGACATTGGTTCACCCTGACTGCCTGTTGTTATAATAACAAGTTTATCATGAGGATAACGAGAAACCATATCAATGCTTACAAGAATTCCCTCAGGTACATTGAGATAACCGAGCTTTGATGCTGTTTCAACAACATTTTCAAGGCTTCGTCCTGAAAGCGCTACCTTTCTGCCAACTGACTTTGCAGCATCAATAATTTGCTGTACTCTGTGAATATTTGACGCAAAGGTTGCAACGATAAGGCGTTTGCCGTCTGCTTTTTGGAAAAGTCGGTCAAAAGACTCACCCACTGTGCGCTCACTTGCAGTATAACCCGGTCTTTGAGCATTAGTTGAGTCTGAAAGAAGTGCAAGCACACCTTTCTCACCAAGTCTTGCAATACGGGCAAGGTCAATAACATCGCCATCAATTGGTGTTGTGTCAATCTTAAAGTCACCTGTTTGCAAAATAAGACCCGCAGGACTTGTAATTGCAAGAGCTAAAGCATCAGGAATTGAGTGATTAACATGGATTGCTTCGACTTCAAAGCAACCAAGCTTAACCTTATCTTTTGGCTTGATTACATTAAGCTTAACTTTTTCAAGAATTTTATGCTCTTTTAATTTGTTTTCAATAAGACCGATTGTGAGCTTTGTGCCATAAACCGGAATATTTACTCTTTGCAAAAGGTATGCCAACCCACCGATATGGTCTTCGTGACCGTGAGTTATGAATATACCTTTAATTTTATTTGCATTATCTTCGACATAAGTGAAATCAGGAATAACAAGGTCAACACCCAACATATCAGGCTCAGGGAATGCAAGACCACAGTCAACAAGAATCATATCGCCCTGACATTCATAGAGTGTCATATTCTTGCCCACTTCGTTGAGTCCACCTAAAAATGCAATTTTGACATTTATTTCTTCACGCTTTGGTGTGTTTTTCTTCTTTTGAGTTGTTTGTTTCTTTGTTTTTGAGTTTAATGTATTCTTAGTCTTTTTATTTTGTGTTACTTTTTTATTGGCGCTTTGTTTGCCACGATTAGAGTTTTTACTCTTGGCACTATTTTTAGTTTCGTTTGTCTGTGCTTGTTTTTCTTTATTTTTCGCCATATTTTCCTCCTTTTATTATTCTGTTTTTGAAACTATGTAATTTGCAAAAGGCATTGCAAAATGATGTTTATAATTAAATATATTCACAAATGGACATAATAACTCAATATATTGTCATTATATATTACTATTTTTTCAAATCATTGTCAAGAAACTATAAATGCCTTATTTCTTTTTTATATTGTTAAAATCAAAAAAGTATGCTAAAATTATTTTAGTTATTATTTTGAAGTTTTATACGAGGTATTTATGGAAAATTTGACTTTTGTTGAACTTTTTACTGATGGCGCTTGCTCGGGTAATCCCGGCCCCGGTGGTTGGGGTGCAATTCTTCGTTGTAACGGCATTGAAAAAGAGCTTTCAGGTGGTGAAATTGAAACCACAAATAACAGAATGGAGCTGTTAGCTGTTATCAATGGTCTTGAAGCGCTCAACAGAAAATGCAGAGTTAAAATTTATTCTGATTCTTCCTATGTAGTTAACGGAATTACGAAGGGCTGGGCTGAAGGTTGGAAAAAGAACAACTGGCGCAAGGCAGACAAAAAGCCTGCATTAAACCCTGACCTTTGGGATAGACTGTTAACTCTTCTCTCTCAACACGAATATGAATTCGAGTGGGTAAAAGGCCATGCGGGGCACCCCGAAAACGAGCGTTGTGACAAACTTGCTGTCGCTTTTTATCAGAACTTGAAATAATTTCAAAAACTACTCGTTTTTTGGTTGATTATTTGGAAATTTTATGGTATATTAATTTGGTATATTTAAAACAATTTTATTTTTTAAAAAAGGCGTGATTGAAAAGTGGAAAACACAACTACAACCACTGTTGCCGAAGAAGTTGAAACAAGCACTGTTGAATCAAATGTTGAACAGGCTTCTGCTCTTGACAGACGTTATTTGCGTCCAAAAGAAATTGCAGGTTTTCTTTTAACATCTTTCGGTCAGAAAAACTTAAGCCAATATGTTAACGCATTCCGTCAGTTCTTTGCAATTAGCTTTCTTGGAATGTCAGGTAGTACATATGGTATCATTATGTTCATTGAAACAATCTATGACGCGGTTGACGACTCAATTTCAGGTTTGATTATTGACAGAACCCGTACTCGTTGGGGAAGACTTCGTCCATGGCTTGTTATTCCTACACCATTCTGGGCAGTAGCAATGATAATGCTCTTTACCACTCCGTCTTTCCTTGTGCATGAGTGGCAAAAAGTTATCTGGACTATTATTGCTATATTTGTTTATAACCTTGGTATGTCATATTTCGGTGCTTGGAATATTATGCTTTATAATATTACTCCGAACAACAACGAACGTGACAATCTTATTGCTACATCAAAGTTTGCTGACCTTTTTGGTGTATTCCTTCCATCTATTGCATCAATGTTCGTTGGTTTCCTTCCACAGAAAACTGTTAACTGGAAGCATCCTATCGGTATGCAGGATATTTATACAGGATTTGCTGTTATAATTACAGTAATTGCCGCATTTACAGCATTCTTTGGTTTCTCTGCTATGAGAGAAAGAGTTCCGCTTGCTTCTCGTGAACAGATGCAGGAAGTTGGCGTTATTGAATCATTCAAGAATGTTTTCAAAAACAGACCAATGTTTGTTCTTGTTCTCTCAGGTTTCTTTGCTGGTTTCAAATCAGTTGGTGTTGCAAGTGAAAGTTTCTACTGGATGCACAACTCAAAGAACGTTGCTCATGGTTCAATCGCAGGTATCTTCACAGGTATTCCTAACTATATTATGGTTCCACTTGCTCCAAAACTTATCCGTAAGTTTGGCGCTAAAAAGGTTGCTGTTGCATCTGGCATCTTTGCAGGTTTTGCTTATGCAGGTACATTCCTTATTGGTATTTGTGGTAACAATGGTAAAGGTTTCCTTGTTGACTGGGAAGGTCACAATGCGATAATCAACCTTGCAGTGCTTACATTCTGTCTTACAGTTTGCGGTCTTCCTAACCAGCTTTTAAACGTTGCAGGTGCTGTTCTTCAGGGTGACGTTTATGACTATAGCGAATGGAAAACAGGCATGAGAAACGAAGCTCTTGTTCAGACAGTTCAGAACTATTTTGGCAAGGCTGCTAACTCAATTACAAACCTTCTTTCAGGTGTTGTTATTTCATTAGTTGGTTATGTTGCAAGAAAAGACGAATTCGGTAACATTATCCCTGAATCAAACTACAATACACTTCTTGGTTTCTGGGCTGTTTTCTGTTTACTCCCTGCAATCGCTCGTTTCCTTTATGGTGTAACTCTTTTATTCTTCAATGTTGACGGTAAATTCAAAGAGCAAATGCTCAAAGACCTTGAAGTTAAGCGTCGCGAAAGACTTGAAAAAATGAATGAAGACGCATCAAGCGAAGTTGCTAATGCATAAAAATCAATCACGATAAATATTAAAGCCGACTCAAATGAGTCGGCTTATTTTTTTACTTTTTACAATATAATTCAACTTTATTGAGAGTTGCTTTCACACGATATGAAGTAATAACAATTTTCAATGAGTTGAGTTTTTGTTTTTTGAAACGGCAAATCCGTTTTGCTCCGATTATAGTTGATGAGCAGAGTTTCTCATAACCCTTGCCACAATCTCCATAGACATCAAAGTTTTCTATCTGTTGTCCTGTTGCTATATTCTCTTTTAAAACGATTTTATCGGCAATTACAGGCGAATTAAAGTCTATTCTGATTTCGGGTTGTGTGTCCTCGACTCCACATTGCCAATAGCCATTTTCATTTAAGATGTTATTAGCATTGTGTTCATCATCAATTTGTGATGATACAGATGCGATACAATCTATCAAAAGATTTTTGGGGAATTCTTTTTGCAATTCGTCACCAAATTTTCGAAGTGCACGGACATCGGCTTTAGCTAATAGTCCGTTTTTATTGGGTGGAATATTGAGAAGCAACGAAGAATTGCCACCAACACTACCCCAATAAATCTTCATAAGTTTTTTGAGAGATTTCACCTTGAAGTCTTCTCGTCTGTGATAAAACCAACCCGGACGGATTGAAACATCAACTTCTGCAGGATACCAGATAAAATCTTTGCATCCATCAATGGCTTTTCGGCTACCTAAATCCTGAGTTTTCGCATCAACATTTTTAGCGAATTCTGGTGTATCTACTTGTTGGGAATGCTCGGCAGTATAATCCTGATTACCAATAAATGCAGGGACTACACTCCATTCGGATTCTCTTGATTTGCCCGCTTCATTGCCACACCAACGGACATCCGGACCACAGATATTGATTACTGCATTTGGTTGTAATTCTCTGATTATACTGAAATATGAATTCCAGTCATACACTTGCTTTTTACCGTTTTTGCCCTCACCACAAGCACCATCAAACCAGAAACAGAAAATGTCGCCATACTTTGTTGCAAGTTCTGTAAGTTGATTTCTAAAATATTTATTATATTCTTCACCTGTACCATAGTTTTTTTCGTGTCTATCCCAAGGAGATAAGTACACACCGAATTTAAGCCCATATTCACGGCAAGCGTCGGATACTTCTCGCACTACATCGCCATTTCCGTTTTTATAAGGACTGTTTTTCACGCTATAATCTGTGTATTCACTTGGCCAAAGACAGAAACCATCGTGATGCTTGCAAGTGAGAATAATGGCTTTCATACCTGCGTTTTTAATTTCTCTTGCCCATTGCCGAGCATCGAGTTTTTTAGGATTAAATACGCTTGGTGATGCTGTGCCATCTCCCCATTCACGACCTGTGAATGTGTTTGTACCAAAATGACAGAAGGCGTACATTTCTAATTTTTGCCATTCTAACTGACGAAGCGACGGAATTACTTCCGCCGCTATCTCATAACTTTTTTTATTCTGCATAATTTGTCGCAACAATATCAACGCCTGTACCGAGAATGTTTTCAATAACAACATCACCGATATTAACAGGAGCTTTGATAGACGCTTTATTTATAACTTCCATGCATTCCATCATCATACCCTTTGGAATTGGGTTTGCTGATTTAACAGGCACAACATAAGCATTGCCACCCTCAACCTTAACAGTTGTTGTGAGCATTCTTGTTGGGTTTGTGCATTCTGTATGAGCATAAGCTTCACCACGTTTGCAAGTATTACCTTTAACATCTGTAACTGCACCATTATCGTCAAGTGTAACAGTAATTGGACAACCTAAAGGACATGCAACGCATACAAGTTCTCTTTTTTCCATATTATTACGCCTCCACTCTAACGATAATTTTTGAATCTGCAGGCAACGAACTGATTACAGACTGTTTAAGTGTAACATATTCCATTTCACCTGGGCAAAGTTTAACCTTTTTCTTTGAAAGAATTTCTTCACCATTACATTCAACAATAATTTTAGCCTTATTATAAACTGCACCTACACGGAAATAGAGTTTAACGTCAGTATCTGTTGCACAGTTAATTCTCTGTGGAACGATGTAACGAACACCGTTGATACCTTCTGTATAAACACAGTCACCTGTAACTTTTTCGCCTTTAATAAACTTAGCAGCACCAAGACCTGCAATCTGGCTTTCTTCTGTAACATAGTCAACAAGGTCATGCACCTGAAGAACGTTACCACAAGCAAACACGCCTTTTTGCTCTGTTTCGCGATATTCGTCAACACGTGGACCATTTGTGATTCTGTCAAGCTCAAGTCCTGCATTCTTTGAAAGTTCATTTTCAGGAATAAGACCAACTGAAAGCATCAATGTATCGCAAGGAACATATTCTTCTGTGCCTGGAATTGGTTGAAGTTTGTCGTCAACCTTTGCGATTGTAACACCCTCAAGTCTGTCTTTACCATGAGTTGCAATAACTGTAGTTGAAAGTTTAAGAGGAATATCAAAGTCATCAAGACATTGAACAATATTACGTGTCAAACCGCCTGAATATGGCATAAGTTCGCAAACCATCTTAACCTTTGCACCTTCAAGAGTCATACGACGAGCCATAATAAGACCGATATCACCTGAGCCGAGAATTACAACTTCATGGCCTGGCATATAGCCATCAATATTAACATATTTCTGAGCAGTACCCGCAGTCATAATACCTGATGTACGGCAACCTGCGATATTGAGTGCTCCTCTTGGTCTTTCACGACAACCCATTGCAAGAACAACTGCTTTTGCATTGATTTTAAGAAGTCCGTCTTTTTTATTAACTGCTGTAACTGTGTTATCTTCTGCAACATCAAGTACCATTGTGTCTGTTTTAACAACGATATCTGTATCTGCGAGAAGTTTCATAAATCTGCCTGCATATTCAGGTCCTGAAAGTTCTTCGCCAAAATAGTGAAGACCGAAACCTGTATGAATGCACTGTTCAAGAATACCACCGAGAGTTTCAGCACGTTCAAGAACTATAATTTTTTCAACACCGTTTTCTCTTGCTTTAAGCGCTGCTGCCATACCAGCAGGACCGCCGCCAACAACGGCTAAATCAAAATTCAACATTTTCAGCACCTCACTTTGTTCTTTCGTAAATAATCTTTGACTCTCCGCCGAACTTTGTGATTTCGTTCATATCTACACCAAGTTCACGAGCAAGGATTTCAACTACTTTACTTCCACAGAAACCACCTTGACAACGTCCCATACCAGCACGGGTACGTCTCTTAACGCCGTCAACATCACGAGCACCTGCAGGAGATTTGATTGCGTCGATGATTTCGCCTTCTGTTATTGTTTCGCAACGGCAAACGATTCTGCCGTACACTGGATTCTTCTTAATAAGTTCTGCTCTTTCATCATCACTCATATGACGGAAACGAACAGGTTCTTCTCTTTCATCTGTATAAGAAGCTTTTTCTTTGAGTTCTACTTTTTCTGCAAGGATATCACGAACATAAGTTGCGATTGCAGGAGCAGATGAAAGGCCTGGAGATTCGATACCTGCAACATTCAAGAAGTTTGCACTCTTATCACACCAAGCAATGATAAAATCATCGTTAACTGGATGAGCACGAACGCCTGCAAATGATGTAATAGCATTTCTTGCTGAAACGATTGGCACTGATTTAAGCGCTTTTTCAACGATTTCGATAAGACCTGCAGGAGTTGTGTCTGTATCTTCTTTGCTATCTTGATTTATAGCAGTTGGACCAATAAGAAGGTTACCATCAACTGTTGGAGTTACAAGAATACCTTTACCCATTTCATTTGGACATTGGAAAATTGTATGTACAGCTAAATTACCAACTGATTTATCAAGAAGATAATATTCACCTTTTCTTGGAATAAGCTCGATTGAATCGTCGCCTACCATACGAGCAAGGTCATCTGAGAAATTACCTGCTGCGTTGATAATATATTTTGCATTGATTTCGCCTGCTGTTGTGTCAAGAACATAACCATCTGCATTTTCATTGATTGCTTTAACATCACAATTTCTGATGAATTCAACACCATTTGTAACTGCGTTTTCAACCGCTGCGATTGTAAGTTCATAAGGACAAACAATACCTGCACTTTCGCAAAGAAGTGCACCAACTGCCTTTTCGCTAATATTTGGTTCAATTCTGCGAAGTTCTGCTTGGTCAATTACTGAAAGTTCTGGAACGCCATTTTTAACACCACGTTCATAGAGTTCTTTAACGTGGTCCATTTCACTGTCAGAAAAAGCCACAACAACTGAACCGTTCTTCTTAAAAGGAACAGAAAGTTTCTTGCAGAGTTCAGGCATCATTGCAGTACCTTTAACATTAAGTTCAGCTTTGAGAGAGCCGTTATGAGCGTCAAAACCACCGTGAACGATTGCACTGTTCGCCTTTGTTGTGCCCATTGCAACGTCATTGCATTTTTCGAGCAAAGCAACATTAAGCTCATAGCGACTAAGTTCACGAGCAATTAAACCACCGACAACACCGGCACCTACAATTGCTACATCATAAGTCATAAATACACCCTTCTTTTTCTTTAAAACATCATAAATCGACATTTTATTCATTATCTTGTACATTATATCACATTTGTTTAGTTTTTAACATAGTTTTTTAAAAATATTTTAAATATTTTTTACTATTTTGACATAGCTTTTAACTTATCACCAATACGCTTGATTATTCTTTTTTCGAGTCTTGAAATATAGCTCTGTGAAATGCCTAATTTATCGGCAACTTCTTTTTGAGTTAATTCTTCTTTATCACCCAAACCAAACCTCATATCAATAATTATTCTTTCTCTTTCAGGCAATGTTTTAATGATTTCCATAACCATTCTTTTTTCATCGTCTTCTTCAATTTCACGACTTATTTCATCCCCTTCACTGCCCAAAACATCAGCTAACATTAACTCGTTGCCGTCCCAATCGGTATTAAGTGGCTCATCAAGAGAAATTTCCATTTTTTGTGATGCAATTTTGCGAAGATACATCAAAATCTCATTTTCAATACAACGGGACGCATAGGTTGCAAGTTTTATATTTTTTTCGGGAGAAAATGTATTGACAGCTTTAATAAGACCTATTGTACCTATTGAAATCAAGTCTTCAATATTAACTCCTGAACTTTCAAACTTTTTCGCTATATATACAACTAATCTTAAATTATGTACTATAAGCTTTTCGCGGGCTTTATCGTCACCATTTGTAAGTTGCTCACTCAAAAGTTGCTCTTCTTCTTTTGAAAGTGGCTCTGGCAAAGACATTGGACCATTAATATAGTAAACCCCTCGCTTTAAAAAACGAAGATATAATTTTTGTAAAAACAGTTTTAATTTAGTCATTATGTATTTCTCCTTCAAGATTTATATTCAAAATTATTTTATATTCGTCTAATGGTGCAAGGCTTTCGGCTATATACACTTTATCGGTTTTGTAGTCACCTATTTCAATAAATATTGGTCTGTATGCTTTTAAAAGTGTTTCACCACTAACCGTTGTCACGGGAATAAGTCGCATTTTATCATTTTCGTCAAACAAGTCACAAAACATCGTTTTATCCATCATTATTACGGGATAATTTGAAAAAGGCTCACGAAGATTATTGCCCGTATCCATTAAACTATGGCAAGAAATCGTCTTTTTGTCTGTTTGAATTTTTATGTAATATTCTTTTGATTTTGGTGCTTTTTTATCAGTCAATTTTGAGATAAAAGTAATAACCACATAAGCAATTACAGAACATATCACAAGGAATGTAATATCAATATCAAAATACACAATTCCGTTATTATAAAGCATAATATCAATCTCGGTGAACATATAAATCGCGAACATTGTTCCACCAAAGATAAAGCATATTGCAAACAGCCAAAAAGTTGCTCTTATTAGTTTTTTGATGGGTTTTATTCCAAATGTTATGATTGACATTAGCACCGCTGAAAGCACCTTTAAAAGTGTCATTATGATGCCTAAATCATCTAAAAATAGTAGTAATGACGATAATCCACCCACTATTGAGCCGAGCAAAATCCTAAATCGTGTGGTATCCATTCTTGAAATTGTTTTTACTGCTAAAAGCATAAAATAATTCACAAGAATATTGATTACAATGAGCACATCAACATATACAATCAATTAAATCACCACACAAAAAAAGCTTGATACCATTTTACACGGTATCAAGCATTTATTTTGTCACTTTTTAGACTGTTCTCATATAATCTTCGAGAATGAGCACCGCAGAAACAGCGTCAACAACTGCTTTGCGTTTTTTGCCTCGAACATCAACTGCATTGAGAATATTATGAGCTGAAACTGTTGTTAATCTTTCATTCTGAAAAACAACAGTTAAACCTGTTTTTTCTTCGAGCATTTTGCCAAGTTCACGGCAAGCATCACTGCGAAAACCATAACTTCCATCCATATTCTGTGGTAGCCCTACGCAAATGCGCTCGACATTTCTCTCTTTTGCTAATTCTGCGATTTTCTCAACAAGAACATCTCTGTTTTTTTCGGTGATTACACATACGGGTGAAGCTAAAATTTGCATTTTATCGCAAACTGCAATTCCTGTTCTCACATCGCCATAATCCACTGACATTATAATCATATATCAGTTACCTCTAATTCTTCCGTTAGAACTAAATACGTTTTTGTTCTATTTTATGCTGCATTTTCAACTACTGGTGTTTCTGGTGACACAGGTGCCTGTGTTGTAGTTTCAACTGGTGCTTTTGTTGTTGTCTCAGTTGGGTTTTCTGGTGTTACAGGTGTAACTACACTTGTGTTTTCTTCTGGAAGTGTTGTTACGCCATTTCCACCTGGGTCAACACAACCTGCACATTTAGCAGGAAGGTTTGAGGTTTTGTACCAACCTGATGCAGTTGAAGAACAACCATCACCCGCAAGCAAACCTGAAACTGTACAATAAGAACGCTGTGTTACCTTATCTGTATATTTTTCAAAGTTCTTAGATGCAAGGTTCTTATGAACTCTATCCATAACAGTTTTATAAATCATACCCGCAGGGTTACTGCTAACATTAACTTGTTTATTCTGGTCATAACCAAACCAAACAGCACTGATGTAATAAGGTGTACCTGCTACCATCCATCTGTCATAGTTATTTGTTGTTGTACCAGATTTTGCAAAAGATGTAAATCCTTTAACATTATAAGCACGACCAGTACCGACCGGACCTTGCATAACAGTTCTGAGCATTTGATTCATTACATAAGCAGTTTCAGGTGACATAATCTGTTCACCTTCAGGGCTCTTTTGAAGAAGAATATTCTGACCTGTGCTATCTGTAACCTTTGTATAGCAATATGGCTCATAATATTTACCACCATTGCCGAACGCTGCAAAAGCAGCAGCCATTTCAAGTGTTGTGCAACCACCATTTGAACCACCAGTAGCAAGTGTTGATGGTGCTGTGCTATCTATTTTATCGTTCATTGTTGAAATGTGGAATTTTTCCGTAAGATAGCTATAACTTGTCTTGAAGCCCATCATCATAAGAAGCTGAGCAGGAACTGTGTTATATGAAATTGAAAGTGCATATTGAGTTGTTACATAGCTATTTGGGTCACCTGGGTTACCACCATAGTTATCAGGCCAACGTTTGCCTTTCCAAGTAATACCATAGTTCTTGATTTTTGAAGACCATGTTGCATAATCTTCTTCGATTGCAGCGGTATAAATACTGAGTGGTTTGATTGACGAACCAGGTTGACGAACCGCAGAAACTGCCCTGTTATTTGAACGATTTTCTGTCTTTTCACCTGCACCACCAACGATTGCCACAACTCGTCCGCTATAATCCATAATTGTCATTGCAGACTGAGCTAAATCTTTTGTTGATGATGCTCTTTCACTTGGGAAGTTGGTACGATTTTCGTAAACATCTTCAACGATATTCTGAATTTTGGTATCAACCGCTGAATAAATGCGAAGACCACCTGAATACATCATTTTTGTTGCTTCATAATGTGAATAGCCCGCTGCTTTAAGGTCTTTGATAACAGAATCAATTACATAGTCAACATAATAGCTATAAATTTCACCTTTTGTTGTAACTTCATTTTTACCATTATCTTTTGCAACATAATTTTCACTATTTGTAAAGATGAGTTCAAAAGCAACTGCTTCATCATATTCTTCTTTTGTAATCATCTTCTGCTCATACATTTTTCTAAGGCATGTTTCCTGTCGTCTTTTGTTGTTTTCAGGTTGCCACAATGGGTCGTATTCTGCAGGCTTTTGTGTAATTGCTGCAATAGATGCACACTCTGCGATATTTAGTTCTGAAATATCTTTACCAAAATATGTTTCAGCGGCAGTCTGCACACCATAGCAGTTATGGCTAAGATAGATTGTGTTGAGATATGCCTCAATAATATCATCTTTTTCGTAATTCTTCTCTAAATTCAACGCTGAAATCATTTCATTATATTTTCTATTGATGCTTCTGCCGTTTTCACCGGTCAGGTTTTTAATGAGCTGCATTGTGATTGTTGAGCCGCCACGAATGTCACCATCTTGAATAACTGACCTTAAAATACCAAAAGTTGAGCTAAACCAGTCAACGCCCTTATGCTCACGAAAACGCTCGTCTTCAAGAGCCTGAAAGGCTTTCGGCATCCATTCTGACATATTTTCCATATCAACCCAAACACGATTCTTTTCACCGTGAAGCTTAACAAGCTCTATTGGATTGCCCTCTTCGTCGTCAGCATAAATGATTGTTGTTTGGTCCTGATTCTGTTTATAGAAATCAAGGTCCATGATTCTTTCACCATTTACACGACCAATAACATCGAAAACCAGATAAGCACCTAAAATCACGCACACAAGCACCCCTGTGAACACGATTGGAGCAAGGATTTTCAACAATTTCTTAACTTTTGGGGACATCTTTCTTTTTTTGTTTGAGGTCTTTTTTCTCATATTTATCCTCCAAAACTGCTATAAATAGGTGCAGTTTTTATATACACAAACAAGTATAGCACAAAAACCTTAAAATGTTTAGTGTTTTTTAGAAAATAATTAAATTTTAATAATTTGTAATAATTTTGCTAAAAATACAAATAAGATAATTTTTCCACCATAAAAGGATGACTATATTATGCTTCAAAGAAACCGAAAAATATTCTTATTCTTCATTTTGTGCGTTATTATTATATGTTTTCTTTATTTTTTGCTCAATAGGGATATGAACGAATATATCAGAGAAAATCCATATATACCCCCTATTGACTATTACACAATCACAGAATATCAAGGAAAAATTGCAGTCTTTAAAAATTCTGACACAGTGCCATTTGACGTTTATGACTCTTATGTTTCCGTTTTGCCACAGCACGACAGAGAATTATTAAAAAACGGAATTCGCACTGAAAGCACATCTGAATTGCAAAAAATCATTGAAGATTATACAAGTTAAATCTTTGAAATCTTTATTTCTGCGTTTTTAATATTACCATTTAATGTGATTTCAACAATTCCGTTGTCACGGATGCAGAAATCTGTATTTTCGCCGTTTACGGTAACTAAGTAATCAAAGCTATCACTCATTACTGCAATTACTGAATATTTTTCGTTATTGCCATAGTATTTGAGTGCACATTCCATTTCAGTTGCATCTTCGTTGAATTGACTATTCATAACCATTGCATCAAGACCTGTTGAAAGTGTTTTTGGTTTGAAGTATGCATTAGTCCAGATATTAATTGGTGTTGAAAGTCCACCGAAATTATGGAACCAACCGCCACGACCTGATGTAATATTGAACATTTCAAATGTGTAATATGAATATTCAACTTCTCTTTTCCATGCATCAAGAGCAGTTTTTGCAATTTTAAATGCAAAGTCGGTTTCACCCAAGTCGAGCATAGTTTTCCATACAAACCATTGATGTGAAAGCCACACGTTACCATTCCAATAACCATTGGTGATATAATATGACGCTGTTTTATCAACTGCACTTATACCAACAGGACTGAACATTTTGTCATCACTCTTCAAGTGAGAGAGAATTCGGTCTTTCTGCTCTTTTGTAACAGCACCTGCGATAATTGGATAAATACCATCCATTGTTTTGTTTAAATTTTCACCATCAGCAGTTCTGTATTGCTCTTTTGCATCACCATTTTCGTCGTGAATTACATAAGAGAAATAGCCACATTCTTCGTCCCAAGAATAATTCTGCAAAGCATTTGAGACTCTTTCAATATCTTCAAGATATGTTGCTTTGTCATCTTCTTTTTTGAGCAAATCTGCTACCATATAAAGAATCTTTGCGCAACGGATTACCTGTGATGATGAAATACAAGGTGTCATCCATTTTTGCTTGTTCTCGGCATACATAGTCTTTTGTGGTGGCAAGTCATCCATACCACTGCAATTATAGAAATAATCAAAAGTTGTTGTGAGTCCACTATTGAATTTTGTAGTAGTTGAGCCGTTGATTTTGCCAGCAAGAAAATCATAGAACATTTTCACTCTGTCATAATATGCGAGTAATTCTGTTTTATCATTTGCTTTTTTGAGCATTTCGAGATATTGATAAATGTGTACTGGCACTGGTGAGCCGTGCAAAAGGAATGCCCATTGGTCATTATCACTCAAATATGTTTCGAGAATATAATCGGCGATACTTGGTGCAAATTCAATCATATCAAGTCCGATAAAACCTGAATCCCAAGTATAGAATGAATCCCAACGCTTGCCAGGTGTATGATGAACGATATATTCACCATTTCTGTAAAGTGGATAAACTGTGTTTTGAAAAACAGTAGCACGAAGAATTCTGTTTGAGAATTCATATGTTTTGCCGGCAATATTCAAATCGAATTTTTCAAGTGAATTATATGCTTTTTCGTAGATTTTTTCATATTCATCAACAGTTTTATACTCTGTTTCACCGAAAGACAAAACTGCATATTCAACATGAGTTGTTCTAGGTTCAACATAAAGAGTGTGAACTACTGTGTTATGATAAAAGCCTTCGTCGCTATGCTTTTCTGAGAATGACCCTGAGAATGTTTCAAGCATATTTTGAAAGCTTTCGTCAGGTTGTGAAATTCGAGCAGTTGGGCTATCTTCAAGACAACCAGTATTAAAATCACGGCAACGGGTTGATGGGTTAAATGTTTTTACATAGAATTTACCATCAACACCATCATATTTGTAAGAAACGAGTTTGCCATTATCGTCATTAGTTTCGATTTGTGGATAAAAATTGTGTTTTTTGCTTTCAATTGAAACTATTTCATTCGCTTCTGTTACTGCAAGGAAATCTAATTCAATTCCACCTGTGCCACAAGAAGTGAGAATTACGCTTGAAAGGTTAAAAGGAATTGATAAAATGTCAAAATTTTCTGCTGATTTAAATGTGATTTCTTGTCCATTCAATGTCCAGATACTATCTTTATTGTCAGTTGTTCTGTAACGAATATGAAGAGTTGGATTTGAGAAAATAGAAATATCACCTAAATCATAAGTGATTTTATCCCCTGCTTCCTCACCAAGTTTTGAATATTTTGGCAAGATATAACGATTATTATCTCTGTCGCCAAGTCCTTTATGATAAGTGAATCCATCATCAAAGAACTCACCTTTTTTCATAGCATCAATAACCTGCTTGTCCCAAGGACGAACAGTATTATAATCGTATGATTTATAATCAAGTGCTTTTATAAAAATATTCTTTTCAGGTAAAACTGGTGTTGTTGTGAATACATTTGGATATTCGATTGCAGAGAAAAGGTTCAAAAGACAAATCTGCATAATTTCAGTATTATTTACGAACTCTGTGCGCACTAATACACTATCACTATCGAGTTTTGTGAAAGACACATCCGCATAGACCTTGTCTTTCCATTCAAGGTCATAACGATATGAATAGAATGAGTAGTCAGACTTTGCTTCCCAAGGGTGAACACCAACGGGCACAGTAACATTTGGCACACGTGAATCTGCATTTTCGATTGCAGGACTGACAACGCAGTCAAATCTCACGCCACCCTCTGTTTTGTGGTCAACAATTCTTGAAATGCCACTATATTTTTTTGAATATGGGCCCCAATAGCCTAATCTCTCTTGCATTTTTTCTAACACTTTGCTCATAAATAATACCTCATATAAAAATATGGTATTATTATAGCAAAAATGATGTGAGTTTTCAATACAGATACGCTAAAAACATAGGTTAATCATCGTCTTCGTCGATACCAAAAAGAGCACGTAGTTCATCTAGTGTTTTCTTTTCGATTCGAGAGACATAAGAACGAGAGATGCCTAGTTTTTGGGCAATTTCTCGTTGCGTCATTGGGTCGGTATCATAGAGTCCATAGCGCATTATAATTATTTCTTTATTTCTTTCGTCTTTTATGTTCTCGAGATATTCATAAAGCTTTTCGGATTTCATTTTCAAATCAACGTCATCAAATACAGTTTCGTCACAATAGATTATATCGCTAAAGGTCAAGGGATTACCTTCACTATCGGTATCGATTGGTTCATCCATTGATACTTCAACTGCACTTTTTTTCTTCACTCTGAAATGCATAAAAATCTCATTTTCAATACAACGGGATGCATAGGTTGCAAGTCTTGGACCACGAGTATAATCAAAAGTATTAATAGCTTTGATTAGTCCTATTGTACCTATTGAGATAATATCTTCTTGGTCGGAATAGTTAGCATAATATTTTTTGATAATGTGAGCCACTAATCGCATATTGTGATTAACAAGTTTATTTCTCGCATTGATATCACCATCACGATGAAATTTTTCAAATGCTTCTCTTTCTTCTTTTGCCGACAAAGGCTCTGGGAATGAACTATTCGTTGAAAGATGGAGCATAAAATAAAGAATATTGGTTGATACACTTTGTAATAATGCAAGTAACATAAAAAACACCTCCCGACACTATATGCGGAAGGTGTTAAAATTTTGCAAGTCCTTTTATTAAAATATCAACCAAGTAAAACATCCATAGTGAGCATTACGCAAAAGCCTATAAGAAGTGAGAATGTTGCACCCTTTTCATAGCCATGAGAATGGGTTTCGGGAATCATTTCGTCACTTATTACATAGAGCATTGTGCCACCGGCAAAAGCCAATGCAAAAGGTAAAATGGCAACAGAAATTGAAACAACGAAATAGCCTATCATTGTGCCGACAACTTCAACAAGACCCGTTGCGAGAGCAATTAAAAAGGCTCTGCGTTTTGGCACACCGGCATTAAGCATTGGTGCGATAATCACCATACCTTCAGGGATATTTTGAAGTGCAATACCACCTGAAACAGTTATTGCATCAGCAATATTACCTGTGCCAAAGCTTACACCTGCAGCTATGCCTTCGGGTAAATTATGTATTGCGATTGCCAACACGAATAATATTACTCTGTTAAGTTGTGATGCATTTTCAGGGTGAGATTCTTTATCAATCCCCGCGATATTATGAAGATGGGGCACAACACGGTCCATCATACTGAGAAAAACTGCGCCACACATTATACCTGCAACAACTACTAAAAGTCCCACTAACCCATCAGAACTTTCAACAGCAGGAACAATGAGTCCTAGCACAGCAGCCGCAAGCATTATACCCGCAGCAAAGCTTAAAACAATATCATTAAATTTATGTGGAATTTTCTTAAGTGCAAAGCCTATAAAACTACCGAAAACAGTTGCAAAACCAACACCGATAGCAGTTAAAATTACAATTTTCATTAAATCACCTTGCTAATTGTAGTTATGATTTTATATTATTAAATTTTTGTGAAAAATGCAACAACATTTTATGAAATTTATTTTAAATTCAACAAAAAACATATTGACAAAAAATATGCTTTATGTTAGAATAACTTGCGTTGTTGAACTGCGGGTGTAGTTCAATGGTAGAATCCCAGCCTTCCAAGCTGGTCGTGTGGGTTCGATTCCCATCACCCGCTCCACATGCGCTGATAGCTCAGTTGGATAGAGCATCTGCCTTCTAAGCAGAGGGTCGGGGGTTCGAATCCCTTTCAGCGTGCCAAGTCAGCGTAGAAATACGCTGATACATATGGTGGGTATAGCTTAGTTGGTTAAAGCGCCAGTTTGTGGCACTGGAGACCATCGGTTCGAATCCGATTATCCACCCCACTAAAATAAAACTCCGCTTCTTATAGCGGAGTTTTATACACCAATTTAATATTGGGGTGTCGTCAAGCGGTAAGACACAGCACTTTGACTGCTGCATTCGTAGGTTCAAATCCTGCCACCCCAGCCAAAATAACAGTTCTAACCTTTAGGTTGGGACTGTTATTTATTTTATAACGGAAAACGGGACGAAAATTCGTCCCGTTTGGTTTATTTATATGCTTTTATTAGTCTTTCATAATCTTCGTCAGATATTGCGCAGATTGAGCCGTGACGAGGGTTGAACGGCATTGAATAATCGTCAGGATTCACTGCTTTGAAATTTTCAAAATCTGTTGTCTGTTGCATAAAGAAGCGGTCTGTGCCATATTCATCCATAACCATCACCCACTGGTTTGTTCCTGTAATATTATAGATTTCGCTACCCTCTACTCCAGTTTTTGCAAGTGAGACAACCATAGAATTATCTTCATAAGGCCCTGTGAGATTTTTTGATTTCACATAAGCAATGGTCTGGTCTTCGTCGTGCTTGAAATAGAGATAATATGTTTCTGTTTCTTTGCAAAACGCGATGTCACCGTCAATAGTCTGAATATTCTCACGGATATAAAGTGGTTTTGGCTCGGTCATTGTTTTCATATCACTTGAATGTGCATAATACATTCCTGCGACATCATTTTCGACAGTTGAATGAGCCCAATAAATCATATATTTTTGCTCTTTTTTATCCCATATAGCCTGTGGTGCCCACGCTCTTGTGGTAGTTGCGAATTCACCACCAAAATCACGGATATCAATTATTGTTTCGTCTGTCCAATTAACTAAATCCTTTGATTTCCAAGTGATTAATGCGTGGTTTGATGTCCAACCCTCTTGGCTTTTCATATCAGTACCGATTATGTAATAAAAATCGTCTTGACCTTTGAAAATATAAGGGTCGCGGACACATTTCTTGCCCTTTGTCTGAATGATTACAGGCTCATTATTATTGAGTGCTCTGAAATTATATCCATCTTCACTGACTGCGAAATGTATTCTTTCTTCATGTGGCTCATTTCCCACAAAATAACAGAAAAGGTATTTCCCACTTTTACTTTTAGCAGGTGTTGCAAATGTCATAATATCCACCTTATTTCAACGCAAAAATTGCTTCATCAAGACACATTTTCAATGACTTGCCTCTGATTTTCTTAACAAATGATTTATAATCTTTTTCGTCCTTGCATTCTTTTAGTTTATTGCTTGTAGGAACTTTTTTCATATTGTTACCATTGAAATGAATAAGACAATCTAAAGCACGTTCATAAACAGGTTTATTTTGTCTTTCTTTGACACCATTTAAAGTAACAATAATTTCATCTTCAACACTTATATCACTGATTTTCACAAAAGATTTGCCACTTGTAACCGGTGTGAATAAACCATTAACCATTACTGTAACTTCATCGAAATCTTCGATATCTTTGAAATTAAAAGTATATGTTCTCTTTTGTGGGATGCATTTCAGTGCTTTGCCACCCTTAATTTCGAATGTGAGAGTATCATTATTTTCTGCAACTGTCATTGTAGAAATTGAATATTCGCCATTCTTATATTTACCTGTTTCACCATCATCTTCATAGAAACTGAATATGTTATTTCCACGATAAATATCAATGTTAAGGCGTTCAGGACATTCCCAAGAGTTGCCGTTATCCGCTGACATTGGGATAATTGCACCTTCTTTTGCAAACACAGGAATTGTGTTGATTGGGCTGTTGACATAAACTGTCTGATTGCCTTTATAAATCTTGCCATCAAAAATATTTGTCCATCTGCCTTCAGGTAACCATACTTTTGTTGCCGCTGTTTTTGTGTTTTTATCAAGCTTTGTTGTTACTGGACAAACAAGTAATTCCGAACCAAAGAAATATTCATTTGGTACTTCATAGCTGATATTTGTTTCAGGATATTCATAATACATTGGCTCGCAGAGCGCTCTGCCATCGTTATATGAACGATAATTCATTGCATAAATATATGGAATCAATTTATGACGAAGACGCAAATATTCTGTGCCCAGTGTTTCTGCTTCCCAAGAGAAATTCCAAGGCTCTTTGCCAAGAACATCAAGAGCTGTTGAATGAAGTCTTAAAATCGGCAAGAATGTAGCCATCTGCAACCAACGGATATAAAGCTCATCATCATGCTCACCCATCATATGTCCGCCAATGTCGTGACTCCACCAAGTGTAACCACAGTTTGCAGCATTGGCTGTGAAATATGGTTGGAAATTAAGCACTGACCAGTTAATTGCAGTGTCCCCTGAAAATCCTAATGGATAACGATGAGAGCCGATACCTGCATAGCGAGAAAGAATCATTGGACGACGCTCTTCGCGGTCAGTGTCAAGATAATGATAATGGTTAAGAAGCCACAATGGGTCAAGACCTGCTTTTTTACTCTTTGTGCCTTGTTGCCAATCTATCCACCAAAAATCAACGCCCTGATTTTCATAAGGATGATGAAGAATATCAAAATATGCATTAATAAACTTTTTATCGGTTAAATCAAACTTAACTGTCTTTTCAGTTGTTTTATCGACACCTGTTGCATCTGCCATATCTGCATACATATCTTCAAAACTACGGACACCATCTGCTGGGTGAAGATTGAGAGTAACTTTAAGCCCCATATCGTGAAGTTTTTGCAAGAATGCTTTATAGTCAGGGAATAATTCTGTGTTCCAACTATAACCTGTCCAACCACTACCCCATTTAACATCACTTTTCTTGCATTTGCCGAAATGCTTTTTAATATCAACCCAATGCCAGTCCATATCAACTGTTGCGATTGTGAGCGGAATATCACGACGGAAGAATTCTGTCATCAAATCTTCGTATTCTTTTTGAGTATATGCTCTGTAACGACTCCACCAGTTACCAAGAGTATATCTTGGCACAAGTGGTGGCTTGCCTGTGATTTTATAGAAATCGTTAAGCCAATCGATATAGTTTCTGCCGAATGCGAAAACATAAATATCTTTTGTACCACTCTTTCGTGTTTCAAGCATTCCATCATCACACAAGAGCAATGTTTTGCTATCATCATAGATTGAAACGCCATCAAATGAGATGATACCGTCTTTAAGGTTGACAGGACCATATGTACCATCAAGAGTACGGGTTGTACCTTTAAGATTATGGTCGCTATTATATGACACTTGTTGACCATCAATTACTGCATATTTAAAATTACCATTGTGATTATTAATTACAAATTCAGCTTTATCTGTTGTGATTTTAAGAATATCAACTGACTCAGTGTGTGAAAAATCCACTTTGCCAAAATCACGATACCACACAGCTTGTGATGGCAAATCTGTGAATACTCCGTCAGGTGAAAATTCCACACGAAGCATTCTGTCTGTAAGCACTGTTACACGCACATTTTTACTGATGATAATGTTATCGGCACATGCTTTGCCGTTTGTTTTTGCTAATAATTGTTGGTTAAGTTCTGACATATAATCCCCACCCTATTATATTTCGTCATAGGAAAATGCTTTTGACATTATTTTAAGGTCAGTTGCATTTTCTGATAATATTACTTCTGTATTTTCAAGCATTAAAGGTTCTTTGCTATAAGCTGAACAAGCCAAAGTGCCATTGACATAAAGTTTCAACAAGCCATTTGGTTCACATACGATTGAGAGTTTATCCCCTACTCTCAAAAATGCTTCACTATGGCTAATTTTATCATTAAGACGAATTACAGCATAGCCAGTATGACTATTCACATTAAAGAAATCACCGAAGCTTAAAAGTGTTCCGTCTTCTGCTTTATTAACTGTACAATAAACTGTGAAATCTCTGTCGCTTGGTAACTTATTATCGTCGCAGATAAAGTCAGGATAATATTTACCCTTGAATGTAATATCTGTGAAATCACCAAAAGCATTTTTAACAGTTAAAGATACATATGGCTTTTTAACAGGATTTTCAAAAGTTACTTTCAATGTACTATAATCTTCAAGCAACTCAACTTCTGCAATTTTTGCATTTGATGAAATCATATCTGAATTGATATAGATTCTGTCATCAAAGAAAAGCAAAAGTTCTCTATCACTATCAAATCTGCCATAAACGAGTGATGGTGCACTTTCATCTGAATTTGAGAATTTCATAATAACAACTTCGTGTGGTGCTAATTCAAACGAAATCTCATCACCATAGTTATATGTATTTTCATCTTCTTGATGGTCATAAGGATAAACAAATGCAAGTTTAAGATTTTCTGTGCCTTTGAATGTACCAAATGATTCATCAAGAGTAAACTTGAACTTTTGATTACGATTTGCAGGGTTACGAAGTGATACAATGCCTTTATTCTCGGTCCATGCAGAATAGCCGTAAACTTCACCTTTTGCAGGACAACCACCAACAAACTGTGATGTTTTGAGCACATCATATTCGTTACGGATAAATCTAAGTGCATCGGCATTTATACGCCATTTTGCATCATTAAACATATTGTATGAATAATAGAGTTCCCAGAAAGCAGTACCGCGAGTTGTCATCATAAACATATATTTACGATATTCTTCGTCGGTCATTGAAATTTTTGCTGTGTTACCATAAATCGGGTCATGGTTATATAAAAATTCATTAGGAAACTGATAGTTTCTTACCACGCTGAAATCATAATAGCAATTATCACGATAAGTAAGAGTTCGGTCCACATCTTTGTCGCCCAACTTCTCGCCTTTTTTTACCTTATCAATAAAGCCAATATCTTCACTATTTTGAATCCATAAGCTATCTGACCACTGCAAGAACCATGGGCTTGGGATTGAATAACTTGTCTGGTTTATCCACATATCTTTACCGATAGTTTCTCGGTTAAGACGAAGTTTGCGGAATATATTAATCCAATTTCCCCACATTTCTGTGTATTGGTACATTCCATTATGTCCACCAACTATATGACCGTGATTTTTGTTTTTACACGCTGTCAAAAGAAAACCATCAAGTTTCCAATAATTTATATCAAATTTCTTGGTGTAATCAAGGTAATAGTCAGTTATATTTTTAATATAATCAAGAGATGAAACGCAGACATCGTCAGCTTCTTTGTTATATCCACCCTTGCCTGCTTTTTCCATATTTTCACCAAATTTACCTGTCTTGTCGTTGTATCCACCACGTGGACCATTCCAAAGACCGAATTCTGATGAAAACTTTCTTGCAAGTGATGATGCTGGATAAAGTTCATTAGGAAATTTTTTGTTAAACGCCCAAAAGTCTGCATCCCAATCAACAAAGCCATCATCAACTACATAAGAGTCAAGGGGTGGCACAAGTGTATTTGTAAGACCTTTTTCTATTTCCATAAATGATTTACTGATATTTTCGTCAGTAATATCATGCATATGGTCATACCAAGAATTATATTGAAATCTTGGTTGAACTTTTCTTGAAATATCACGGATATATGTAAGAAAATCTTCACGGACAACTCTTTGTTCAAGACTTCTTGCAGCTCCAACAACAGTTTTCCAAGTTCTGAATGTATGACCACAGTTAAGATTCAACTGGTCAAAGCGTTTGCCAGTATAATAACGGATAAAACCGACTTTATCTCTGATTTTTGTTTCTGTTACAGGAAATTCTGAACCAAAGAACAAGCCGTTCATATAAAATGGTTGACCGAGAGATGCGTGGTAACCACTGATATGAGCTTTATCTACATCCCCAATAGTCCACATTTGTTCAAGATTATCAATGCAGATATGCTCACAGTCAATATAGTCGATTGTGATAAGATGTTGTCTATCAGAATCAACCATCATTTCGATATATTTGTGCATATAATGTTTATCATCTTCAATTTCAACGTTGACGATAAACGTAATTCTTGCACCATTATATGCATAGGGTTTGAAGATAAACTCCACTCTGCGCTTGAACACATTTACATTATCAAGCACCAAATCATTTGATGATAAAAAATCCGTCGCATAACCTATAAGTTTTTTCTTTTTAAATGCGATGAAAAACTCTGCCGAAAACTTTTTGAATTTGAGAACTTTGCTACCCTCAACCCATTTATTTATAATTTCAGTTGTAACAAGTTTATTGTTTTCTGTTGAAAATCTGCGTTCAATATAATCGTTGCCGATTATAGCAGTATTATTTTCAAACAATGCATAAGAGCCTGACATTTATTCTACCTCACCAAACAATATTTTTTCTGTGGCCAAAGCTGCATCTTCAACAATTTGCACGCAAGGACGTTTTTGATAATATTCTGTTGTTCTTTCTTCAGGAATACTTGATTTTTCAGGTTTTGAAAGACCTAAAAGTTCTTTACAGACTATTGAGTGATTTGTTTTTTTGAATTCGTCTGCGATTGCACGGACTTTTTCATAAACTTCCGCTTTTGACATTTCATGATATTTAAGTCCAACCACCATCGCACTACCACTGATTGCACCACAGACTTCTCTCATTCTGCCGACACCACCACCGAGTCCCGCAGAAATACTGAGAGCCATTTCTTCACTGAGTCCTAAATCAGTTGCAAATGCTACAAATACTGCTTGTGAACAGTTTTTACCATTCATAAAAAGTTCAACTGCACGTTCTGAATATTTTGACAAAACAATCACCCGAATTTTACATGTTTATTAAATTTTATCACACATTATGTTTTGTTGCAATAAAAAAAGCAGTAGACTTCTACTGCTTTTGTATATTTTTATTCGGGTAATCTTTTATTTACTTTAAGATTAGGCAATTCAGGAATAAAATACTCTTTTGTTAAAGTAATTAAGATTTTTGCTTCAATAAAACTAACACCATCATTATCAAGACCATTTTTGCTGGCCTTTACTATTGTATTTTTTTCCTCATTTATTTCATAAACATATTTTAGTTCTTCATAGGTCATTATAAGCTCACCATTCGCATCGGTTTTGCCTGAAAATTCAAGCACCGTTGCACTTGGAAACTCGGCATTAACCTTAACCAGAGCAACAAGGTTTTCTTTTTTTGAACCGTATTTATCAGATACAGCAACAATATGTTTATTGTTTAGATTATCAGTGAAAAAAACTTCAGCATTACTGTTTTCTATCTTCTCCATATCTTCATCACTGATTAACGGATTGCTCTGATATTTCTTAGTTGTAGTTGTGGTAGAGTTGTTCACATTCGTCTGAGAATTGGTTTGTTTTTCTGTTTGGTTTTCAGTTGTTGTTTCAGTGGTAGATGATGTTTCTGTAATACTTTCAGTTATTGATGTTGTAGTATTTTCATCATCATTACCATTTGAACAACCAACACATAAAAGGCAAACCGAAGAAACAATAAATATTAAACATAAAACTTTTTTCATATATATCACCCTATAAAAAAAAGGCGTGTCAAGCACACCCATTTTTTATTAAACTAAATTATGCACCAAGACCAAAGAGACCCATGATAACAGCAATAAGTTCGTTAATATCAAAATCTGCGAACATAACAGTAATCATTTCGATGATAGCATTGAAATCCATCTTGTGCACCTCCTTTTATTATCTCTATGTGTACATAATAACACTAATGATTAACAATTTCAACACTTTTAATTCAAAATGTTGAACAAATATTTTGTTCACATTTTGTTAATAATCAACAAAAACCGGCATTGTGTTGATTATATCAAGACAAAATAAAACCCCACTCCGTATGGAATGGGGTTAATTTGATTATTCTTAAATTATTTAAGAGTAACTTTTGCGCCAACTTCTTCAAGTTTAGCTTTGATGCTTTCAGCGTCTTCTTTTGATGCTGCTTCTTTAAGTACTTTAGGAGCACCGTCAACAACAGCTTTTGCTTCTGCAAGGCCAAGACCTGTAACTTCACGAACTGCCTTGATAACCTTGATTTTTTCTGCGCCAACTTCTGTAAGTTCAACGTCGAATTCTGTCTTTTCTGCTGCTGCTTCTGCGCCTGCTACTGGAGCTGCTACTGCAACTGCAGCTGCTGCTGATACGCCAAATTCTTCTTCTACTGCTTTAACGAGCTCTGAAAGCTCAAGAACTGTAAGAACTTTAAGTTCTTCAACGATTGCCATAACTTTTTCTGATGCCATGGTAATTTACCTCCAAATTTTAAATCAAATATTTTTATAGTTTGTTTTTTAATTATTCAGCAACTGGTGCTGCTTCGTCACCCTTGTCAACAATAGCTTGTACTGCACGAGCAAAAGATGCGATTGGTGCATTGAATGCACTGAGAACTGTAGCAAGCAATACTTCTCTTGATGGAAGTTTTGCAAGTGCGTCGAGTTTTTCAAGACTGATAACTTCACCATCAAGGTAACCTGATTTAAGTGAGAAATTATCATTTTTGTCGGCATATTTGCCGAGAATTCTTGCTGCTGCAACATAGTCATCTTTACTTGTTGCGATAGCTGTTGTTCCTTCAAGAACGCTACCCATATCAGCAAGGCTTGTTCCTTCGATGGCACGACCAAGAAGTGTGTTCTTTACAACTGTGTATTCAACACCTGCTTCACGGAGCTCTTTACGAAGTTTTGTATCGTCTTCAACGCTGATACCTTTGTAATCAACAACAACACCTGCGATTGAAGCGTCGATTCTTTCTTTAAGAGCAGCCACCTGCTGTTTCTTTAATTCTAAAACCTTCTCGCTTGGCAAACGGATTCACCTCCTATTAAATTTTATAAATGCGCTTGCAAGGAGAAAAAATATGCCTCTTCTGCAAAGACAGAAAAGGCATAGAAACATTTTAATTAAATGCTAATATCCTCGGTAGGCAGTCAAAACTTTATGCTAAATGCACCTACTGTCTTTGGCAAGCTTAAATATATTAACACACCCTTATGGGTTTGTCAATAGTTTAATTATTCAGCAACTGGAGCTGCTGTGAATTTGTTAGCGTTGATTTTAACGCCAGGGCCCATTGTTGAAGCAACAGTAACAGACTTAATGTACTGACCTTTTGTTGCTGCTGGCTTAGCTTTAACGATAGCATCCATAAGTGTGTCAAGGTTTTCCTTGAGCTTTTCGCCGCCGAATGATACTTTACCGATTGGGCAGTGGATGATATTTGTTTTGTCAAGACGGTATTCAATCTTACCAGCCTTAGCTTCTGTAACAGCCTTAGCAACGTCAGGAGTAACTGTACCTGCTTTTGGGCTTGGCATAAGACCACGAGGACCGAGAACCTTACCGAGACGACCAACGATACCCATCATATCAGGGCTTGCGATACATACGTCAAAGTCCATGAAGCCGCCCTGGATTTTTTCCATAAGGTCTTCTGCACCAACATATTCAGCACCTGCTGCAAGAGCTGCATCAACTTTATCGCCTTTTGCGAAAACTGCTACTCTTACTTTCTTACCTGTGCCGTTTGGAAGAACTACAGCGCCTCTAACCTGCTGGTCTGCGTGACGTGAGTCAACACCAAGGCGAACGTGAAGTTCAACTGTTTCATCAAATTTAGCAGTTGCACCCTTGATTGCGAGTTCAAGTGCTTCTGCTGTATCATAAAGTTTTGTTCTGTCGATAAGCTTTGCGCTTTCAACATATTTCTTTCCGTGTTTCATAATTCAATTTCCTCCAAAATAGTGGTTAATCGGATTCTGATTTTTCCTCCCACAAGGAGAATCAGTCTACTACTGTAACGCCCATGCTGCGTGCTGTACCTGCAACCATGCTCATTGCAGTTTCGATTGTAGCAGCATTAAGGTCAGGCATTTTCTGTTCAGCGATTTTTCTAATCTGCTCTTTTGTGATTGTAGCTACCTTAGTTCTGTTTGGCACACCTGAACCACTCTCAATTCCGCATGCTTTCTTAATAAGAACTGCTGCAGGTGGAGTCTTTGTTACGAATGTAAATGTACGGTCTGCATAAACTGTGATTACAACTGGGATAATAAGACCCATGTCGTTCTTTGTGCGTTCATTGAATTCCTTTGTGAACGCCATAATGTTAACACCATGTTGACCAAGCGCAGGACCAACAGGTGGTGCTGGTGTTGCTTTACCAGCAGGGATTTGAAGCTTAATAAAGCCTACTACTTTTTGTGCCATTTTTAGCACCTCCAAAATTCGTGGTATGGCGGAACAGACAGCTCTTCTGCTCCTCCCACGACGCTTTGACAAAAGCGTCATAAAAAGCGTGTATCACGCTAATTACCAAATTAATAAATTAGTCTTCGACCTTTTCAACCTGGTCGAGTTCAAGGTCGACAGGAGTTTCTCTGCCGAGCATTGAAATTACTACGCATACTGAGTTGTTGTCAATATCAAGTTCACGAACAACACCCATAATGCCTTCAAATGCACCGTCGATAATTGTAACCATATCGCCGATTTCATAGTTGATTTCGATGACTTTCTTTTCAACACCCATAGCAAATACTTCAGCTTCTGTGAGAGGAACTGGTTTGCTTTCTGGGCCAACGAATCCTGTAACACCACGAGTGTTGCGAATTACATACCAAGTGTCATCTGTCATTGCAAGGTCGCCTGTTTCTTCATCTTCAAAAACTGCAACCTTAACCATTACATAACCTGGGAAGATTTTTCTTTCAACTTCTTTTTTCTGCTCGTCCTTAATTTCAGTAACGATTTCTGTGGGAACTTTAACCTCTAAAATTAAGTCGTGCATTTTACGGTTTTCAACAACCTTTTCAATGTTTGTTGCAACCTTGTTTTCATAACCTGAATAAGTATGAACTACATACCATTTGGAGATTTCTGCCATAACTTAATCTCCTTCCGATTATTTCATTAAAAACAAGCTAATCATATTTGCTGCTTTTGTTGTTGTTTCAGTAACTTCTTCTTTTGAAGCAAGTCCTACCAAAGCATCAATGATTGCTGCAAGACCCTGGTCAACTGCAAAAATTGCGATACCAACGATTGCAACAACAACAATTACAACCAATGAATTGTTAAGAACTGTCTTTCCGGATGGCCATGTAACCTTTTTGCACTCACCCTTAAAGTCTTTGAAGAACTTTTTGATAGCTGGACCAATTTTCTTTAAAGGATTTTCCTTTTTCTTGCCAGCATCCTTTTTCTTCTCAACTACTTCGGCAGTGGTCTTTTCTTTCTTGTCAGACATTTCACTTACCTCCGAATTACTTTGTTTCCCTATGGAGAGTGTGTTTCTTGCAGAATCTGCAATACTTGTTCATTTCCATTCTGTCAGGAGTGTTCTTCTTGTTTTTCTTTGTGTTGTAGTTTCTTTGTTTGCACTCTGTGCAAGCCATTGTGATTTTTACTCTCATTTTTCGGCACCTCCGTTAATGTGTTATCTGAAAAATCAGCAGATAACTTTGTATAGCCTACCTCATAAAAATGGGCACAAAAATAAAGCCCTCTTTCTCGAGGTACGGGTATTTTAACATACTTGTCAAGTATTGTCAATAGATTTTATAAAGTTTTTGTAGTTCCATTTATGATTTGTTTCCTACACGAAAAGCGTTTAAATATAATGTATATAATATATAAGGTTTAAATGTTATTATGTATGTTAAAAAAGTAAATCTTTTGTAGCTTTTGTGTTGACGATAATTTTGTTCTATGATAAAATTTTCAAAGCAAGTTGAATGAACAATAGCAATATTGAATATCGTTAGGCAAGAACATTATTATTGGGAGATGTTGGTTATGGCATATAATATTATTGACTATGCACTTTTAAACGCACATAAAGATTTTGATGCACTTCCCTTTTCAAAAATCGATGGTTTAATTTTTGCTCAACTCGCTTATATAAGTTACGATAATCTTGTTCCTGATATTCCAAACAGACACAAGGGATTATATCTTTCTGAAATCGTTGAATGCGATGATTATGAAGCACTCTTTCCTCTTGAAAGAACAGAAGAAAGAAACAAGAAATTGCTCAATGCCGTAGCATATAGCAAAAGATATGGCAAAGTTCGTGTAAACTATTATCAGGATATTCTCGACTATGAGCAAGATACTCAATTCTGTGCAATCACATTTATTTTACCTAATGGTGATGGATGTATTGCATTCAGAGGTACAGACTCAACCATTACAGGTTGGAAAGAGAATTTTAATATGCTCTATATGTCCCCTGTTGCTGCACAAAAATTATCTGTACCCTATGTTGAGCAAGTGTCAAAAAAGATTAAGGGTAATATCACACTTGTTGGTCACTCTAAAGGTGGTAACTTAGCCATTTATTCGGGCACAATGTGTTCTGAAAAGACAAAGAAAAAAATTGTTGAAATTCAGAGTTTTGATAGTCCTGGTTTCAGTGAAGAATTCATTAATTCTGACAACTATATACAGACTGAACAGAAAATCACAAAGCTTGTTCCAGAAGAATCAATTTTCGGTTTACTTCTTAATAATCGTGATACATATCGTATTATTAAAAGTGATGGTTCAGGTGTTTTGCAACATGACCCATTCTTGTGGCAAATTGAAAACGACGATTTTATAAGCGGTGAAAAGGTTTATATGCGTTCACAATTCATTGATAACACTTTCAATGATTGGGTTTATAATGCCGACCCTAACCACAGAAAAATGTTTGTTGAAGCGTTATTTGATATTATTGAATCAACCAACGCAGAAAACGCTGAAAGTTTTGTTGATTGGAGTGAAAATCTCAAAAACAACACTTCTTTGGTTTTTGATACACTTAAAGAACTTGACCCAGAAACCAGAAATCTTGTGTTAAGTGGTATTGGTTCGATTTTCTCAACTCTCAATAAAAATGTAAAATCCACCCCGAAGAAATTCTGGGCGGATACAGTTAAAAAATTCAAAGATATGACAAGTAGCGAAAGCGAAGAAGAATAAATATTATAAACGTCAGTTCGAAACCATCCTGACGAAAAATAAAACTATGGAGTGATAAAAAATGAATAAAAACAAGAAAAAAACAATGTTTGTGGTTGAAGCGGCAGTAATTGCGGCAATTTATGCAGGACTCACCTATTTTGCAGCTATACTCAATGTAGCTTATGGTGGAATTCAGTTCAGATTTTCTGAAGCATTAACAATCCTTTCAGTATTCTCCCCCGCAGCTATTCCTGGGCTTACAATTGGTTGCTTTTTAGGTAATATTACAAGTCCGTATGGACTTATAGATATTATCTGTGGCACTTTGGCGACACTTATTGCGGCAGTTTTATCATATAAAACTCGTAATATAAAGTTTAAAGACTTGCCTTTGATTTCTGCATTTTTTCCTGTTATTGCAAATGCAATTATTGTTGGACTTGAAATTACATTGTTTATGCCTGAAGGATTCAAGTTTGAAGCATTTTTGATTTCGGCTTTTCAAGTTGGATTCGGCGAACTTGTAATATGCTACGGACTTGGGATACCATTGCATAAAGTTATTAAAAAGACAAAACTTGATAAAAAATTATAAAAATTAGCGTGATAGCCGATTGGTTATCACGCTTTAATTTTATATAAATACATATAAATATAATCCAAGAAAATGAAGAAATGCACCGAGAATTATGAAAATATGAAATACGGCATGGATATATTTTTTCTTTCTGCCGATTCCATAAAGAATTGCACCGATTGTATAGGCAATTCCACCTGTCACCATTAAAAAGATTGCATCTTTACTGAAATGTTTCCACAAAACAAACACGGTCATAAATGATGACCAACCGATTACCATATATAAAACCATTTGTATAACTTTTGTTTTGTTGAACAAGGTAAATGTGATTACAACAGCAGTAATAGCAGCAATCCAACAAGCAATGAGCAAGGTCCAACCCATAATAGGATTTAAAGGTGCAACGGCTAACACCATATAAGGTGTGATTGTGCCCACAATCATAAAGTTAATCATTGCGTGGTCAACAACGCGCATTACTTTTTTTGCATTGTTAGGACGCAACCCGTGATAAACTGATGAGCATACAAAAACAGAGAGCATTGTAATGCCATAAATAAGGCTTAAAACCACATAATCAACTCTATTTAGTGTTATTCCCCTTGCAACACACAAAACGGTTACAACAAGGGCAAAGACAGCACCAATTATATGTGTTATTGAATTGACCCAATCTTCTTTTCGCGAATAATCAACTAATTTTATTGAATCTAACCTACTCATAAATATCACCTGAAAACATATTACTATTCTTTGTGGAAAAATTCAAGATATTAAAATTTGGTTAAATAAATTGGAGGTTGTCGAAATCTTTTATATGGTGGCATCGCCTTGCCTCCCTCTGACGAGGTGCGGGTGTCCGGTGGACACCTCTGCGAAGCAGAAACACCGACCGAGCCGACAGGCGAGAATTAGGTGGCACGAGCAAAGCGAGTGACGAAGGGAGAGATAGAATTTCTACTACCCCTCAGTCGCTACGCGACAGCTCCCCTGACAAGGGGAGCCAAGAATACGCATATAAAACAACTCGACAAATTCAAATTTGTTGGATAAAAAACATAGCGAGAGTGAACTCTCGCTATGAATAGTGTTTATTTCTTCTTTTTGCCAAAGAATCCTTTTTTATCGTCGCCTAAATTATCAACATTGAACTCAATAGCAAGTTGTTTTATGAGTTCTTCTTGTTTATCGGTGAGTTTCTTTGGAACATCAACGATAATACGAACAAGTTGGTCGCCTTTACCGATACCACTTCTGCTTTGGATACCACGTCCGCGAAGTTTGAATACGTCCCCCGGTTGAGAACCTGCTGGAATTGTGTATTCAACTGTTCCGTCAAGTGTTGGAACTTTAATTTTGCAACCCAATGCCACTTGCATAAATGACACGTGTGCATCATACCAAACATTATAGCCGTCACGTTCAAAGAATGGATGTGGACGAACATTAACAACGATATTAAGGTCACCGGCAGGTCCGCCGTTTACACCCTTATTACCTTGTCCACGGACTGTAAGAATCTGACGGTCATCAACGCCTGCTGGGATATTGATATCAATTTTAACGCTCTTTCTGACTCTGCCTGCACCGTTACATTTCTTACAAGGATTTTCAATGATTGTTCCCCTGCCGTTGCAACGAGTACAAGGCTTTGCAGACTGAATAACGCCAAATGGTGTTCTCTGCTGAACTGTAACCTGACCACGTCCCTGACATTCAGGACAAGTTTTTGGTGAATGACCGCTTTGACAACCACTACCCTTACAGTCATCACAGGTTTCAATTCTCATTGTATCTATTGAACGAGGACAGCCCTTTGCAGCTTCTTCAAATGAAATAGTAACGCTCGCCTGAGTATCACTACCTCGTTGTGGCGCATTAGGATTTGCACGTCCTCCACCGAAGCCGCCACCAAATCCGTTACCGAAAATTGAGCCGAAGATATCGCCAAGGTCGAAATCCATTCCACCAAAGCCACCACCGTAGCCACCAGCGCCCGCGCCATAGTTAGGGTCAACACCAGCGTGGCCGAATTGGTCATATCTTGCTTTTTTCTCACTGTCAGAAAGAATTTCATAAGCTTCGTTTGCTTCTTTAAACTTTTCTTCTGCTTCTTTATTACCAGGATTCAAGTCAGGGTGATATTTTTTAGCTGCTTTTCGATAAGCCTTTTTTATCTCATCATCTGATGCAGATTTATCAACACCGAGTACCTCATAATAGTCTCTTTTTTCTGCCATAAGTATTCTCCAAATAATAGGGATTCACGGACAGACTCATTTTGAATCTGTCCGTTTATTTTATAATTATTCTACGTCTTTGAAATCAGCGTCGTAGTAGCCGTCACCATTAGGTGCTGCGCCTGCATTTGGGTCATAACCAGCGCCTGCGCCTGCATCTGCACCGCCCTGTGCTGCCTGAGCCTGTTTATAAAGTTCTTCAGAAATCTTGTAGAATGCCTGTGTGAGTTCTTCTTGCTTTGACTTGATTGCTTCAAGGTCTTCACCTTTAAGTGCTTCTTTAAGAGCGTCAAGCTTTGTCTGGATATCTGCCTTGTCGTTTGCTGGAAGTTTGTCGCCTTCGTCAGCGAGAATCTTTTCAACCTGATATACCATCTGGTCAGCAGCGTTTCTTGTGTCAACTGCTTCTTTACGTTTCTTATCTTCTTCAGCGAATTTTTCAGCATCTTGAACTGCTTTTTCAATATCTTCTTTTGACATATTTGTTGAAGATGTGATTGAAATTGACTGTTCTTTGTTTGTGCCAAGGTCCTTTGCAGAAACGTTAACGATACCGTTAGCGTCGATATCAAATGTAACTTCAATCTGTGGAACACCACGACGTGCTGGAAGAATACCATCAAGGTGGAAAATACCGAGAGTTTTGTTATCTCTTGCAAATTCTCTTTCACCCTGAAGAACGTGAACTTCAACTGATGTCTGATTGTCAGCTGCAGTTGAGAAAATCTGGCTCTTCTTTGTTGGGATTGTTGTATTTCTTTCGATAATCTTTGTGCTTACGCCACCCATTGTTTCAATACCGAGTGAAAGTGGAGTAACGTCAAGGAGAAGAAGTCCTTCAACTTCACCACCGAGAACACCACCCTGAATTGCAGCACCAACTGCAACACATTCGTCAGGGTTAATGCCCTTGAATGGTTCTTTGCCTGTATATTTCTTAACTGCTTCCTGAACTGCTGGGATTCTTGAAGAACCACCAACCATAAGGATTTTATTAAGCTCTGATGGTTGAAGACCTGAGTCTGAAAGTGCCTGACGAACTGGTCCCATTGTTGCTTCAACAAGGTCTGCTGTCATTTCGTTGAACTTTGCTCTTGTAAGAGTTGTTTCAAGGTGTTTAGGGCCTGTTGCATCTGCTGTGATGAATGGAAGACTGATTTGTGATGTTGTTACACCTGAAAGCTCAATCTTAGCCTTTTCTGCTGCTTCTTTAAGACGTTGCATAGCCATTTTATCAGAACGAAGGTCAATACCCTGTTCTTTCTTGAACTCGTCTGCAAGCCAGTCGATAATCTTCTGGACAAAGTCATCACCGCCAAGACGGTTGTTACCTGCTGTTGCAAGAACTTCTTGAACGCCATCGCCCATTTCGATAATTGAAACGTCGAATGTACCACCACCAAGGTCATAAACCATAACTTTCTGGTCGTCTTCTTTGTCAATACCATAAGCAAGTGCTGCTGCAGTTGGTTCGTTGATAATTGTGTTTAGTTCAAGACCTGCAATTTTACCTGCATGCTTTGTTGCCTGACGCTGTGAGTCTGTGAAATATGCAGGAACTGTGATAACTGCTTCTGTTACAGGAGCACCGAGATAAGCTTCAGCATCAGCTTTGAGTTTTTGAAGTGTCATTGCTGAAATTTCTTGTGGAGTGTAGTCTTTGCCGTCAATGTTTACTTTATAGTCAGTACCCATATGTCTTTTGATTGATGCGATTGTTCTGTCAGGGTTTGTGATTGCCTGACGCTTTGCAACCTGACCAACCATTCTTTCGCCTGTTTTTGAGAATGCTACAACTGATGGAGTTGTTCTAGCACCTTCTGCGTTAGCGATAACTACAGGTTCGCCACCTTCGATTACTGCTACGCATGAGTTTGTTGTACCTAAATCAATACCAATTACCTTTGCCATAAATTTATTCCTCCTAATAGGTTTGTTTATAATATTATTAACTGTTTTTACAGTTTAGTTAACTACTTTTACGATTGCTGGGCGGATTACTCTGTCACCCATTTTGTATCCTGTTGAGAATACGTCTGAAATACTGTTTTCAGGTAAGTTTTCGTCTTCACCGTGCATTACTGCATTGTGAATATTAGGGTCAAATTCATCACCCTTTGCACCGAATGATTCAACTCCGAGTTTCTTAAATGTTTCACCATACTGATTAAAAATCATTTCAATACCTTTTTTGAATGAGTCAAGGTCAGTTGCATCTGCACTCATTGCTCGCTCAAAGTTATCATATACAGGTAAAAATTCTGCGATGGTGCTTGCCTTTGTATCTCCATAAGCCATTTCTTTTTCTTTTTGTGAGCGTTTACGGAAATTATCATATTCTGCCATAACTCTCAAAAGTTTATCTTTTGTTTCGTTAAGCTCTGCTGTGAGCTTTTCTTCTGCAGTTGGTTCTGTATTTTCTGCTACTTCTTCAACTGTTTCTTCTTGAAGATTTTCTTTGTTCTCTGCCATTTTAATCCTCCAAAGTGTCGGACATTATATTGCCGACGATTTCTGTTAAATATTTAAGACTTGGAATAAGTCTTGCATAGTCAATTCTTGTTGGACCGATAAGCCCTAATGTACCACTATCTTTTCCGCTAACTGAATAGTGCGAGAAAATCACGCTTGAATCTTGAAGCTCACGATAGAGATTTTCTTTGCCGATTAGCACATTTGCATCCCCTTGTGACTTATGATTTGAGAAAAAGTTTGTCAGTGGCTCGCCACGTCTTAAAAACTCCATCAACTCATAAGCATTAGGATAATCTGAATAGTTTAAAAGATTCGACTGACCTTCTAACAAAAGTTGTGTTTGCTCAGTCATCTGTGCCAAATCTGACAAAGTTACTAAAAGTGGTGAAATCGCAAGCGATTTGCTACCTAGGGACAGTGCCAATGTCTGAATAAGAGCTATGCTCACTTCACTTGCAGATTTGCCGATAAAATGTTTTGAAACTATATTATAGAATGTTTCTATGAGTTCCAGATTTAATTCAGTATCAGTTCTGCAAACTCGGCTTTTGAGAATACCTGATGATGAGAGCATTACCATCATTGCTGTGTGAGTGCCAAGTGGGACCAACTCAACTCTGCGAATCACTGCGTTTGTATCACTTGGTGTTGTTGATACAACTGCACAATTTGTAAGCTCTGCTAACACCTGACCCGCTTGTTCAAGAATCTGCTGTGGCTCGCCACCTGCATCAGAAAGTCTTGCTTCAATAAGCCTTTTATCGTTAAGTGGTAATTCATAACGATTCATAAGTTTATCAACATAATAACGATAGCCAAGTTGTGATGGCACACGCCCTGCTGATGTGTGGGGTTGGTCAAGAAAACCGAGACGAGAAAGTTCTGCCATTTCATTTCGAACAGTTGCCGAAGAAACTGGAATTCGCGCATACTCAAGCAAGGTTTTTGAACCGACAGGTTCGCCCGTTGCAATATACCACTCAACAATGGTAGCAAGAATTTTTTCTTTTCTCTCGCTGAGTTGCATCTCGTCACCCCTTTTTGTGATATTTAGCACTCACGCCATTAGAGTGCTAACTCTATTAAATAATATACATTGTTATTCAAAAAATGTCAAGGAAATATTTGTAAATAATTTGTTAAGATATAAAAAATTGACAAATTTGCTATACTATGGTAGTATATGCATAGGCAACATATGTATTTAATTTTAAAGGAGGATATTATTATGGCAAAGAATGATTTGATGCACGGCAATACAAGTTTATTGGTGTTATCGCTTATCGACACACAGGATATGTATGGTTATCAGATTATCAAGGAGTTGAAACGTAAGAGCGAGAATGTTTTCGAACTTAAAGAAGGTTCACTCTACCCTGTTTTGCACGCACTTGAAAACGAAAAGCTTATTACATCTTATATAGAAGAAACAGATTCTGCAAGAAAGCGCAGATATTATAAGATTACTGACAAAGGTAGAAAGGAATTGGCAGATAAAAAGGAAGAATTTTTTGTATTCACCAATGCAGCAAGAAAAGTATTGAATTTTGCGTGAGGCGGTGATTATATGGCAATGAGAAAATTTTCTAATTTTGAAGAAGCTAAAGAAATCTATATTGAACGGGTTTTATATCACATTCATTACAAAAAACTTGGAAAAAGAATTAAAGAAGAAATCGAAAATCACATGGATGATATGTATGATGATTTCAAAAATGATTTTGATAATGAACTTGATGTGGCTAAGAAAATTATTGATGAAATGGGAGACCCTAACAAGTTAGGAATTGAACTTAAAGAAGCAAACAAAAGAATATTATTTGTTTTGGGATGTTTTAAACGTGCACTAATAATTTTCATTCTTGCTTTCACAATAAACATTTCAGAAGCAGTTGTCAAGGAGGTTTACCCATATATCAAATCAGAAGATAGTTCAACTATTCATGAAGCAATTAACCAAGAAAATTATAGTGGGGAAGGAGAAACCGAATTATTAATTGAAATAGAGCGTAACGATATTGTTTACAGAGTTTATGTTACTACGGTACTGCCAGAAAATTACATACATACAACTCTCGCATACTCCATAAAACCGTTTGGATTTCCTGTGAAAGACAAATTCATATCAAGCGGTGGAACTGGTATTGGGAGCTTAAACGCTACTCATTTCGTAGATATTGACGAAGAACTTGAACTTGCGATTTATTTTGGTAATGATAAAGAAAGATATTTAAAATGCTATTATGAGCCTATTGATTCAGAAAGCAAATTAGATGCCTATTGGAGCGATTTTATCGAATTACCACAAGACGCGTCAACTGAAAATCCAAAATATTTATATTTAAATATCCCAAAAGGATATGACTTAGGTAAAATTGAAAGATTTAATGAAAATAAAGAACCGGCTTACTAATCAAGTTAGATTGGTATTACAAACGGGATAATATATGCATCGTCCCCTACAAATTTGTTATTGACATTACATTAAAATAAGTATAAAATATATACGATATTTTTAAAGCGTTGAGAAAGAACGACGGATAACCTAAATTTTCAGAGAGATTTCGGTTGGTGCGAGAAATCAGTTTACTATCCTGAGACCACTTTCGAGCATTGGCGAAAACGAGTTTCGGCTAAGCCAATCGTATTGACTGCGTTAAAGTCTTTTGAGTGGCAAAGTTTATACTTTGCAATACGGGTGGAACCGTGGAATGTTGTTTATTAGCATTTCATCCTGTTTTATGGATGAAATGCTTTTTTATTTTGTAATTTTTTCAAAGGAGATATATTATGATTAAGGTAACACTTAAAGGCGACGTTATTAAAGAATACGAAGCTGGTACTACTATTGCAGACATTGCTAAATCTATTGGTATGGGTTTATATAAATCTGCTTGTGGTGGTAAAATCAACGGAAATTATTGTGATTTAAGAACTGCAGTTAATGAAGATTGTGCTCTTGAAATCGTTACATTTGATGAAATCGAGGGTAAAAAGACATTTTGGCATACTGCTTCTCATATTATGGCACAGGCTGTTAAAAGACTTTATCCTGATGTAAAACTTGCTATTGGTCCATCAGTTGACAACGGTTTCTATTATGACTTTGATTCAGAAATTTCATTTACACCTGAAATTCTTGAAAAAATCGAAGCAGAAATGAAGAAAATCGTTAAAGAAGATTTAGCACTTGAAAAATTCGAACTCTCACCTGCCGATGCACTTGCTATGATGGAAGAAAAAGGTGAAATCTATAAGGTTGAGCTTATAAATGAACACGCTGACAAGGGCGAGCCAATTTCATTCTATAAACAAGGTGAATTCACAGAGCTTTGTGCAGGTCCTCACCTTATGTCAACAGGTGCAGTTAAAGCATTCAAGCTCACAGCTTGCACAGGTGCTTATTGGCGCGGTAACGAAAAGAACAAGATGCTCCAGAGAATTTATGCAACTGCTTTCCCAAAACAGTCTGCACTTGAAGAGCATTTAGCACAGCTTGAAGAAGCAAGAAAACGTGACCATAATAAGCTTGGCCGTGAACTTGAAATTTTCACAACAAATGAGCTTATTGGTCAAGGTCTTCCTATTATGCTCCCTAAGGGCGCAAGAATCATCCAGACACTTCAACGTTGGGTTGAAGACGAAGAACAAAAGAGAGGTTGGTTGCTTACAAAAACACCATTTATGGCAAAGAGTGACCTTTATAAAGTTTCAGGTCACTGGGACCACTATCGTGACGGCATGTTCGTACTTGGTGATGCAGACCAGGCAGAAGCAAACAATGAAGAAATCTTTGCACTTCGTCCTATGACTTGTCCGTTCCAATATCAAGCATATCTCAACAGACCACGTTCATATAGAGATTTACCATTAAGATACAACGAAACATCAACTCTTTTCCGTAATGAAGCATCAGGTGAAATGCATGGTCTTATCCGTGTTCGTCAGTTTACAATTTCTGAAGGCCACTTAATGTGTACTCCTGAACAGCTTGAAGAAGAATTTAAGGGTTGTCTTGAACTTGCTATCTATATGCTTCAGACTCTTGGTCTTTATGAAGATGTTTCATATCGTTTCTCACAATGGGACCCAGCAGATAAAGAAAAATATATTGGTACTCCTGAACAGTGGGATGAAGCACAGGGAATCATGGGCAAAATCCTTGATAACCTTGGAATTAAATATGCTATCGGCGTTGGTGAAGCTGCTTTCTACGGTCCTAAACTTGACATTCAGATTAAGAACGTATTCGGCAAAGAAGACACTCTTATCACAATTCAAGTTGACCAGCTTCTTGCAGAAAAATTTGGCATGGAATACACAGCAAAAGATGGCACAAAGAAAAATCCATATATTATTCACAGAACATCAATCGGTTGTTATGAGCGTACACTTGCTCTTCTTATTGAAAAATATGCAGGAGCATTCCCACTTTGGCTTGCTCCTGAACAGGTAAGAATTCTTCCTATCGCTGACAGACACCACGACCGTTCATTTGAAATCAAGAAAGAACTTGAAAAAATGGGTATGCGCGTAACAGTTGACGACAGAAGCGAAAAAACAGGTTACAAAATCCGCGAATCAAGACTTCAAAAACTTCCATATTGGATTATTGTTGGCGACAAAGAAGTTGAAGACGGTACAGTATCTGTTAGCAAACGTGGTCAAGGTGACATCGGTTCAATGAATTTTGACGACTTTACTGCTATGCTTAAAGAAGAAATCGATAATAAAGTAAGATAAGGAAGATATTATGAGAAATCCACTTACCGTAACGGTTATTACCGATACACATTATTATTCTAAAAAGCTCGGCACTTCTGGCGCAGCTTATGAAGTTGCCGATAATAAAAGCGGTGTTTTGTTAGCAGAAGCCGGAGAATTGCTTGAAGCTGCATTTTCACAGATTGCAAAGGATGACAGAACCGACATCGTTCTTCTTTCTGGTGACACAACAAGCAATGGCGACTTTGATTCTCACCGCGAATTTATCGAAATGCTTCGTGACCTTAAATCAAAAGGCAAGCGTGTTTATGTAATCACTGCAACACACGACTATCAGTGGGATGGCACTCACCACAAATATGATGGTTATGACAGAGTAACTATCCCTGCAGCAAAGCGCGAAGACCTTTTTGATATGTATAAAGAATTTGGTCCTGACGAAGCTATCGCAGTGCATGAAGAAAGTATGTCATATATCATTCAGTTAGCAGATGGATACAGACTTTTCGCTCTTAACGACGATACAAACAGAAATGGCAAGAGCGGTTTTTCTGACGAATGCTTTGAATGGATTAAGGCACAGGCAGAAGATGCAAAGGCTAATGGTCAGTTCATTATTGCAATGACTCACCACCCACTCATCGCACCATCACCTATGTATGAAATTATCGGTAAAGGCGATATGATGGGTGATTATGAAATCCGTCGCGAGCAACTTGCTGATATGGGTATTCAATTTATGCTCACAGGTCATACACACGTGCACGACATCGATAAGCATATAAGTCCTAAAGGCAACTATTTCTATGATATTTCAACCGCTTCTACTGTTGGATATCCTGGCACTATCAGAACTGTTGTTTTTGATGCAGATAACAATATGGTATCAACCACTACTGATTTCATCACAGAGCCAGTCAGTTTTGATACAAAGGGCAAAGACTTGCAGACATATCTCGCAGACCATTTGGTTGGTATGATTAGAGATGTTATCAAGGCTGCAGGTGAAGATATTGACAAGTTTGCAGATATGGCAACTGCTATCAGTATCAAGAAGAAAGTTTCTTATAAATTCGGTTGGATTTTAAAGCCTATTTTCAAATTCATCAATTCTCTTAAAATCGGTACTGTTGGCAACTGGACTCGCGCAGAGACAGGACTTAAAAAAGAAGACTATGCCGATATTAAAGATAAGAATGTTGTCGATTTCATCGTTGACCTTGTTCTTAATCTCTATGGTGGCAAAAGTCTTTACACTCCTGACGATAATGAATATAAAATCGCTATCGGTCTTATAAATATTATCGATTCAATTATAAAGGTTTTACATATTCCGCTTAAAAAGTTAGTTAAAGTTTCTGACACTGTTCGTGGAATAATTGAGCCTTTGCTTTATAATAATGGTATCCCGTCTTATGACGCACTTCTTCCTGTTATGCCTGTTTATGAGGGTGATAGCCAAGGCCCTGTTCCACCACCACCTGCTAAGCCTGACACAGTTAAAGACAGCAAAAAGGGATTACCGATTGTTATCATTGCAATCCTTCTTTTGCTTATCTTCTTAATTCCTATAATTTGCATTGGCGTTCCTGTTCTTCTTATCGGATACATCATTAACGAAATTAAATACAAGGAATATCTTAAATAAGTTTAAAAGCTCTTTGTTATATTGCAAAGAGCTTTTTCTTTTGTGTAATATATGGAATTTTGGGGTATATTTTTTACATAAGAAACAAAAATAATCACTAAATATACAAAAATTAACTAAATATCGTACTTTTTCTTGATTTTTGTTGATTTTCGTTGTATAATACTGTTATATATTGAGGGGTTTTACGCATTTTTTGTATGAAAACCGGCAAACACATTGGAGGTTATTATTTTGAGCGGAGATTTACATTGTCACACAAGATTATCAGACGGTAGTTTAGGCATTGAGGACCTTATTATTTTTGCTAAGAAAAAAGGTCTTGAAGCTATTGCAATTACTGACCACGATTGCCTTGCAGGTACTGTCAGAGGTAAAATCATTGGTGCGCGTCATGGGGTTCAGGTTATCCCCGGTGTTGAGCTTTCTGCAACACACGAAGCATCAGGCAAAAACATTCATATTCTCTGCTATTTACCAGATTCTCCTGATATGTTAGAAGGTCTCTGCAAAAGAAACTCTTTGGCTCGTAAAAAAGCAGGTCATTTTATGATGCTTCAGACTGCAAAACGTTTCCCTATCACAACAGAGTTCATTATGAAATGCTCAACAGGTTCAACTAACCTTTATAAAAAACATATTATGCAAGCCCTCATTGAATGTGGTTATACTAATTCTTTCAACGGTGAACTTTATAAAAAATTATTCACTAAAGAAAGCGATGAGAATATTTTGGTTGTTCCAAAATATGATGATGTTAAGACAGTAATTGATGAAATCCACACTGCTGGTGGTATTGCAGTTGTTGCTCACCCACTTGTTAATGGCTGCATTGATATTCTTGACGATTTGATTGCTTGTGGTATTGATGGTATTGAAGTTTATCATCCAAGTGCAAACGAAGAAGAACAAACAATGCTTCGCAAGCTTGCAAACAAAAACAAGTTGCTTGCAACTGGTGGCAGTGATTTCCACGGACTTTATAATGAATACAATGTATCTCTCGGCGACTATACTGCTCCCGATGATTGCATGCACGCACTTCTCACATACAAAGCAAAGCAGAAAAGATTACAGAAAAAATTAGCACAACAAGCTGCTGAATAAACCAAAAACTGTGAAAGGATAATGCTCTATGATTTTTGATGATAGCGACGTAAAGATTTTCAACGACGATAAAAAAGATAGTTTTGACGAAGTATCCATTATCGCTGAAATGACTAAAAACAGAAGCAACGGCAATTCACAAAAAGCAAAAGAGCTTGGAAAAATTCTTGCAGAGCGTTTTGTTGATGAGCCTCACCTTCTATCCGACCTTGAACATGAAGTCGGTGAAATTCAGCGTGATGATAATACAATGTATCAGATGAAGGTTTTGCTCACTTTCTCTGCTGAATATTCAATAAATCGTTTATTAATTTCTCCCCTTCTTGCAAACACAGCAGTTAACGCTTTATATGATACTGTTAAGAAGGATGCTTTCGAATTTTATGATAAACTTGATGATGCAGCCGAATACAGTTTCTATTATCTTGCTGTGAGAAAAGGCGTTGACATTCCACAAAATATTGGTGTTTCATTTGCAATGCTTTGTGGCAACGAAAATGACGAGTATTATAAGAATCTTGGCAAACGACTTTTTGAAGTTGCAACAAACGAAATTGAAAAAACAATCAATAGTGTTGGTTTTGTAAAATAAGCAAAAAATTAACCCCAATCCTTTCGGATTGGGGTTTTCTTTATATCTTATTGATTTTCTGTTGAGTCAGTTTCTTCTTTTTTAGCTTGGTTTTTATAATAACCAGATGTTACGAAATATGTAACTGTTATTGAGATTATTGCTACTACAAAGCCAACACCTAAAAGCATTACATAGTGGTAAAGTTTTGTTACAGTATTGTTTTCATCGTTGATTTCTGCCCATACTATCTGGAAGAAGTTCTTTTCATTATTAGGTTCAGTAATCGGTTCTGTTGTAGTTGGAAGAGTGGTGGATTCAGTAGTCGATTCAGTGGTTGACTCTGTTGTGCTCTCTTCAGTTGAAGATTCTACTGTTGAGCTTTCTATAGCCTTTTCTGTTACTGTAATCTTATATGTAACAGTCCAGTTATTCTGCTTTGCCGTAACTGTTGTTTCGCCGATTGCGACACCTGTTACAACGCCCTTTGCAGATACTGTTGCGATATTTGTATCAGCAGAAGTCCATGTTGTAGTGAAATTATCGGTTGCATCTGATGGCACTTTTGCTACTTTCAAAGTGATTGTTGAGCCTTGAGCTACAGATTTTGAAGAATTGCCCGAAACTGCAATTCCTGTTTGCGCTACATTAACAGTTACTTTGCAAGTTGCAGTTTTGCCACCTGCTTTTGCAGTGATTGTAGCAGTGCCACCACCTACCGCTGTGATTTTGCCGTTGCCGTCAACCTTTGCAACCTTTGTGTTTGAACTTGTATATGTAACAGTTTTATTTGTTGCATCACTTGGTGTTACTGTTGCTGTAACAGTTGATGTTTCACCTTTTTTGAGAGTAATGTTTGACTGGTTGAGCGAAATGCCTGTAACGGGCTTTGATATTGTGATTGTGCCACCACTTGTTGCACAAGAATGAGTTGTGCCGTTAGTATCAGTATTTTCTGAACTAGTTAAAGTCAATTTTGATGTGCCTGATGATTTAAGAATTTTGAATGTCACTGTAAAAACTGTACCACTCTTAGCGTTATACATACCAGAAAAATTAACAGATGAGCCTTTATGCACAAGACTACCACCAGAGACTATGCCACCCTGTGAATGACTGACATATTGCAATTCTGACGAATTATAACCAAGACTTACATTTGCACCCCAAATCTGAACACTTGAAGAAAGTTTAACAGTAACTGTTACCTTATCCCCGGTTGAACCGCTTGCACTTGAAACTGAATAGTTTACACTCGCAGCATTTGCGGGTAACACAAACATTGAAATAAGTATTATAAAAGCAGATACAACTGCTAAAATTTTGGACATTCGTTTCATTCTATCACCCTTTATCCAGTATATATAATATGATACAATATTCGACATTAAAAGTCAATGAAACAGTAATGGAAAAACCAGGAGTTATCAGCAATGTTTTGATTCGACAAATTGGGGTTTGTCTATCTCTTTTGTACAGTGATGTAACCTTGTAGGGGTCATTCACGAATGACCCGTTCCAATTGCGAGATGTAACCTTTTCGGGCGATTCGTGAATCGCCCCTACATTGTTTGATGGTCGATTTTGGTGAGATAAAAACTTTAAAAGAGCTCGACAAATTCAAATTTGTGCAATAAAAAATGGTGGAGTTTTGTCTCCACCATTTTTTTATAAATTCAAAAGTGATGATGCGATTGCAAAGTAAATGAGAAGTGTTACTGCATCAACGATTGTTGAGATGAATGGACTTGACATTACCGCCGGGTCAAAACCGATTTTCTTTGCAATTACAGGAAGAATTGAGCCAACAACCTTTGCGAAAACAACTGCTGCAATCATGGTAATGCTAACAACAAGTGCGATTTTCCAACCAATATTATTAAAAATCATCAGCTTTGCAAAATTAACAATGGCAAGTGCTAATCCACAAGCAAGTGCTATTGAGAATTCTTTGAATACAACTTTGAACGTATCTCTGAATTCAATTTCGCCCAATGAAATACCACGAATGATTGTTGAAGATGACTGGTTGCCACAGTTACCGCAAGTACCTGTAAGCATTGGAATAAATGCTGTGAGCACTACACAACTAGTCAGTGCACCTTCAAAGTGAGTAATGATTTTTTCTGTAAATGTTGCTGAAACCATCAAGAGCATAAGCCAAGGGATACGCTTTTTAAAGTTTTCAAAAACGCCCATTTTAAGATATGGCTTATCAGTTGGTGTAATCGCAGCCATCAATTCCATATCTTCCGTGATTTCTTCTTGCAAAACGTCGATAGCGTCATCGACTGTGATAATACCTACAAGTCTGTTTTCACCATCAACAACAGGCAAAACAACCAAGTCGTATTTTTGGAAAAGTTCTGCAACCACTTCTTTATCTTCGTGAGTATTAACAGAGATAACATTATCATCCATAATTTCACGGATTGTTGCATTTTCATCTGCAAGAAGCAAATCTTTAACTGTTACATAACCTTTAAGTTTTCTCTTGCTATCAGTTGCATAACAAGTATAAATTGTTTCTTTGTCAACACCCGTTCTACGAATTCGTGTAAATGCATCAGCAACTGTCATTGAACGTTTCAAGTCAACATACTCAATAGTCATAAGACTACCCGCAGAATCTTCAGGGTATTTGAGAATTTCGTTGATTGACTTACGAGTATCCGGGTCAGTATGACGAAGAATACGCTTAACAAGTGTTGCAGGCATTTCTTCAATAAGGTCAACGGCATCATCGACATATAATTCGTCAAGGACTTCTCGAAGCTCGGTATCACTGAATGCACGAATGAGCATTTCCTGATATTCGGGTTCCATATTAACGAAAACTTCAGCTGCTAACTCTTTATTGAGCAAACGATATATGAGAGTAAGGTCACGCTCATCAAGTTCCATGAAAAGTTCAGCGATGTCTTGTTCGTTCATTTCGTCAAGAATATTTTTTAACTCTTGCCATTTTTTATTATGCAAAAGTTCTGTCAAAAGTTCAAAAATTTCCACATTTCACAACTCCTTTACCTTTTAGGATATTATTTGTGAAACTCGGCAAGTAATTACAAATTGCGGACAGTTACCTGCTCCGCCATAATACTTGGAGGTTTCGATATACTACTTCGGCTCGTGTCCACAATTTTCACTCCTTAAAAACAATTTTTAAAATAAAAAAGACCACATTTTAGCCCAAACGCAAAAATGCAGTCAAAAATACCACACAATTCGTTCAAGCTTTAGCTTCGCAGGGCGATGAAATTACATTAAATCATACCTTGTTTTTCGATATGACCTGCTGACCTGCTAATAGTGTCTCCACCATTTCGCGGCAGTAATCCGTATCCCTGTGGTAGCCTTACCTACCGAATAGGTTTATTACCTATTTATTATCACCCTTTAAGGCTTATTTGTCAATAGAAAAATTCAATAAAATAGAGTAATTTTGCAATCAATGTTCTTTGGCAATTTGCACAGTTGTTTTGATTTGCTTTTGGTTAAGTTTAACGAAAATAGTTTTTTGTATTCATTTTTTGTTAAAATTTGTTTTTATTCGTTGAACAGAACTTAAAATTGTGTTAAAATTATGGAGTTATAATACTTATTTATAAGGAGTGCGTAAAATGAGTTTATCTCAAACCGTAAAAAACGGTGTTGACATGGTCAAAACCCATTGGAAAACACCACCAAAAGGTAGATATATGCCTTATCGCGAAATCGCTGCTTATTCTGGCGGTGGTATCGGTGCTTACATGGTTATCACATTAGGTAACGCATGTCTTTTAGCTATGGGTAATACACTTATTTCTTCAACACTTGGTGTTGGCCCAACAGATATGTATTTACTCTATGTTATCGCTATTCTCATCAATATTCCTTTCACAGGGCTTCGTGCGACAATCATCGATAACACTAGAAACAAAGCAGGTAAATACCGTCCTTACATAGTTACAATGGCTATTCCTACTGCTGTTATTTGTAATTTGATTGTATGGTTCCCTTACGATAAGTTAAGCTATATCGTTGGTGAAGGTATGATTCTCGGCAGAGAAAAAGATTATGTTGCAAAATGCGCAATAATTCTTGTTCTCAATATTCTTTTAAACTTTATCTATTATTTCTTCTATGATGGATATGAAAACCTTATTCACGTTCTCTCTCCTAATACACAGGAAAGAGCTGACGTTGCTTCAATCAAGAGCGTTGTTTATTCATTTGCTCCTACTATTGTAAACCTTTTCACACCAATCATTGCAAGAAACCTTTTCGGTACAAACACAACAGATATTCGTGTTTACAGATTTCTCTACCCTATTCTTGGCGTTTTAGGTATTCTTCTTTGTATCTTTGTTTATAAATACACTGAAGAAAAGATTGTTCAAGCAAGAACTCACGTTGTTCAGATTAAGTTTACTGTCGCGCTTCGTGCAGTTGCAAAGAACAAATACTTCTGGATTATCTCACTTGCAGGTTGGATTGGTTTCCTTGAATCTGCTTATGCAAACATTCTTAACTGGCTTTACAACTATGGTGGTGCTTGTAACGGTAACGTTTACGGTCTTGTTGTTACACTTTATGGTAACGCTTCTCTTTGGGGTATGATTGCTGCACCATTCTGCATCAGAAAATGGGGTAAAAAAGCAGTTCTTGTTGTTACAAACTTCATGAACATTGCATTCATTCTTATGATGCTTCCATTCACACAAGAAATCAACAATCTCACAATCTGGCTTGTAATGGGCTGCTTGTATCTCAACGCATTGATGGGTTCATTTGCTCATATTCTTAACCCAGCAATTCAGGCTGACATCCGTGACTATCAACAGTATCAGACAGGTGAAAGAATTGACGGTATGTTCTCTGCTGTTGCAACAATCGGTACAATTATCACTCTCGGTACTTCTGCTGTTCTTCCGGTTATTTATGAAAGAGGCGGTATTACAGCTGACGTTGCTAAAAAGGTAACGTCAGACCCTGCAGTTCTTAATCGCGTGCTTGGTGATGGCAAAACTGTTGGTCAGATTCTTGCAGAACAGATGGAAGCTGGTCAGAACAACTACGTTAACCCTAACTCTGCATTGTATGACTTAAACATTTTCCTTCCTCTTATGCATGCACTTATCATCATCGCAGCTGTTGGTGCATTCATGAACGTTATTCCTTATTTCTGGTATGACTTCAACGAAAGAAAACAGAAATCTGTTATTCGCGTTCTTAAAGTTCGTGCACTCTTTGAAGACTATGGTAACGGCATCACAAATGACGCTTCACTTGTTGAAGGTATTGACATTATCAGAAACGCAAGAGAAATGGCTGACAAAGAGCCTAAAGCACTTGAAAAGACATATAAATCAATTAAAGATAAAGTTGAAAAGAAAGCTGCTAAAAAAGCTTATCAAGCAGACTTTGAATATAATGAAGAAATTGAAATTTCAAAATTTGTTTGTGACGAACTTGATAAATTCGGGACTGATACATTTAAATATCAGTTAAATGTTCAACAGGGAATTTACAGTGCGGGTCTTCAAGGTCTTAAACTTATGGAACTTGATGAAATTAAAGCTGAATTAGCTACTGCGAAAGCAATGCCTAAGGGCGATATCAGAAAGTTCTCAATCGAACTTGCAAGAAACAAAAAATCTGCTTGCAAAGCACTTAAAAAATATTTTGCAGACGAAGAACTTGTTCAACCTGATTTTGCTGAACTTGAAAAAATCTTTGATACTGAAGATGCTTGTGATGAAAAACTCAAGGCACTCTATCTTGAATTGAAAGATGCTAAGAAAGCAAAAGATAAAGCAACAGTTAAGTCACTTAAAGCAGACATCAAGGCATATGAAGCAAAGAAAGCAGATGCTAAGAAAGCTGCTAAGTCAGAAATGGATAAGCACGCATATTTCGCACGTGCTGCAAAACCTTATCTTGACGCTGAAAAGCTTATTAAACAAGAAGAAAACTACAAGCACTTTGAAGATATTGCAGCAATGTATGAAGAATCAAAGGCTCGTAAAGAACAAGCAGAAGCAGAAGCTGAAGCAAAAGCTCTTAAAGAAAAACAAGAAGCTGAAGCTTATGCTGCTCAGTTAAAAGCTGAAAAGGCTGCTAAAAAAGCTGCTAAGAAAAATAAATAATTAAACCATAAGAAAAGCCGACTCGATTGAGTCGGCTTTATTTTTATGGTTTTATTTAATTTTGATTGTATATGTTTTGCCTTTTTCAGTCTGAAATTCTGCAAATCCATTTTTACTTGTGCAGATGTTATCCACTGTGAATTCGGCATCAGCATAATAGAGTTTGCAAGTGCCACCCATATTTGATGTAATTTCTGCTTTTACAAATTCACCATTATACCAATAAATATTTACCGTGAAATTACCACGGGCAACAAGTCCTTCAACTTTACCATTCTGCCACTTTTGTGGAAGAGACGGCAATAAATGAATAAATCCGCAATGGCTTTGCATAAGCATTTCATTGACACCTGATGTGAAACCAAAGTTACCATCAATTTGGAATGGTGGATGCAAATCCCAGAAATTAGTGTAAATGCCATTTTTGAACAAATCGCCAATAACCTTTAACGTTCTGTCGCCATCACCCACACGAGCCCAAGTGTTGATTTTTTGTCCCATTGACCAACCTGTGCTCTTATCTGTTCTATCATTCATTGAAATGATTGCGGCTTTTATAATATCAGGGTTTTCGTGCCAATTAACAACATTGCAAGGGAACACGCCTAAAAGATGGGACATATGTCTGTGATGATGTTGACCGATTTCACCGAGTTTGGTTTCGTGATACCACTCTTTGACCTGACCATCTTCACCAATTTCATATGGTTTGAGTTTTGACTGAATATCGAGCCATTTTGCTATTAATTCATCATCAACACCCAATGCCTTTGCGCTCTTGATTGAGTCGTCATAAAGTTGCCAGAGAAGTGCTTGTTCATAAGTGTTACCCATTGTTCTTGGTCCGTGTTCAGGCGAATAGCAAGGTGCTGTTACAAGACGACCATTATGCTCAATAAGTAATTTTGAGAAATATTCTGCACATTCTTTAAGCATTGGATAAATATCATCTTTGAGTATTTCTTTATCAAGAGTGTATTCATAATGCTCATAGCAATTATGCAATATCCAAGGCATTGCTGCTGGAGACCATCCCCAGTCAAAGCTCCACCCCGGACAAGTCCATCCAAATGGTGTGCATTGAGTGTGGAACAAAAATCCGTTAGTTTCACCCTCACCGCTTTTTATATTTGTATAATATTCTGCTGTGAGTCTGCCCGGAATTACCATTGACTTGATATAACGGATAAGCGGTTTTGCACATTCACTTAAATTACCATTATAAATCGGCCAATAGTTCATCTGCAAGTTGACATTTGTATGGAAGTCGCTACTCCATTTAGGGTCATTACAACAATTCCATATACCCTGCAAATTAGATGGTAAAACATCTGTTTCACGTGTTGAACCGATTGCTAAATATCTGCCATATTGATAAAGAAGTTGTTCTGCTGTTCTTTGTCTGTAATCAGAATTTTTTGCATATTTGCGAATAAGTCTGTTAGCGTCTTCGCGGTCGATGCCGTCAAGGTCGATTGAAACACGATTATAAAGTGCTTTAAAATCATCAGTATGAGTTTTATAAAGCGTATCATAGTTGTTTTCACTTGCATTTTCAACTATGTTTTTAACTCTGTTTAAAAGATTTTCTGCACTCTCGCCTGTTCTATATGTAGGATAAGAGTCAAGATAATCAGTATCAGCCGACAAAATGATTGTGGCACTTGTTGCACCCTTAACGCTATAAGTATCACCAACAGAAATTCTGTCACCATCAGTTATGATTTTTGCATATAAGCAGTATTGCAAATCATTATCTTCGAGTTTGCCTGTGTGGATAATGAGATTATCGTTATACTGGATATTACCGCCATGTTCGGTTGCTAACTTATAATTGAAATTGAGCTTGCCACCTTCACGAGTGAGCTTGATTACCGCACATTTATTGGGGTATGAAACAAAGTATTCTCTTGTATCTTTAACAAGAGTTCTGTCCTTTAATTTCGCTGTATAAGAAATACTGCACTTGCCGTTTTCCATATCAAGAACTCGGCTATAATCTTTATATTTTTTGATATCATCAAAAGAGAATTCAAGATTACCCCAGCATTGATAAGCACCATAACCATCATAAATACCTATGAGTTTTTCGCAAAGCTCGTGGGCTTTTTTATCATTACCTGCTTGAAACTCTTTGCGAATTTCATAGTAATAATCATATGGCATTTTGCCATTTTCGTCAGGTTTATTTATGTTACCACCACAATAATCTGGACGCTTTGGCGATGGTCCACCCACCCATAAAGTTTTGTGATTAAGCACCAATTCATCACTTTTAACTTCGCCGATTACAGTAAGGCCAAGACTGCCGTTACCAAGTGGCAAAGCAGTTTGTTCCCAGATGTTTTTAAAACCTTTGTAATAAGGTCTTCGAAGTTTAAGTTTTGATGGTGGTGCCGAAAAATTAAGTTTATTTGTTTTCATATTTTCACCTTAAAAAGTTAATTGCATATCAAAATGCGGGATATTTTCTTCTAAATATTCGGGAGTACCCACAAGAGAGAATCCGCATTTTTCATAAAATCCCACAGCGTGAGTCTGTGCACCGAGAAGGACTTTCTTTGCTCCGTCTTCTTTTGCTTTGTGCAGAAGTTCTAGAACAACTTTTTCACCAAGTCCTAATCCCCTTTTATCTTTTTTAACTGCGATTCTGCCAAGTTTGACAGTATCTTCACCATAGGGAATAATTCGACCTGTTGCAACAGCTTCGCCATCTTGAAAAATCACAAGATGTGGCACTTGCATATCAAAGTCATCAAATTCGGCTTCTTCGTCAACACCTTGTTCTTTCACAAAAACATCAATACGAATATTACGAAAAGAATCATCAATTATTCCTTCTGGAATCCATTTGTATTCAATCATATTATTCACCCTTGAACGCAAAACGGAATGTAAGAGTTTTGTCTGTTTTAACTTTATATTTTGGAAGAGTATCAGGTCCACAAGTGTTTGTACCTGTACCACGCATAAAGCCGTCAACACACAAAACAGTTGTATCTGAAAATACAAGTTCTTCTTGGTGTTTTGCGTTATGAAGTGCTTTTTGAGTATAGTTGTGAGCAGAGAAACTGAATTTTGGAACGCCATATACTGTAAACGTGTTACCATTTTCATTCATAAGTTTCAACCACTTAACACCACCACAGTTGCCATTATCTTGTGGCATTACATATGGCTCGTGCATTGCTTCAACTGTTGTGCGCCAAATACCCATATAAGCATGGTCTTTAAGGTCACAGATGTTTTCAAGTTTTTCGTGTGAGCCTCTGCCATAGAATTCAACAACATTGAAATCTGATGGCAACTCAGCCATTAAGCCAAATCTTTGAAGTTCGTTACAACCAAAAAATGCTTTATCAAGACTTGATTCAACTGTTACAAGTCCATCACCATAAATTGTATAAACAATATTTGCATAGAAATAGTTTTTGTGTGATTTTTTGACTGTATAAGATGCAGCCACAACTGCGCAATATGACTTATCTGCAAAACTGAACTTTTTAAGCACTGTTTGTGCATCGTGAAGTTTAATTTTGTCCCAAGCCTTTTTGGGCTCACCGATTATATCATTATCAAGTGATGCTCTCACAAGGTTTGGCACAAAACCTTTCTTGCCATCTGCAGGGTTTATATTCATAAACTCATAGCCATTTTTGATGTAGTGAAGCATTTCACCTGTTTTCTGTGAGAAAACAACTTTGCCATTTTGGAATGCAACTGTAACATTATTGCTTTCTTCTGCAACAGACACCTTGCCAACACCTGTGAATTGTGGCAAAAAGTTAGCTGTATCATTGATTGTGATTTGTTCAATAGCTACTTGGTTTTCACCTTCAAAATATGTGATATTGATATGACTATCTTGTGAAGAATCACATTCAACAAATGGAATTTCATAAGTCTTTGTCTGCATTGGCTCAATATCAAGAATCAACTCACCTGTTTTCTTTTCGATGCCATTAAGATATTGAGTCCATTCAACACGAAGATATTTTGAATTCTTGAAACGATTTGTATTTGTAAACTCAAATACTTTTCCGCTGATATGCTTACTTCTTATAGGACGATAAACAGCTTTGATGACATAAGCCCCTGTATGTGGTGTTTTGTCGGGATAAAGCATACCATCAACGCAGAAGTTGCCATCGTGCTTTTCTTCACCGTGGTCGCCACCATAAGTATATTGGAATTTATATTTATCGCTACCATCATGATAAACGGCATGGTCAGCCCATTCCCAAACACAACCGCCCATAAGATTGTCGTATTTATAAATGCTATCCCAATATTCTTCGACCGCACCAGGTCCAACGCCCATAGCGTGAACATATTCACACATAAAATATGGCTTTTCAAAATATCTCTTATCTTTATGTGTTTTTGCACCATATTTTTCTACATTTTCATGGGTTGGATACATTTCAGAGATTACATCATAAGCAAATCTATCTGTATGAATTACACTTTCATAATGCACAGGAATTTTTGAGCCCGAGTTCTTTATGTAATCATAGCAAGAATCCTGACAATTATAACCCCATGCTTCGTTACCTAATGACCACATTGTGATACTTGGATGATTTCGGTCACGGCAAACCATACGGCTAACACGGTCAACATATCTGCCTTCCCATTTCAAATCGTGGCTAATTGTACAGTTATCTCCGGCTGGAGCTTTAATATCCCACGCACCATGAGTTTCGATATCTGCTTCATCAATGATATAAAAGCCCATAATATCTGCAAGAGTTAATAAAGTTGGGTCAGGTGGATAGTGAGATGTACGAATTGAGTTAATATTGAGCTTTTTCATAAGCTCTAACTCTTCTTTAATCTCTTCACCTTTAAGAACATAACCGTGATACATATTTGTATCATGGTGGTTTACACCCTTGAATTTAATTGGTTTATCGTTAAAATAGAACACATTGCCTTTAATTTCAACATTCTTGAAACCTGTAATATTTTTTACATAAGTTTTGTTGCCGTTTGCATCTTCAAATGTGATATAAAGGTCATAAGTATATGGCTCTTCTGCATTCCATTCTTTTACATTAAGATTTCCGAATGTGATGCTCTGCTTTGCTCTTGCATCTGCAGTCTCACTTGCGACAAGTTTTTCGCCATCAAAAAGTTCTGCACCGATTGAACAGTTTTCTTTATCACCTTTAATTTTGAATGAAACTGTCAAGTCATAAGTATTGCCTTTTTTATCTGTATCAACCTTGAAATCATAGAGATATGTTTTATCGAGTTCAGTCAAAAGAACATCACGGAAAATTCCGTTTTCACGGAACATATCCTGACACTCTAAATATGTGCCTGTTGACCATTTTGAAACTGATGCAACAATCTCGTTTTCACCTTCGTGAAGATATTTTGTAATATTAAATTCGGCAGAGTTGTGAGCGCCTTCGCTGTAACCAACAAAGTCACCGTTTATATATAAATCGAGTGATGAAATTACACCCATAAATGTGAGAATATACACTTTATCGAGATTATCGATATTAATAAATTTTCTATAAATGCCCATTGGGACATCCTGTGGCACTCCCGGATAGAGTTTTGCATTGAATTCATATTTTGTATTAAGATAGCAAGGTTCACGATAACCTGTTCTTTGCCATGTGGATGGCACAGTTACCTTATCAAACTGAACACGTTCAGTATAAAACTCATTTGGAATGAGCATATCTTTCTCATAATATTTGAAGTCCCACTCGCCATTGAGAATGTGCACCATATCACTATTATAGCGTTCTGTGAGAACATCTTGTTTCTTCAAATTCTCTTTTGAAGAATATGGGATGAAGTATGCTCTTGGGGATAATTTGTTTATTTCAGCAATGTCAAATTGTCTGAAATTTGCTCTGTCGATTATATATTTCATAAAAAAAGACCTCCGTCTTATATAGATGGTTTAAGTTTAGCATAATGTGTGAAGTTTTTCAATGAAAAAAGATAAGAAAAAGTGTGTTTTGACAAATTGGGGTTTGTCTATTTCTTTCAAACTGTAATATTGCCTTGCCTCCCTCTGACGAGGTGCGGGTGTCCAGTGGACACCTCTGCGAAGCAGAAGCACCGACCGAGCCGACAGGCGAGAATTAGGTGGCACGAGCAAAGCGAGTGACGGAGGGAGAGATAAACAAAACCAAGTTAATTCTATCCTGTCTCTCCCTCAGTCTCGCATACGCTC
>JAZLBL010000013.1:0-6094 GCA_045613685.1 Candidatus Fimenecus sp. | reverse complement strand
TGTGGATTTTCGAAGAAATCCTTTGGATTATTTTCTTCGATAATTCTACCACCATCCATAAAGATAACTCGTGTACCAACCTCACGAGCAAATCCCATTTCGTGAGTAACTACAACCATTGTCATACCTGCACGAGCAAGGTCCTTCATAACATCAAGAACCTCACCAACCATTTCAGGGTCAAGAGCTGATGTTGGTTCGTCAAAAAGCATAACCTCAGGCTCCATACAAAGAGCACGAACAATAGCTACACGCTGTTTCTGTCCGCCTGAAAGCTGACTTGGGTAAGCATCTGCTCTATCTTTAAGACCTACTCTATCAAGAAGTTCAATAGCTTTACTCTCTGCTTCATCCTTGCTCTTCTTAAGAAGAGTCATTGGAGCTTTAGTCATATTCTTGAGCACATTCATGTTTGGGAACAAGTTAAAGTGCTGGAACACCATACCCATTCTTTGACGATGAGTATTGATATTTGTCTTTTTATCTGTAATATCTACACCATCAAAATAAATTTTACCTGATGTTGGAATTTCAAGAAGGTTAAGAGAACGCAAGAATGTTGATTTACCTGAACCTGATGGTCCAACGATAACAACAACTTCACCTTTTTTGATTTCACAGTTAACGCCATCAAGGGCTTTAACCACACCACCAGTGTAGTGCTTTTTAAGGTTTTCTACTTTAATAAGTACATTATCTGTCACTCTTACGCAACCTCCTTTCGAGAATGCCAACAAGCCATGATAAAATCATAACGAGTACAAGATAAATTGCCGCAACTGTTAAAAGTGGAATGAAATATTCAAATGTTCTACCCGCGATTGTGTTGCCCGCTTTTGTAAGGTCAATAACACCAACATAACCCGCAACTGATGTTTCTTTTAAAAGTGCGATAAACTCATTACAAAGAGTTGGAAGAACTGCTTTGAACATCTGTGGAATAACAATGAATCTCATTGTCTGGAAATAGTTGAATCCAAGGCTACGACCTGCTTCAAATTGTCCGTGGTCAATTGACATAATACCCGCACGGAAAATTTCAGCAACATAAGCACCTGAGTTAATACCGAATGCAAAAATTGCAACAAAAACACCATTGTCAGCAGATGCAAAAACAACGAAATATGAAATCATCAACTGAACAACAACTGGTGTGCCACGGGTAACTGTAAGATAGAATTTGCAAATTGCATTAAGCACTGCAAGAATATAATATCCAACGCCACCGCGAAGTTTCATTGATTCTCTGTTTTTGTCAAAAGATGTGCGTATTGCCGCAACAAGAATACCGAGAATGATACCAATTGCAAGAGCGCCGAATGTTATAATAAAGGTATTTTGAAGACCAGTAATAATAAACTTATAACGGTCGCCATCAATTATAACTCTTTGAAACTCCGCAACTAATCCCATTAAAGCTTCAAGCATAATATTCTCCTTTCATAAACTCAAAAATTCAGGGTGGAAAACTTCCACCCTGAAGTGATTTTTATAGTAATTTTTTAATTATTCTGCTGGGAGATAGTATGGGTCAAGGTCTTCAATAGCTTGAATCTTGCTATTTTCTGAAACGATAACAACCTGAACGCCTGTTGCGTATGATGATGAGAAATCAACGCTCTCAAGTCTTTCGTCAGTAACTGTCATACCAGCCATACCCATATCATAGTTGCCTGACTGAACGCCAGGAATGATTGAGTCGAAAGCAACGTTTTCAATGATAAGGTCATAACCGAGTTTATCAGCAATAATCTTAGCAACTTCAATGTCAATACCATAATACATATCACCATCAATGTATTCATATGGTGGGAATTCAGCATTTGTTGCCATAACAAGGTTTGGCTTATCTGTATCAACTTTTGCTACAGGAACACCAACGAGAGCGTCGCCTGAATTGTTGATATATTTGTCAACGATTTTCTTTACTGAGCCATCAGCGATAAGGTCTTTAAGAGCATTATCAACTGCTGTTTTAAGGTCTGTGTTACCTTTCTGGAAGCAGATAGCATAATCTTCAACTGCATATTCTGTTTCAAGAATTTTAAGGCCTTTGTTTGCTGCTACATAAGCTTTTGCTGGTTCGTTATCAATGATAACGCAGTCAACTTTGCCATTTTTAAGAGCTTCAACTGCAACTGCACCATTGTCATATGCAACTGCTGCATCTTCACCGAAGTCCCAAGCTGTATAAAGGTGACCTGTTGTGTTTGTCTGAACGCCAACTTTAAGTACATTTGCATCCTCTTTACCGCCGCAAGCTGCAAAGCAACCTACAACAAGAACAAGAGCAAGAACTACTGCAAGAATTTTTGTTGTCTTTTTCATAATTAAATCTACTCCTTTTAAGTTGATTTGAATTTTATGAGGTGATTATACATCAATATTCACAAAAGTCAAGCATTTATTCACAAAAAATAAAAATATTCATCGTTTTTATGTATTTTTATACATTATACGATGAATATTTGAATATTATTCGTCTTTTTTGAATACTACAAATTTACTAAAAACGTAGTTTGAAACAACTATAATCACTTGCGATATTGTTTTAACCATCAACTCACCCACTGGGATTACTGTTTCTGTGAATTCCGGTTGCCATACAAATCTGTCTGCCTTTGCACAATCAATAAAGATAAATGAAATTAGCATTTCAAGTCCATAAGAAAACACGCGCGCGCCAAAAAAGAGTAAAAACTCTTTTATCTGCTCTTTACCTTTTGTTTTGCTTTCAAAGACAAAACCACGATTAGCAACATATGCAACAATTACCGCACCAAGCCAAGCTCCTGTTAGTGCGATATAATAGTTAAAATTTAATGCTCTTAACCCGAAATGGATTACATAATTAACAACAGTTGCAAGTCCACCAACCATTACATATACAATCAATTCGCGATATTTTTCAAATAGTTTTTTCATTCTTCTTCCTTCGCCTTACGCTTGATAATAAACAAGGTTGCGCCTATTCCCACTGCAATACCTACAACGAAGAATATTGCACCAACAATAATAGGTTTTGCATCTGCCTTGTGCATATCCTGACTTTGTGGAATTGTTGTAGTTTCAGTTTGTGTTTGTGATTCTAATTGAGTTTGAGTTTCTGTTGCAATGTCTGTTACAGTTTCAGTTGGCGCAAGCTTATTTATGCTTGCAATTTCTTTTTTAGAACAAACTTTGCAGATTCTCTCTTTTACACCTTTTTCAGTTTCGGTTGCTTCTTTCGTTGTTACCCAGCTACCAAAATTATGATTAGCAAGTGCTATTTCACGAGTGGATTTATCACCACAGCTGCATTCTCTTGCTTCGCTACCTTTTTCTGTACAAGTAGCATTTTTAGTAACAGCCCATTTTGCACCCAAGTGTGAACATTTAACAGTAGCACTTGATGTAACAACTGTTATATTTTTATTATCGCCATCAATAGCTTCATTAACACTAATCGTAATTTTGCCACCTGTTTTAAGAACTTTTAATTTAAAAGTTAAGATTGTACCACTTAAATTAACAGGATTATCTGATACACCTGCATAGCTGACGCTAGTTAAATTTTCTGTTGGAATCTCTAAATCAAAAAGTTTACCTTTCTGTGCAGAGCCCGAAACAAGTTGAAATTCAGAACTATTGAAATTAACCGAAAATTTTAACCCTGCCAAACCTGAATTAGCAGATAAATTGACAGATACTGTAATTGTTTCACCTGCTACTGCATTTGGAGCTTTGACTGAAACAGTTGGATTTGCTGCAAAGCAAGGCATAGTTATAGTGCAAAGAATTGCAATTATTAACAGAAAACTAAAAACTCTTTTCATATTCACACCTCTTTAATAATTATACAATTATTAAAATAAAAGTCAATTAATTCTGTGTGAATGATACACTTTTCTAGTTGATTGTTGAGAATAATAATCGGTTAATTGCTTGCCGATTATTCGGGTGTCTCTCTCCATTTCTCGTAGTGTCAATATCTTAGAATTCATTTCATAAAGTCTTATTCCGTCCAATTTGTTAAGTTGGGCAGAATACTTTGTCACGAGTGAGTGGAGCTCGTCAGCTTGTTTAAGATATTGTTCACCTAATTGTTCCAATGTCATTTCTGCCTCCTTTCTATACCGAACATTTGTTCTGTACAAAAAGTATCATATCACCCCGAAAGACAGATTTCAACAAAAGCAAAATAAAAACAGTCCACTAAAATGGACTGTTTTTGAAAGTTTATCGTAACATTTTGTTTATGTCTTTTTTACAACCTTCATTCTGCATTTGGGGCATGTGATTTCAATCTTGCCCCTACCCTTTGGCACGCGCATAATGGTTTTACAACTTTTACACTTAAAATATCTGTGTGTTTTTCTATCACGAATTTGATTCATAAAAAGTTTGATTTGCGCTTTTGGCTTTTCTGACCACACGAGATACCAATTAAGTTCTTTTCTTCTTGCTTCATAGTTTTTTGAAAGTGAACGAAAAAGACTATAAAAAATCATAAGTGTTCCTATGAAATATAAAATTCTTAAATATTTAAAATTGCCCAAAAACGAAAAAGCAAGACCAGTTATTGATAAAAATAATGAAAACTGGTCAGAGCCATAGCGTCCAATCATAAATTGTTGAAACTTTGCCATAATTTGTTGTAAAAAGTTCATTTGTATCTTCCTTAAAAAGTTTTATAAATATATTATAACACAAATATTTGGAAATGATTACCTATATTTTAATAAATTGTAAAAATACCACGAACCAAAAGGCACGTGGTATTTAATGATATATAAACTTATTTTCAAATTGAAGTGTTTTTTTGCAAGACAATGTGACAAAGGCGAAGTTGTATCAGGTATACTAGGAGCCGAATGTCACGAAGTATTGCGGAAAAAGAATCAATTTGCTTTCTTAATCTGGTTGAGTTTTGCGTTAAGGTCAAGAAGCTCTTCTTTGTTCATTTTAAGACCTGTCATACCGAGCATACCGATAAGACGAAGCACTGTAAATCCGCCCATCATCTGCATCATGCCTTCGTTCATTTCGAAACCACCTTCACCAGCACTCTGCTTTGCAGCTTCTGCGATTGGTCCCATAATCTGACCAAAAAGTGCCTGACCAGCAGGTACCATAAGAAGTTCACTCATCTTTGAGTTGAGAGAAAGATAACCATCAACTTCTGTTACGTCAAACCAGTTAAGAACTGCACCCTTTTCTTTGAGCCGGTAATCTTCGTTGAATGTTTCAACCTTACGGATTACACTCTGGTCGCCATATTCACCTGTAATTGCCTGAAGGTGTGTAATGCTTGCTGTATTTGGAACATCAAAATAGAAGAAGTGATTATCACTTGCCTGACGGCCTAAGCTCTTGCCATTTGCGATAAGTTCAACTTCTGGAAGATTTGAATAAACAGTTACTTTTGTAAGGTCTTCTACTCTGTCAATATAACGTTTGCCACAGATATGAACAAATGGGTCGTCAGAGAGCCATGCTTTGTATGCATAGAAAGCATCTTTCTTGTATTTACGGTCAAATGTCATAAGACCTTTATGGTTTTGTCCGTTTTCGCCACCCTCTGCACGAGCGTCAGCACCAAAGTCAAACATATTCCAAACGTGAGTTGCCCAGATATATTTTCTTGAGAACAACTGTTTAATGAGTTCTTCGTGGTAATATGCCTGATATTCTTCTGTGTAGTCACCTTGTTGTGGGTCTGATGTGTGCCAGTTAAGTGCTTCACAACCATACTCACTCATACCAACAGGGATATTAGGATATTTAGCATGGAAGTTATCAAACCAAGGGCCATTCATGCTTGTGTCGCCACCATACCAGCCGAAATAGTGGTTATGTGAAACAACATCAGGAATCTGAATATATGGGTCATCAAGACTGCACATTGAAACAACTGCAATAGTTGTAAGTCTTGTTTTATCCATTTCGTGACAAAGGTCATTAAGGATTTTGTGGTTTTCAATAAGGTCATCATCAGAACCGTTCATTGAAATTTCGTTTGAAAGTCCCCATACAACGATTGACGGATGGTTATAATTCTGAACGATAAGTTCTTTCATCTGTGAAATTGTGTTTTCACGACCTGTTGGCATGT
>JAZLBL010000012.1:0-13048 GCA_045613685.1 Candidatus Fimenecus sp. | reverse complement strand
TTGATGCATTTATGGCAGGCGACCTTGATGCTGACTCAATGCCAGGTGCATCAGATGGTGCAGTTATGGTTGAGTGGGAAATGTACTATGAATATTTACCATATCAATCAGAAGTTGGTGCTGGCGTATACGGCAACATCGTTTACGAAATTTATTAATAATATTTAAACTTGGTTACTTGGGATAAAAATCCCAAGTAACCGCAAAATAAAAAAAAGGAGACAATCTATTATGGTTAAAAAGATTAGTGCGATTATTCTTGCACTTGTTATTTGCCTTTCTGTGGTTGTTATGCCTATGTCTGTAAATGCAGCAAAAGTTGAACTTAATGGTCAGAGTATAGCATTTGCTCTTGAATGGGATAAACCATATTACAATCCAGGTGAAACAGCATATCTTAGCGTTTATATGGATGCTGATGACTCTTTGTCACTTGGCACAGGTTCATTTCTTATTGGACTCAATTCAACGGTTTTTGACCCAAATGTTAATACAGCAGATGCAATTAAAGCTGGTAGTGAAACAGCAGATTGGTTTGCAGCTTATTATTTACCAGCTTCATCTCAAATCTCACTCCTTGCTTCTACAATTGTTCCTAAAGTTCAGACAGCTAACACAGAAGAAGAAAATGCACTTTATGACTGGTATGTTAAATATACAGTAGCAAAAGATAGTACTGGTGGTTCACATGAAAACACAGCAAACAACAAAGCAGGTTTTGGCGGTGCTGATTTCAATCCAGATGAACCAATCTGTGTGCTTCCTTTTATAGTTAGTGAAACAGCAACACCAGGCGTAGTTGCAAAAGCAGCTATTACTTCTGGTTCAAAGACTTGCTCACCTGTTCAGACAACATGGAAATACTATAAGAACCCAGGTAACGCAACAACAACAGCTAACATTGCTGCAACAGCAACAAGTGTTGAAAAAGCTGTTACAGCTGATGAAGTTTTGGTTACAAACGATATCGTTAACCCACTCAAGGGTCAGATTCGTTTCGATTCAAAAGACCAGTTTGACATTCGTGCTCTCGCTGTAATTAGCGGTAAAGATTTTAATGAAAAATTCGGTTCAGAAGAAAATGCAGCAAAAATGATTAAAGAAATTGGTTTCGTGTTTGCAGCTGGTAGCAATGTAACTGCTCCAACAGTTGATGCAGCTAAAGCACTTGCAGAGAGCGAAAATACAGAAGCTGATGGTTACAAAAAGGTAACAGTTGGCTACCTTAGCTCAAGTCTTAGCGAAGATAACTATGCGTTCTCATGTATTGTTGAAGATGTTACAGATAAGACTAATAGTCTTGGCGCAGTTGGTTACATCAAATATGAAAAAGAGGGCACAACATATTACAGCTACTATGCAGCATCTCAAACAGTTTCTTTTGAAACTTTGTACAACACTTATGTTGATTTAGCTTTCCCTGCATAATTTAGGGATTTAGAACTATTATTTATATAAAAATTGTACAAAATTTGAAAGGAGCTAATTGAGCTATGATACGTGAATATTTAACACCAGATTTCGATATCACAGTTTACGAAATTGAAGATGTAATTACAGCTTCAGGCGTTACAGTTGGTGGAAACGACCCAGATACAGACACAGGAAATCAGTGGTGGGGTTAATCCTCATACGATTCGTAAAAAGCGAAATCTAAACAAATAAAACACTCCCCCAAGGGTTCATCCCTTGGGGGGTTGTTTTATTTAAAACAATAAGAAAGATAAAATTATTAAAAATTGATTACATTATAAGGTAAAATATTGACAAGAATATTTTTGAAAACTTATAATTATATTGAAATAAAAGATTATGTTTGACTTTTAGTTAAAGGGGGCGACAATGTGGAACTTGAATATATAATGCGATATGTGCTTTGCATTCTTGCTATTGCAGTTATAATCAACTGTGTCTGGTCCCTTGTGCGCCTTAAACCCGACAAAAAAGTTTATGCTTTGCTTGTTGATATGGCAAATGACACCCAATACCCCATAAATTGCTATGAAACATCTGTTGGGCGAAGCCGATGGTGTGATATCGTGTTCACAAATTCAACAGTTTCGCGGTCACACGCTGTTGTAGCCCTTAGAAAAGACGGTTTTTATGTATTTGATACCGAGTCAAAGACGGGTGTTTATGTTAATAATGAGAAAATAGATAAAAAACAAAAGCTTGAAGATGGTGATATTATCGCATTTGGCACTGCTTTTATGAAATTCTATATTGGCAGTGAAGCAGACCGAGACATTAAGCATAAAAAACAAGAAAAAGTGCTTTGTCCGAGACTTGTTAATATTATGGATGATACAGAATTCGATTTAGACGGTGACTATATCACAATCGGTCGGGAAGAAGGTAGCAACATTGAGATTTCAGCAAAATATGTGTCCCGTCGACAAGCAGAAATATATAAAGAAAAGAACAAATGGTATATTGAAGACTACGGCAGAGTTGTAAAAACAACCGTGAATGGTGAGCAAATCTATTCGTCAACTGAATTGCGAGATGGTGATGTGATAAAAATTGGTGATTTCGCATTTCTATATGAAGAATAATTGAAATTTAACGAAAGTAGGTGATGATATGAATATTTTAAAAGGTAAAAATGTGAACCTTGCATTAATGCTTTTTGTGGTTACTCTTTTTGAAGTGACTTGCCTTTTTACACTTTTATCGAAGGCCGAAGAGCAATATAAAATGAATATCATCATCACAATGGGTGTTTATATTTTAGTTCAGTTTACTTATTTCTTCGGCGCAAAAATCATTTTGAAACGAAAAGGTTTTGAAGTTGAGTTAATTGCGTTTTTGCTCACATCAATAGGGCTTTCAATAACCGCAAGTGTATATCCAAAACTTGCTGTGAAACAACTTGTCGCCGTACTTATCGGTATTTCGGGCTTTATAATTGTGCAATGGCTTTTAAGAGATATTGACAGAATAATGTTTTTAAGAATTCCTATTGCAGTTTGTGCTGTGGGACTTCTCGCATTTACACTTGTGTTTGCAAAATTTACAAATGGTGCAAAAAACTGGATTTATATTGGTGGGCTTTCAATTCAACCATCAGAAATTGTTAAAGTTGCATTTATTATTGTTGGTGCTGCTACACTTGAAAGGCTACAATCTAACCGAAGTCTTACAAAATTTATTATATTTGCACTTGGTTGCGTTGGATGTTTATTCTTAATGTATGACTTTGGCACAGCACTCATATTCTTCTTTACATTTATTGTAATTTCATTTATGCGTTCAGGTGATATTCGAACATTGGCGCTTGTTTGTACAGGTGCATTTATGGGTGGACTTCTTGTGCTTATGTTCAAGCCATATGTAGCAAACCGATTTGCTTCATACGGTCATGTGTGGGAGTATTTTGACACATCAGGATTCCAACAGACAAGAACAATGATTTATTCAACAAGTGGTGGACTTTTCGGCGTTGGTCTGGGCAACGGAAAACTTCGCGATATTTATGCGGCCACTGAAGACCTTGTTTTTGGCGTAGTTTGTGAAGAATTCGGAATGATTATGGCTGGGGCTATTTTGCTTTCTTATGTGGCTCTGCTTGTTTATTCAATCCGTCACTCAAAATACGCCCGTTCATCATTCTATGCTATTGTTGCTTGTGCAGCGGCGGCACTGATGCTATTTCAGGCATCACTCAATGTTTTTGGCGTAAACGACCTTTTACCATTAACAGGTGTTACTTTGCCATTCATCAGCCGTGGTGGTTCAAGTATTATGTGTTGTTGGATGTTGATGGCTCTTATTAAGTCCGTTGACCGAAGCACTTACAGATTTGGAGGTGTTCGTCAATGAAATCTATTGGTAGAAGAGCACTCACTCTTTATGCGCTCATACTTTTGTTTCTTGCGGGGTGTGGTTTGCTCTATTTCAACCTTGTTACAAATGCAAATGACTGGGCAATGAACAGAGCAAACAAGCATCTTTATTCAGACGGTGCACTTTCGACTGCAGGTGACATTCTGGACTCAAAAGGCAACATAATTGTTACCACAGAAAATGGCAAAAGAGTTTATAGTGACAATAAAAATCTGCGAATGGCGTTGTTGCATACTGTTGGTGACACTTCGGGATATATTGCAAATGGAATTCAGACTGCTTTTAAAGACGAATTGACAGGCTACACTCTATTAGATGGTGTTTATAACCTTAAACGATATGGCAAAGGCAACGACATAAAACTTACTCTCAACTCAAAGGTTTGTGAAACAGCATATAGGGCGCTGGGAAATAACAAAGGTACAGTTGGTGTTATGAATTACAAAACAGGTGAGATTATCTGTATTGCATCAACACCCACTTATGATATAAACAATAAGCCAAAGGATATTGATACGGACACGACGGGCAAATATGAGGGAATCTATATGAATAGATTTTTCTCAGGCGTTTATACTCCCGGCTCAACCTTTAAGGTGCTTACAGCAATTTGTGCGGTTGAAAATATTCCCGATATTTATGACAGAACTTTCGAGTGTAAGGGTAAAATCTTAATCGGTGAAGGTTATGTTATTTGTAGTGGCACTCACGGAAAAATAGGTTTTGAAAAAGCCCTTAACAAGTCTTGTAACTGTGCTTTTGCTAAAATTGCAGACGAATTAGGTTCAGAAAAGCTTATGGCAACTGCCGAGAGAATAGGGTTCAACACAAACATGGCAGATATCAGTGGAAAAATCCATTGTGCAAAGAGTAGAATTAACCTTACAGAGTCAAGCGCTTTGGATATTGGTTGGGCAGGTATAGGGCAATACACAACCCTAATAAATCCTTGTCATATGTTGACTGTTATGGGGGCTATTGCAAATGGTGGTACAGCACAAACACCTTATCTTGTAAGTCAGATTACAAGCCCAGAGGGTAAAACAGTATTTTCTGCAAAAGAGAACATGACAGGTGAATATTTTGCTCCAGACGTGGCAAAAAAAGTTGATGAAATGCTTCGTTCAAATGTCAAAAATCAATATGGTGATGGATTCTTCCCTAAAATGAGTTTTTGTGGAAAAACAGGTACTGCCGAAGTCAGCAACGATAAGAATATCAGACCAAACGCACTCTTTGTGGGCTATTCTCAGCTTGACGAAATGCCTTTTGCAATAATCGTGGTGATTGAAGATACAACAACAAGTATCACAAGTGCCGTGCCTATTGCATCAAAGGTTATGAAAGCGGTTAAAAGTGAATATATAAAATAAAAGAAGCGACTATTTCAAGTCGCTTCTTTGCTTTTGTGGACCTTTGACATTGAGCACGATTTATGGTAAAATAACTTGATAATATTTTGTTTTTTATGGAGATTTTGTTATGATGAAAATTTCACCATCAATTTTATCTTGTGATTACGGTAAAATTGCAGAAGAATTAAAAGATATGGAATTAGCTGGGGCTGATTATATGCACATTGATGTTATGGATGGCCATTTTGTGCCAAACTTAACTCTCGGTGCACCAGTAATCAAATGCATCAGAAAGGCAACGGATGTGCCTTTTGATGTGCATCTTATGATTAGTGACCCGCTTAAATATATTGACGATTTCTGTGACGCAGGTGCTGATATTATCACATTTCATACAGAATGTGACTCACCTATCGGCGAAACCATTGAAAAAATTCTCTCTCGCGGTGTAAAAGCATCTTTGACAGTTAAGCCTAAAACACCTGTTGAAGATATTTTTCCATATTTAGACAAGCTTTCAATGGTGCTTGTAATGACTGTTGAGCCTGGCTTTGGCGGACAGAGCTTTATGGAAGATATGATGGCGAAAGTTTCTGCTTTGAGAAACGAAATCAACGCTCGTGGTCTGGATTGCGAAATCGAAGTTGACGGTGGAATAAACGAAAAAACAATCGCTATTGCAGCGGCTGCTGGTGCGGACGTATTTGTTTCTGGTAATGCTCTTTTTTCAAGTGCTGACAGAAAAGCAGCTGTTGAAAAATTCAAAGCAATCGCAGAAGAAAATTTCTGCAAAAACTGCTAAAATGCAATTTCACCAAGAAGTTTTCCGTGCTCAAAGATTATTTCCTTGGAAAAATTATTTGAAACAAAACCATATTCTTTGAAAATTGGATAAAATCTTTTATGTTTGGGTGAAAGTTCAAGATAAAAATCATTGTTCATCTTGAAAATCTTGCAGGGTATTTTAGCATCTGAACATTTTTGAACGGACAATATTGTATCAAGCATAGAATTAAGGCTATCCGTTTTAAAGAAAAGGTCATTATTAGTCTTTTTGACCTTATATCTATGATGTTTCACAGAGAAAGTGAAAATGAAGAAACACCCACCATCATCTGTGGGTAATGCTTCAACTGTGATTTTATTATTAGCTTTAATTTTATCTTGTGATATTTCATTAAGAATTTTTCTGATGGCTATTTCGGTGAGTTGATTATCACAGTCAAGTGAGTCATATGTAATATGAAATTGATTCATTTCTTCTTTTGAGAGTTCAACTAACATTACGTTGTCGTTAAGAGATTCATAATTCATAAGAAATTCCCCCTTAATTCATAATATTACAAGGGCTTGGCAGTTGCAACAAATAAATATTGGAAAAAGCGAGGAATAAGTTTTGACCAATCAACAAATAACACAAAAACCACAAGATTTTATAGATATGCGTAATCATATGATTGATTATGCAATTATGCTTACCGCTCCATTTTTGGTTGCGGTTCTTTACCATGGGCTCAGAGCGGTTGTGCTTGTGCTTATTTCAATCGTTACTTGTACAATTTGCAGAAGAATTGGTGAAAAAGTTTTAAATTGCGATTTCTCATCAAGAGATTTTTCAAACTGGATAATAGGTGTAACTTTTGCATTATTGTTGCCATCAACTGCTACTTGGTGGATGGTGGTTTTCGGTGCAATCTTTGCAATTATTGTTTGCGTTTTACCTTTTGGCAAAACAATAAACTCACCTTTTGTACCAGCTGCGGCAGCAGTGAGCTTTGTTACTCTTTGTTGGCCTGACAGAATGTTTGCATATTCTGATACAACAGCAATGTCATTGAGCAAAATGCTCTCACAGGGTAACTCAATCGGTAGCAATGCCGTTGCACTTTTAGAAGTGTTTACAGGTGCTTTGCCATCAGCAATGGGTGCAGGATGTGTTCTTGCGTTACTCGGTGCACTTGTGTTTCTTACAATTCGTCGTCCTAAAGACGCGATTTCTGCATATGCATTTATGCTTGCTGTAATTGTTATGGCAATTCTCTTTCCAAGAGTCAGCACAGGAAGATTTATTTCTGTAATTATGGAATTCTGTGGTGGAGAAGTGCTTTTCGGTGCAATCTTCTTTATGACATATCCATCTGCTTTACCAAAACGCACTTTTGTTCGTGCCGTTTGGGGATTTGTGGGTGGAATTATATGTATGTTAATGAGATATTTCGGTTCATTTGAAGAACCAATGTGTTTTGGTATTCTCATTGCTTGTGCCTTGACAGAATTAGCAGACAAAATTCCACTTGCAAAATGGGAAAAGGTAAAAGAAGAAAAAGAAGAAATTAAAGTTGTTGAGCCAGTCGAAACAGTTGTTCCAGAAGAAGTGCTCAACGAAATACCTGATATTGAAGTAACAGAAATTGAAGAAGCAGAAACTGGCGAAGAGATTGTTGAAGAAACACCTGTTCAGGAAAGTGAAAGTCTTCATGATGTTATTGAAGAAGAAAATACAGTTACAGAAACAGAAGCACCTTTTATGACGGGAGGTGACAATGATGAGTGAGAGAAATAGCACATTTAAAAGAATAAGAAACAGTGCTGTTATCAAAAATCCATTGCTTTTCGAGGCAATCGGTCTTTGTCCCGTTGTTGCGATTACACTCTCATTGAGATTAGCGGTTTTCCTTGCAATCGTTACAGCGATTGAGTTAATCGTCTGTGAAGTTTTATCATCATTGTTGCTTAAAAATATTCGTCGTCATTGGCGCGTAGTACTTTATGTGCTCTTTGGCGTGGGTGTTATCTTCCCAGTAATGTGGTTGGTTAACAGATTTTTCCCTGATATGTCAATAAATTTTGGCGTTTATCTTCCACTTATGGCGGTCAACTCTTTGGTTGCTCTTCACTGTGAAAGGGTTGCTGTTAAAAACGATTTGAAAAAGAGTCTTATTGATGCTGTTGCGGCATCAATGAGTTATGGTGCAGTTGCAATTATCACAGGTCTAATCCGTGAAATTCTTGCAAGTGGCACAATCGGTGGAATTGATTTAGGTCTTGAAGTGACATTCCCTGCTCTTTTAACTCCGTTTGGTGGGCTTTTGATTATCGGTTTCCTTGCAGCAGTATTCAAAGCGGTTATCAATGCAAAATATCCTGATGCATCACCTGATAGAGCTTTTGACACATCAGAGGTTACACGTTCAGTTCGTGGTTCGCTTAAAGAATTAATGAAAGATGAGATGGACCCTTATTCTTTCGGTACAGAAACCGCTTTTGTGCGTATCCGTAAAGAAAAACGAGCTGAAAAGAATATAGAAAAAACTCAAGAAGTAAACCTTGAAGAGCCAAAAAAAGAGAAAAAAGAAAAGGTTAAGAAACCTAAAAAAGCAAAGATAGTTGCAGAAGCACCAAAAAGAGAGCCAAGAGTTCGACAGACTGAAGAACGAACATATCTTGACGATTTCTCTGATATGCTTTCTGAACTTGAAGAATATAAGAGTCGTCCCGAAGAGGCAGAAACACAGGAAAAGGATGGTGACGGACAATGACAGTGCTTTTAAGACTAATTTCCGCAGCATTCTATGTTATGCTTTTCCAGAACCTGATTTTCAACGGTGGTTATGGTATCAGCGAAGCCGTGCGAATGAGTGCAAAACCTCGTCAGTTGGTGCCAATGGCAATTTTTATCACATATTTTTCAACTGCTGTGTCAGTTATTTGTGTGTTGCTTGATACAATTCCTGCTATAAATGAACTCAGCGAAATAATGCACGCAATTATTTTTATTGCGGTTGTTGGTGTGCTTTATCTCATCACAGTTTCAGTTGTTTTGTTTTCGGGAAAAGCATCACCACGAACTGTCAGAAGAATAGGTGTGGCTGCTTTTAATACACTTGTGTTTGCAGTTCCACTTATTAACTATCGTTCTGCATTTTCAGTTGCAGAAGCAATCGGTGCTGGTATTGGTGCTGGTATTGCATTCGTTATTGCCGTTATTCTTATAAATAGCGGACTTAAACGACTTGATATGAACAAATCTATCCCAAAATGCTTTAAAGGAACACCAGCAATGTTTATTTATGTTGCGTTGTTATCTTTGGCATTTATTGGAATTTCCGGAAATTCGGTGTTTATTTAATGGCTAGAAAAGAATTGTCCCCTCGCAGATTAAAGGGATATTACAAGTTTTCAAAAAAATACCCTTCACGAAATGCCGAAAGTTATGCTATCGGCGAAAGTCGCAAGATGAAGAAAAAAGAAAAGGCAAGAAAAATAGCTTTTGCCCTTATTTTGTGTTGCCTTTTTGTTGCAACCTTCATTCTTGTTTCTGTGAGTATGACTCTTTCTAACAGACCATTAGCCAACAATATTGAAAATGAAACACTTATAAGCGTTGATAATCTTGGCACAATTCGTGCAACATATATTGAGAATACTGTTTTAGGCGAAATCAGTGATTTGACAAAAGAATTAAAAAAAGCAAAGAAAAATGGTTGCAATGCGGTTATGCTTGATTTCAAAACTCAAGAAGGATATGTAACCATTGATGGAAAAAGCGATAAATATTATTCCATTGATAATGTGATTATTGAAAAAATAAAAGCAGAAGGATTTATTATCGTTGCAAGAATTTTCTGTTTTGAAGACAGTTACGCACCACAAAGATTGGGCGCTTTCGTTTATGAAAACCAAGAAAAAACAAAAATCTGGTTTGATGCCCCTGCGATTAATGGTGGCAGAGTGTGGCTTGACCCAACGAATCCAAGAGCAACAAGTTATATTTGCACAGTAATTGGTGCTGCAGTAAATATGGGTGCAGATTGTGTTTATCTTCAATCAGTTGAGTTTCCACAGTCAAGAGATGGTGCACCTGTATTTTTCTCACAAGATAATGCAACACTTAACCGAAATCTTGTGTTAATGCAATTTATTGAACAAGCAGTTAAAGAAGCAGGCAAATGCCCTGTGATTCTTGGCGTGCCACTTGAAGGTGCAGATGGTGGCAATCAAGAAAAATGGGGTGGAACACTTTTTGACACGGCGGCATCAGTTTGTTCACCAGTACTTTTGCCACAAGAAAACAGTGATTATGTTGAATATATTGAGAATAATTATACTGTAATGAACGACAGGGCAAAAAACAATTTCTCAACCATAAAAATTGTTCCGACAGTTAAAAATCAGAGCGAAGATGTCTCTTTTTATGAAAAACTCAGCGAAAGTAGTGCAGAGAGTTATATAATTATTCCTTGATTTTACAAAAAGACTTGAAAAACAATAAAATTTATTGTATTATTTATAGTGTATTAAAACAAAAAACGGAGGTATAATACCTATGGTATCAGCAGGTGATTTCAGAAACGGCGTAACTTTCGAAATGGATGGCAACGTATTCCAAATCGTTGAATTCCAGCACGTTAAACCAGGTAAAGGCGCTGCTTTCGTAAGAGCTAAAATTAAGAACGTTATTTCAGGTGGTGTTGTTGAAAGAACATTCAACCCAACTGAAAAGTACCCAACAGCAGTCATTGAAAGAAAAGATATGGAATATTCTTACAGTGACGGTGGTCTTTACTACTTTATGGACCAGGAAACATACGATATGGTTCCTGTAAATGCTTCAGACCTTGGCGACAACTTTAAGTTTGTTAAAGAAAATATGATTTGTAAAATCCTTTCATATAAGGGTAGTGTTTTCGGTGTTGAACCACCAAACTTTGTTGTTCTTCAGGTAACACAGACTGACCCTGGCTTTGCAGGTAACACAGCAACTAACGCTACAAAACCTGCTACTCTTGAAACAGGTGCAGAAATTAAAGTTCCTCTCTTCATTGAAGAAGGCGAAATGATTAACGTTGATACTCGTACAGGCGAATATATGTCACGTGCATAAATTTTTCTTAAACGGAGGAATATAACAATGATGACAGTTACAGAAAAAGTTGCATATCTCAAGGGCCTTGTTGAAGGTCTTGACTTTGATGCAGATAAAAAAGAAACAAAGGTAATTAACGCAGTTCTCGACATTCTCGAAGACCTTGCTCTTGCAGTAAGCGACCTTGACGACGAAATGGAACTCGTTACAGAACAGCTTGACGCAGTTGACGAAGACTTAGCAGACCTTGAAGAAATCTTCTACGACGAATGCGACGATTGTGATTGTGATGACGATTGCGATTGCTGTGGTTGTGACGATGAAATGTATGAAGTTGAATGCCCAAACTGTGGTGAAATGATTTATTTTGATGAAGAAATCATTCTCGACGGTGAAGCAGAATGCCCAGCATGTGGCGAAGTTCTCGAATTCGATTGCGAATGTGACTGCGACTGCTGCGAAGACGAAGAATAATTTATTCTAAAAATTAAGGACTACCAAAAGGTGGTCCTTTTTTGTTGCTTTTATATTTGGTTAGTGCTAAAATAACTCTATGGAGTGATACTTATGAAAAACAAAATGATGAAAACCTATACGGGATTATGGGCTGTTATTGCTGTTGTTTATGGGCTCTGGATGACTTTTATTATGAGTTGGGACCAATACCCATACATAATTCCAACAGATGCAGATATGGCTTTGCCAGTAGAAGAGTTTATTGCAAAATTTGACGGTATGCTTTATGAGCCATTATATGCAAACGCGACAGTTTATTTGCTTTGGGTAATCGGCTCAACAGTATTGCTTTTCTTATATGCTTTGTTTATAAGAAAAATTCTTTTTGCTGATAAGCTTTCAAAAGCAACAACAGTTTTCTGTATTGCAAATCTGATTGCGGGCTTTGTGTTTATCACTTGGTATGGATTTTTACCTTTTCCACAGCAATTTGGCAACATTTTAACAGATGTTACAGCAAGTATGCTTGGTCTTCGTTACCCTTGGCCTTTTAAAATGTGGGGCGTTTTAGCATCCTTTTCAATTTTTACAAATACTCTTTATATGTATCGCAAAAATGATTATCAAGGCAAAGCGGGAGTTATTGTAACATCTCTTGGATGTGCGGCAATCTATGTAACCGTCAATGTGCCCTCAGCGGGACTTGACCTTGTTATGACTGCTCGTTGTCTTGGTCACTGGGCAACTGCTCTTATCTTCGCTTTCTTGGGTGCGGCTGGTGTGATTATATTCTTATTCCATAAATGCAAACAAAAAGACAAGAAATACATAATTGCTACAATTATTTTCGTTGCGATATTACTTTTAATGCTTGTGCTTTTGGTAACGGTTGGCAAGAGTGCGTTTATTGAAAACTTACCTATGTGGGTAGCATATGCATTATTATTTATTATCAACTTCACCTCTTTCTTTGATAAAAAAGAAGTGAAAGAAACCATTAAAGCATAAAGGAGAATACTTATGAAAGAAATTTTAATGTCAAATATTCCTGCTGCCGTTGCAACAATAGGGCTTGTTCTCTATTTCTTCGGTATGGCAATCGTGTTTATTATTAGCCCATTAAAGAACGCTGAAGGTTTTTCAATCAAGCCTGTTGATAATGCAGGTAAAACTGAAATTCGCGTTTATTATGGTGGTATTTCAGGTGCATTGGGTGGATTCTTGCTCTTCCTTATGCTCGCGCTTAAAACTCCATACTATTCAATGATTGGTGGACTTTTCTTTGCGACAACAGTTTTTGTAACAAGAACAATCTTTCTTTTTGTTGATAAAGGGTGGAAATGTCCATATACAAAGCTTGCAATTCCTGCAGAAGGCTTGTTTGTAGTTGCACTCTGGACTTGTTTCATTCTTTCAAAAACAATGTATTGATAAATAGTTATAACGGACAGATTATGTAGGGGCTGACGACTCGGCAGCCCGAAATAAGTGTACTGAAAACCAACAACGGGACGCCGAGTCGTCG
>JAZLBL010000011.1:0-28636 GCA_045613685.1 Candidatus Fimenecus sp. | reverse complement strand
AGAATTATGTAAAGAATAAAAAGAGTTTGGGACTTTTTTGCCAAAAGGGATTTTTACACCAAAGAAAAATAGTGATTTTCGTTTGTTTTCGTTAGTGAGATTATAGCAATTAAAATTTATTGCGTCTGAAATGTTTTTCTTTTTTACAAGAGCTTTGATTCGTCCGTCGGCATGGATAAGTGACTCACTTCCGTCAGGGTGCTTTGCGATTCCGCTAATCAGCAAGTCCCCTTTTGTTACTGCAGAGCCAATTTTGGCTTCAGCGTTGCCATAAAGAATATCAAGGCTCAAAATTAATCCATCTTCTTTTGCAATTACATTTGTAGGCTTTGAATTGTCATACATTGGGGGTGCATCTTTTTTCTCACGGACTTCAATGACTAACACTGTACCCTTTTGATTGATTGTTGCCCAAGAGAGTTTTTCGATGTCGATTACCGCTTTTTCTGATGCATTTTGCATTTGCTCTTTGGTTATTCTTGCGCCGACCTTAATTCCGTAATCTTCAAAGGCGCTCAATATGAAATCAGTTTCAAGAGTATCGTTACCCACAACTGAAATATTCCATACAAATTGTGAGAGAATTGTAAAAATCACAACACAAATTGATGCGCCGATAACAATACCCACGCGTTTTTTATGGTTTTTTAGAAAAAATATGAGTCCTTTTTTCTCAACGGCACGGACTCGCATTCCTGATTTTTTAGCACACTCACGGATGTTCAAATAGCCCTGTATGGTGGTGCTTGCGCTTAATCTTCCACCGACATTTTTGATGTTCCAAAGTGGAATCTGGTTTTTGGTACAAAGATTTATAAATCTATCGGGAAATCCGTCAAATGCTCTGAAATTTATATAACCGAAAAGCCATCTTATAAGTTCAATTATAAACATATTTTCACCTATGTAATAAAAGTTATTTCTGCGATTACACCTTTGATAACTGCGACACCCTTATCAAAGAACTCAATCGACAAATCTTCACATGAAAAACCCCTTATCAATGTGCCTGTGTTGAGTTTAATCAAATTTTCGCTATATTCGGCTATACCCTTGCAACCTTCAACTATTATTTCACGATTCCCCAAGGTTTCAAGCTTTGGCTCGTCGGACAACAGTTCAGGCAACTGCAAATGCTTTTTCTCTTTTGGTTTCTTTCTCTGTGACAAAAAAATACACCTCGATTCATACAATTATATGAAAACGAGTGAAAATAATTCATTATAACTAAAAGATTTCAATATATTTATATTGGGATGTGAGATAATGTTCAAGACGATTTTGAGAAGAAATCTTTTATCATTTATAGGGATTTTTGTCAGTTGTTATCTGCTTTTTTCAATGCCACACGCTGTAAGTAGTGGTATTACAAGTGGTTTGCAAATATGCTTTTATACTATTTTGCCGTCGCTTTTTCCCTTTATGGTTTTGTCGTCATATATAATCAAATCGGATGTTCTTTCACCTGTTTATAAGGCATTGGCACCTATAACGAAGTTTTTATTCAAACAGAATGACTGCACGGTTTCTGTGATTTTTATGGGGCTTATCGGTGGATTTCCCGTTGGCACAAAAATGACTGCAATGCTTTATGAAAACGGAAGAATCACAAAAAATCAGGCACAACGGCTTTGTATGTTTTGTGTGAATGGTGGCCCTGCTTTTATTATCACGGCAGTTGGTGTTGGAGTGCTTGGCAGTAGCAAAGCAGGAGTTATTATGTTTATTTCGCTTTGTCTTTCATCAATAATTCTTGGTATTATTTCGCGGTTTTTTGATGATGGTAACGAGATTAAATCGAGCAACAAAACTTATGGGCAAAGTCCACTTTTGGCGTTGTCTTCGTCGGTGAGTGATAATGTTAATTCGATTCTTGGGGTTTGTGCGTGGGTTATACTTTTTAGTGCCATTACTGAATGCATCAGACAAATGAATTTAGGTGACAATGTTTATACTGCTTTTGTTTCGTTTCTTGAAGTTACAAAGGGTTGCTCACAGATAGCAAAAAATACAACATTGCCCATTATTACTGCAATTATCGGTTTTGGTGGTTTTTGCGTGCATTGTCAGGTGTATTCTTTTATTCGTGCCACAGGACTTAAATACATAAGATTTTTCACGGGTAGAGTTATAAACGGGGCTTTATCCGCACTTATTTGTTATCTGCTTTTGATGGTTTTCCCTATTGACATTGCAACAAGTCTGCAAAATGTTTCGGGGGTTATGCCGTTTTCGGTTTCCGTACCTGCATTTTTCACGGTTATTGTTATGTGTATAATAATGATTTTTGATATTGATAGACGGCAAAAAATATGTTAGAATGAATTAAACAATATTATACGGGTCGTCGAGGACGCCGACCCCTACGAAACTCGGTGTTTATTATGAAAAAATTGCTTAATAAAAAGGAAATATCTCCATCTTGCTCATATTGTGCACACGGCAAGTTATCCCCTGACGGTGAAACTGTGCTTTGCAAGAAAAAGGGCGTTGTTGAAAAGGATTTTGCTTGTAAAAAATTCTCTTATGATGTTTTGAAAAGACAACCAAGAAGACCTGTTGAGTTGCAAGAATATAGTCCCGAAGATTTTTCGTTGTAAATAAAAAATATTAAACCCCCGTGGAATAATCTACGGGGGTTAGTTTTATTCTTCAATGAGTTCCATTGAATTGATTATTGCAAAGCATTCTTCTTCGGTATAACCAATATTGGTGATACCATACGATTCAAAAGTATTTAAATCATCCTTAAAATAAATATCAATCTCATAACTATAGACAATTTCTTCTGCCATATCATTATATTGAACTTTTTTAATAATCATATAATAAGAATCAAACTCTTTTTCATAAAATTCCAATAACTTTCTATTTTCTGTCGCATCTCTCATATGTTCTTGCACTGCAAGATTAAACAACATTTTTTCATAAAAATTAAAATTTTGAATATCAGCATTGAAATAATCAATAGAATATGTTGATTTTTGAATATCATACCACGAATTCATTGAATAACCCATTTTTTCTAATGCGCCACCTTGAATGTGTTTATATAATTCTAATAAATCTGTTGTTTCTTTATTTGTATCATTAACAGAAACAAAGCCAGCACTTATTACATTATTATTTGAACCATCAACATATCCATAATCTCCACTATCAAATTTATGAAATTCAGAATTTGCGCTAACCGTAAAACGGAATGAATTGAGTTCAACAACTTTGGTTTTGCCAGTTACAACCGCATTACTTTCATATGGTTTAACTTTGATTGAAAATACTTCTTTATATTCAGGTGATTTGATTAGTCCAATATTTTTATTAAATTCATCTTCAACCTCTTTTATTGCTTCTTTTTCTTCTTGACTTTGCTGTTGTAACAGCTCACTACCCGTTTGTGATGGGAATATCACATCTTCCAAATTCCATCCTAATATTGCGCAAAGAATTAGATATATAATAATTATTGTACTCCATAACATTTGTGATGGTCTGCTTGATTTTTTATATTCTTTTCTTAATGCTTTAATTGACTTTCTTTGATGCTTTGTTGAACCAACTATATGGGCTATAAGCAAAAATTTCGTTCCATCTTTAGATTGAAGTTTAATTTTGCAATAGTCGGTCATTATAAGGATACACTTTTCAATATCGGTTGATTTGTTTAGTGTAATAATATTTCCCTTATCAATTAAGCCATTCCTTTTATCACCTTTCAAAGGAATCAACTGTATATATTCCGGTGCGTTGTTGACAATATAAGCAAATGTTTCTTTTCTGTCTTTGCCCACATTTCTTGCGATAAACCAACTTGTTGGTGCAACGCCATTTATTTCGTTAAGGACTTGAAAAATTGTTTCGTCGTCGATATTAACCTTATAAACCAATGCCCAGCTAACATTATACATAAATAATCCCCCTTTTCACAGTTTTATGATAACATAAACTGTGTTTATTTACAAGAAAAAAATCCCCCGACCTGAGTCGGGGGATTGATTATTTATTATTGATTATCTTCTGCCTTTGAAAAGGTCAAGAATATCATCCATATTGTCATCGTCAGCGCCAAAGTTGCTGTTTGAGCTGATGTCGAATGATGAATGTGGTTTTCTTGCCATGCCGTTTGCATCAAGACCGAAACCTGTTGCAATAACAGTAACAATCATTTCATCGTCAAGTTTGTCATCGAATGCAACACCGAAGATGATGTTTGCATCTTCATCAGCTTCTGCACGGATGATGCCAGCTGCTGTGTCAACATCTTCAAGAGTGATGTCAGGTGATGCTGTGATGCTAATGATAACACCCTTTGCACCTGTGATTGTTGTTTCAAGAAGTGGGCTAGAAATAGCATCGTGTGCTGCCTGTTCAGCCTTATCTTTACCACTTGCACGGCCGATACCCATATGAGCGTGACCAGCATCTTTCATAACTGCTGTAACGTCAGCAAAGTCAAGGTTAATGAACTGTGGCATTGTGATAAGCTCTGTAACTGAGTTTACACCCTGACGAAGAACATCATCAGCAATAGCGAAAGCGTTAGCAAATGTGAGCTTCTGGTCTGGAAGATATTTAAGTCTTTCGTTAGGAATAACGATAAGAGAGTCAACGTGTTGTGCGAGTTCAGCGATACCTGCTTCTGCCTGTTTCATACGACGGCTGCCTTCAAATGCGAAAGGCTTTGTAACGATACCAACTGTAAGGATACCCTTTTCTTTTGCGATTTCAGCGATGATTGGAGCAGCACCTGTACCTGTTCCGCCGCCCATACCAGCTGTAACGAATACCATATGTGTGCCAGCGAGAGCTTCAATAATAGCGTCACGGCTTTCTTCAGCTGCTTTCTGGCCAACTTCTGGTTTAGCACCTGCGCCCTGACCTGAAGTTACTTTTTCACCAATCTGGATTTTCTGTGTTGCCTGTGAAAAACCAAGAACGTGTTTATCAGTGTTGATAGCAATAAGTTCAACGCCGTTGATACCTGCTTTTGCCATACGGTTAATTGCGTTTCCGCCGCCACCGCCGACACCGATTACTTTAATGTTTGTAATGTCTTCATAACGATTATCAATTTCGAATGCCATTTTTAACATCCTCCTATGTATAGAAAATTTCACACCTATTGGATTATATAATTACAGTTTATTTTATCACTAACAATAAATAAATGCAATACATAATTTATAGATTTTTTTACATTTTTATGGATTTTTTGCGATTTTTAAGACTTTTTTGCCTTATGCTGCCTTTTTTGTTGTTGATTCAGCAGTCACACTCTCTGAAACTGGCTCTGTTGTTGATTCCGGAAGAGTTGTTGTTTCAGTTGTTGTGGTTTCTTCTGACAAGAATCCTTTACCATCAACTGTGAGATTTATTGTGCCACGATATGAATCGTTTTCTGCATTCTGGTGCTCAATAGCTTTTGCTCCGAGTGCCAATTTTTTCTCAAGATTTGTTCTGTTTGTTTCGCCTAATTCAAGAGTTATTCTTCCCTGATAAGTTAGCTTTATGTTGTAAATATCTGACAAGTCTATTGCGCTTATATCTTTGAGCCCACAATTATTGCATGCCTCTTGAATTTCAATGAGTTTATCTAAAACATTTTCTGTTTCGAGTTCAATATTTTTACCAACTGTTGCAGATGTTATATTGCCAAGATTCAACAAAGTTATGTTTTCTGCAATAAACTCTGTATCAGCTTCAAGGACTTTGCCCTTTTCATTGAGCAAGGTAAAATAGCCATTCTGCGCAACGGCATAAACCGCATCAGTTTTTGTTACAACAAACTCAATGCCCGTTGGCAAATGTCTTTTAACTTTAACAGAGCCAATATATGGCAAAGTTTCTGTAATGTTATTATTTATTTTCTTTTTTGACACAAAGATGAGATTATCACCGATATTTATTTCACTTGCATTGATGACTTCATCGTTTGCATAAACTGTGTCGCCTGTTACTGTTATTTCACTTATATTAAAAAACATAGTCAAGACAATAACAACGCCAACCAAGAGAAAAATTCCACCTAAACACGCACGGACAATAAGCTTTTTGCGTCGGTTTTTCTTTCTTCTCTGGGCTGTTCTGTTGATTATTCGCTCATTTCCCGACATCTGACTGTTTCGGGTTGTGCTTTGACTGTTAGTCTTTTTCAACTTCTTTCACCCTTTTTATATCTGCTCCGAGACTTTGGAGTACCTTTTCAGGTTCTTCATAGCCTCTGTCTATGTGATAAATATCTGAAATTTCAGTTACGCCCTTTGCACAGAGTCCTGCAATTATCATTGCCGAGCCACCACGCAAATCAGTTGAACGGACATTTGCACCATTCAGATATCTCATTCCTTCAATTACTGCTACCCTACCCTCAACATTGATTTTAGCACCAAATCGGATAAGCTCACCGATATGCTTAAATCTGCTTTCAAAGATATTCTCAACAATAACGCTTGTGCCATCTGCAACTGTGGTCAGTGCCATCATTTGTGCTTGCACATCTGTGGGAAATCCCGGGTGGGGCATTGTTCTTATTATTCTTATTCTTTTAAGTCTTGGTGGTGCACTAAGGCACACCCATCGTCCACTGACAACAATATCACAACCTGCTTCACGAAGTGGTTGAATTGTTGGTCCGATATGGGACGGAATTATATCTTTTAAGCACACACGTCCATTAGTAACTGCGGCGGCTATCATATATGTTGATGCTACAATTCTATCTGGGATTACTGTGTGCTCGGTTGGGTTAAGTTTATTGACACCTTCAATGGTGATAGTGCTATCCCCTGCGCCCTGTATCTTTGCGCCACAACCATTTAAGAAATCTGCCAAGTCGCTGATTTCAGGTTCACGTGCTGCATTTGTGATTATTGTTGTACCCTTTGCAAGTGTTGCCGCAAGAATAATGTTTTCTGTTGCACCAACGCTTGGGAATGAAAGAGTTATTCGAGTGCCTGTGAGTCCGTTTTTTTCAGCAGAACAGATTATATTGCCATTTTCGTTTGTTATTTCTGCGCCAAACTGTTGCATTGATGAGAGATGCAAATCAATGGGGCGAAGACCGATTTCGCAACCACCCGGCGTTGACAGCACAGCTTTGCCCATACGCCCTAGAATTCCACCTAAAAACACAATGGATGAACGCATTTCGCGCATCAATTCGTCGGGCACATCATTTTTGTTGACGCCAGTTGAATTCACTGTTATTGTGTGTCCTTCACGAGTGACTATACACCCAAGATAGCGAAGGATTTTTATTGTTGCATCCACATCCGAAATAATGGGACAATTATGTATCACCGAAACTCCGTCAGTTAAAAGTGTCGCAACAAGTATCGGCAACACAGAGTTTTTTGCTCCCTGCACGGATATTTCTCCGTCAAGTCTTTTTGAGCCGTTTATTATAATTTTATCCAATTTTCACACGCCCTTTGATAGCATATAAATACCTTGTGCCACATACTATGCCGAGAGTGTAAAAAATGTTAAAAATTATTGATTAAGTGATGTTATAATTCTGCAAATTTCTGAAAGAGCGTTGAGTTTTGCCTTTTCACCACATTTTGCAGAGATTTCATTAAGCTTTTCTCGATTATTTTTAAGGTCGAGAACAATATCTGCAATTTTCTTTTCAGACAAATCTTTTTGTTCAATTAAAATTGCGCCACCGTTTTCTGCAAGGGTCATTGCATTGTGATATTGATGATTTTCTGCAACGTTTGGTGATGGAATAAGAATTGATGGTTTAGAAAGAGCCTGAATTTCTGAAAGTGAGCTTGCCCCTGCACGACTGATTACCAAGTCGCAAGCAGGAAGACAGATATCCATATTGTCGATATATTCACGGATTTCGATATTTGTACCTTCGCCAAATTCTACTCCGTTTTCTTTTAATTTGTCCCCTACCCATTTGCCATAACTACCAGTTGCGTGTAAGAAACAAATATTTTTTTCATCTTTTAAAGTTGTGAGCATTTCAACAACCGCGTTATTTATTGCATCTGCACCCAATGAGCCACCCATTGAAAGCACGAGCATATCGTTATTATTAACGCCGAGAGATGCACGAGCAAAGTCCTTATCTGTTTTGACAATTTCACGTCGTACTGGAAGTCCTGTTACAACAGGTGGATTTTTGCAAGTCATATATTTTTCGGCAGCTTCTGATGTAAGCATTACCTTGTCCACAATTTTTGCAAGGGCTTTGTTTGCTACACCTGGGAATGCGTTTTGCTCATGGATTGCTGTTTTGATACCCATTTTTGCTGCTTCACGAAGCACAGGTCCTGTTACATAGCCACCGAATCCCACAACAACATCAGGTTGAAATTCTTTAATGATTTTCTGTGCCTTGCCTGATGCTTTTAAAGTGAGCATTACAGTTTGCACATTATCTATTAATCCTTTAATTGAAAGGCTTCTTGAAAAGCCGTTCATTTTAACAGTTTTGATATCGAAACCTGCTTTTGGAACAATTTTTGTTTCCATTCTACCCTCTGTTCCCACAAAAAGAACTTCTGTCACAGGGTCAAGTCTTTTCATTTCTTTTGCAACTGCTATTGCAGGATTTATATGTCCGCCAGTACCACCAGCTACAAACATTACTCTCATTTCTTTTTACCCCTTTTTACGCATGCTGCGAGAAATTGATAACAACATTCCCATTTCACAAAGAAGAATGAAAATCGAAGTACCACCCGCAGAGAAGAACGGAAGTGAAATACCTGTGTTTGGAATCAAGTCACTTACAACTGCTATGTTGAGTGCAACTTGAATACCAATCTGAAATGCAATGCCCATAGAGAGCAATGCGCCAAAGCGGTCTTTTGCACGAAGACCTATATAAATTCCTCTGTAAACGAGAAGTGCGAAAATAACAATTATTGTTGCTGCACCCACAAAGCCCAATTCTTCACAAACAATTGAGAAGATAAAGTCATTCTGTGGTTCCGAAACATATAAGTGTTTTTGTTTTGACTGACCGAGTCCTGTGCCTAAAAATCCACCTGAGCCAATAGCATAGAGTGAATTGTTTGTTTGCCAACGAACACCTGTTGGGTCAAAGTCTTTATCGAGCCACGCTGTGATACGCTCACCCATATAATCTTGAAGGAAACTTGGGTTTGCAATAAGAACAATTATTGCAATAAGCACCACGCCACCAGCAGCAATGAACCATTTATATTTAACTTCGCCTAAGAAGAGCATAACAAAGCCGATTGCAAGCATAAGCACTGTGCCTGAAAGGTGATTTTCAAGATAAACAAGACCTGCAAACACAATGATGAGCATTCCATATGCAATTACTGATGTGGTTGATTTATAAAGGATAAGTCTGCCATCTGTGAAATCATAAACAGTTTTTGCAATGCTTGATTTGCTTGGGATTTTACCGGTTATCCCTTTATAATCTTTATCCAGCAGAAATGCCAGAATCAATATAAGACCGATTTTTGCAATTTCTGATGGTTGGAATGTGGTAAAACCTAAGTTAATCCAACGTTTAAAGCCCGGTTTATATTCGGGAAGCACAAGGACTAACAACAAAAGTCCAACAGACACAACAACACCGATTACTGCAAAGACTTTGAAATATTCATATCGGATTCTTGACACTGCATACATTCCGATAAGCCCGAGAACTGTGAAAATTATCTGACGACGGAAGATATAAGTGCTATCACCATTACGGTTATAATAACTATAAGTATAGCTAGCGGAAAAAAGCATTACGAGTCCTATTGACACGATGACTATAAGCAAAAGGAAAAACGGAATATCCATTGAGCCATTTGCAAGTAATCCATTTAAAGGAGAATTTTTTCTCTTTGTTGCCATTTTTCCACCAACCTTTCTTTAAAATTTATAAACTAATTATTTTGCAATGCCGAAATAATAGATTGCAAGACCTATTGCACAGCCAAGCATATTAACGAGTGAGAAAATTGTTACGATTTTGCGTTCTTTCCATCCACACATTTCAAAATGATGGTGAATTGGTGCCATTTTGAAGATTCTCTTGCCATGAGTTGCTTTGAAATAACCAATCTGCAACACGTCTGACATTGCTTCGATTACATAAATGATACCGAAAAGAACGAGAATGAGTGGACAATCAATTGCATAAGCCAATGCTACAACCATACCACCCAAGAACATTGAGCCTGTGTCACCCATCATAACCTTTGATGGATAGTAATTCCAGATGAGATATCCAAGACAACCACCTGCGAGAGCAGCTGCAAGAACACTGATGCCTGTGAATTTAACCATAAGTGCTGCAATGCAGAATGCAATAGCAGTTACACTTGTTACGCTTGCGCAAAGACCATCAATACCATCTGTAAAATTAACTGCATTAACTGCGCCATAGATTACACAAAGGCCAAAAATCCAGAAGAACCATTTAAGGTCAACCGAGCCAACAAAAGGAATTTTCATAAATGTAAGTCCGTTGAAATAAAGACTTGCAAGATATGAGAATATTATTGCTAACTGTGCGACTGTTTTTTGAGTGATTGTAAGACCCAAATTACGCTTTTTAACAACCTTAATATAGTCATCTGCGAAACCTACAAGACCAAATCCCAATGCAAGCAATATGCCTGCAACAAGTTTTACTTTAAGTTGGTTTGGTACGATTGACTCACCTGAAAAAAGGTTGCCACCCATAAAGTAATCTGTTAAAAGCACAACGATTACTGTAACGATTGTGCTGATAATAAACATAAGTCCACCCATAACTGGTGTGCCTTGCTTTGATTTGTGCCAGATTGGGCCTTCTTCAAGGATAGTTTGCCCGAATTTAAGCTTGCGAAGCCATGGAATTAACACAAATCCCAACAAAAATGCTATTGCAAAACTAAAAATAGTAGCAAATGCTAATGCAACATAAATATTCATAATCACATCTCCTTAAACATCCCAATGTTTATATAATTCTTCAAAAATTTCTTCTAATTTCATTCCACGACTTGCTTTAAAAAGCACCGTGTCACCTTTTTGAAGATAATTTTTTAAGTTTTCTGTAAGTTCTGCTTTATCAGTAAATGAGAAAACTAATTGAATTCCACCATTTTTTGCACTATCGGCAATGTATTTTGAACTTTCACCCAATGTGAAGAGTGCGTCAAGCTTGCACTCAGCAGCATAGTCGCCAACCATTCGGTGAGCAGTTTCGGTGTAATCACCTAACTCTAACATATCACCCAAAACCGCGATTTTTCTAGCCTTTGCGATTTTGCAAAGTGTATTGAGCCCTGCTTTTTGTGAATCGGGACTTGCGTTATAACAATCTTCGATAACTGTTATGCCCCTTGCATCTTTAATTCTTTGTCGCATTCCTGATGGGGTGTAATCGCAAAGTCCTTTTGCAATTAACTCTGGGTCTATTTCATATTCAATGCCCACAGCAAAAGCTACGAGAGCATCATATACATTGTGAATTCCCACAGTTGGAATTGTTACTTTCTGACGATTACCATTCCAAACTGCTACAAAATCAGTTGAATAATCTTTTTCAACGATTTCTTCAGCTAAAAACTCACAGTTTTTATTGTCGATTCCGAATTTTATAATATTATAATCTGCATTCTCAACTGTTGAGAGTTTATCATTATCGCCATTAACGAAAAGTGTTGAGCCCTTTTTCATACCTTCAAGCATTTCCATCTTCGCTTTAAGAATACCATCGCGAGAGCCGAGATTTTCAATGTGAGAAACACCGATATTAGTAATTATTGCACAGTCAGGATGAGCAGAATTTGTAAGGTCTGAAATCTGACCAAAACCATCCATACCCATTTCAAGAACAGCGCATTGGAATGTATCGTCAAGACGGAAAATTGTTCTTGGCATTCCGATTTCGTTATTGAAATTACCTTCGGTTTTAAGAGTTTTATATTTTTGTGCCATTACACAAGCGGTCATTTCTTTTGTTGTGGTTTTGCCCACACTACCTGTAAGACCAATTACAATCAAATTATCTATTGAATGTCTGTAAAACGACGCTAAATCCAGGAGTGCTTGTTTTGTATCGTCAACATAGATAACAGGTGCATCCACACTAATTTTTTTATGACTTATTATTGCACCAACGCCTTTTGATGCAACATCTTCAATGAAATCGTGTCCGTCAAAGCGGTCACCCTTGATTGCAAAAAACAATGTGTTTTCGTCAACATCACGACTATCAATCGAAACACGATTTATTAACTTTTCAGAAGCAATATCATTGCCCAGTGCTTTGGCAACTTGTGTAACTGTTAAGTTCATAACTACTCCTTAAAATATTCCTTTATTATTTCACGTTCATCAAAATGAATTTTCTCGTTACCAATTATCTGATAGGTCTCGTGTCCTTTGCCCGCAAGCAAGACCACATCTCCTTTTCGGGCTTTACTGAGTGCAAACTCAATAGCCTGACGACGATTTTCGATAATTGCAAGTTTTGATTTTGTTTTTTCCATTCCACCGAGAATGTCGTTTATTATAAGCAAAGGATTTTCAGTTCTTGGGTTATCACTTGTGACAACTGCAATATTTGATAACTCCCCTGCAATTTTACCCATTTCGGCTCGTTTAGATTTATCTCTGTCTCCACCACAACCAAAAACTGTGATGATTTTACCTTTAGCAAAACTTTTTATACAGTTTAAAATATTTTCTAAGCCGTCAGGCGTATGAGCATAATCAATAATTACTGTAAAGTTTTTAGGTATTGATACTCGTTCTGCTCTACCCTTCACTTGTTTGATTTTTTCAGTTGATTTTGCAATATCTTCAATAGAAAAACCTAATTCCAACAAAGCAGACGATGCACAGAGTGAATTATAAACTGTAAACTCACCTGGTAAATTCACATTGATTCTGCCGATGCAGTTAATACCCACCAACTCGTATTGCACAAAAGATTCGTTGCAGATTATATTTTTAGCGGTATAGTCTGCTCGGTTATCGGTTGTTGAGCAAGTCACAACAGGACATTCTATTCGAGAAAGCACCGATTTGACATTGTTGTCGTCAATGTTCACTATTGTTTTTTTGCTGTTTTTAAGCAATTCAAGTTTTGAATTTATGTAATTTTCCATCGTGATGTGATAATCAAGATGGTCAACTGTTATATTTGTCAGAATGGATATTTCGTATTCAAGACCATACACTCTTTTTTGTGCAAGAGCTTGAGAAGAAACCTCCATAACGCAATATTCACAACTATTATTTACCATATTGCGAAACAATTTTTGCAATTCCATAGGCTCAGGCGTTGTGAGTATTGAATCTGTTTTACCATCGCCAAAATCATTTTCGATTGTTCCGATTAGCCCACATTTATAGCCCATACTATTCAACATATTTTTAATAAAAAATGATGTTGATGTTTTTCCATTTGTGCCTGTAACACCTATGAGTTTAAGGTTTTTGGTGGGATTTTCATAAAAATTTGAAGCAATTTGTGAATATGCTTTCCTTGTGTTTTGAACTATTATTTGTCTGTTGATTTTCAAATCACGTTCGCAAATCACGGCAACTGCACCACTTTGTAATGCTTGTTTCGCCATTTTATGACCATCAAACTGATTACCATCTATGCAGACAAACAATGAATTTTCTTTGGTATCCTTAATTTTATCCGTTACTCTTTCAATTTCCACATCTTCAAACGCATTTTGCGTTTTCACACCTTGAAGAAGTGCAGAAAGTTTCATTAGGTTGATACCTCTCTATTTAATTTTAGTCGGCTACATTCACGCTTGAACGGAAGTAAACCGTAATAACTGTGCCTTGTGGGTATGTAGCACCTGCAGGGATATTCTGCTTATATGACAACACTTCGCCACCCTGAGTTGTACCTGCTACTTTAATATTGAAACCAGAATTAATTGCAATTCTGTTTGCTTCTGCGATTGTAAGATTCGTAAGGTTTGGAACTGTTGCTGTCTGCTTGTCAGCATTTTCTTCTGTGTAAACGACAATAATTCCACCCTTTGGCATTGACTGTTTAGCAGATGGGATTTGTGAAATAACTTTATCGCCATTTCCAATAACCTTAACTGTAAATCCATTTGCCTTTGACTTAACTGCATTTGCATTTACACCAACAAGATTTGGTGCAGTAACAGTTGCTTTTGCCATTTCTTCATCGCTGTATTGTGGGTCGATATTGAGATAAGCCATAATATTTTCAAAAATTCGACCTGCGATTGGAGCAGCAACGCCACCACCCGTTGTTGAACCACCCTGTGGCTCGTCGATTGCAACTAAAACTGCAATCTGTGGGTCATTAGCAGGAGCAAACCCTGCAAATGATGCGATATTTTTGCCCGGCACCTGAAGTTTTTCACTTGTACCTGTTTTACCTGAAATATGATAACCTGCTACATAGGCATTTTTAGCTGTACCTGAAATACAAACTTCTTCCATCAATGAGCACATAAGGTCTGCAGTTTTTTCTGAGATAACCTGTCTTCTCATTGTTGGTGTTGTTTCTGAAACAAGATTTCCGTTTTCGTCGAGCACTTTTGAAACAACATAAGGTTGCATAAGTTTGCCACCATTACCAAGAGATGCAACTGCTGTGATAACCTGAATTGGTGTTATCTGAAATGTCTGACCGAATGATGCTGATGAAAGTTCAGCAATACCCATTTTTTCAACAGGATAATATGATTTACCCGCAACTGGTGTTGCTTCTGCAGGAAGGTCAATACCAGTAGATTCAGTAAATCCAAAACCTTCAAAGTATTTGAAGAACATTTCTTTACCCATTCTCTGACCAAGAGTGATGAAATATGTATTACAAGAATTTGGCAACGCTTTTGCGATTGTCTGTGTTCCGTGAGCTGTGTTGTGGAAACAGTGTTGGAAATAGTTAGCAACTTTAATCGAGCCTGTGCAATGATAAGTTGATTCTGTGTTGATTATGCCTTCTTCAAGACCTGCTGCTGCAACAAAAACCTTAAATACTGAACCTGGGTCATAAGCATCACTTATGGCTCTGTTACGCCATTGAGCATATTGAGCATTGAGCTTTGCATTGCTCTTTTCTTTCTCATCTTGCAAGAGTTCAATTTCTTCTAACACTTTGTTTGATGTGATTGTATATGGTTCGTTAAGGTCGTAGTCTGGTTTTGTTGTCATTCCAAGAATTGCGCCTGTTTTAACATCCATAACAATTCCATAAGCATATTTTGCATTTGATTCTTCAACCGCTTGCGCAAGTTGTTGTTCAAGATAATACTGAATAACTTCGTCGATTGTAAGAACAAGGCTATGGCCCTGCTCTGCGTCATAAGTTGTTTCATAGTCATTAGGCATTGCACCCGCAAGAGCATTTTGGGCTGTGATAATTCGACCTGCTTTGCCTGTAAGTTCTTCGTTATATTTAAGTTCAAGACCTGCTCGACCTGTATCGCCTGAACCTGTAAATCCAACAACTGTTGATGCGAATGAGCCAAGTGGATAATAACGCTTTGTATCAGGGTCTATGCCAACAATCATATTGAGTTTTTGGTCTTTATGCTCTTTTATGAATGCTTGAAGAGCAATTTTTTCATCATTACTGATTTGACCGACGATTTTTTCATATCCGCTTGTATTTTTATTGACTTTTTTCTCAATTGTTTCAACATTGAGTTCAAAATTCTCTGTAAAATAGTTAATGAGCAATGATTTTTGTTCGTCTGTTGTGATTTTTGACGGATTGATATAAACAAGCCATGCAGATGCACTTTGTGCGATAACCTTCATATTTGAGTCATAAATTGTGCCACGATGAGCATTGACGATAGTATCACTTAATTGATTTCTTTCTGCTTTAAGACGATATTCTTCGCCTTTTACAACCTGGAGCCAGAAAAGGTTACCAATGAGCACTAACAAGAAAAGAGCAAAGCCCAAAAACGCAATATGTGAACGAATTGACATATTTTTTGTAGGTTTTTTATTCATTTTTCCGTCTCCTTCCCATAGTGTAACACTATCCTAAAATAGCACAAAACGAGAGTCAAGATTTCTCAACTCTCTTTGCTTTCATCTATTATATATTATTTTACTTCTTCGTTTATAACCTTAGTATCAGTGGTTTTGCCGTTTGCCATAACAACTGAATCTTCACCTGACAAGTCAACATAAATAACTTGATAATCCTGAACCTTAACCATACCTAAAACATTGAGTGCATAATCTTCAACTTTATTAATGGATATAACTGAATTAAGGCTATTATTGAGTCTGACTGTATCACTCTGAGCAATTTTCATTGCACTTTCAACCTGTTTGATTTCACGATTGATTTCGTCAAGTTGAACACGACTATAAATAACCATTGCCATAAACATTATAACTGCACAAGCAACTGCCATAATTTTTCTTGCCTGCATTGCAGACTTTCTTGCTTCGCTTTGAATCTGTGCGCGAGTTGGCTTTGGTTTTTCTAAGAGCTTTAACTGTGGCGCCTTTTTAGGTTGCTCTTTAATCTTTGGCGCTGCGTTACTAGTTGACACAGTTTTTGGCTCGAAATATTCAAATTTATATGACTCGTATTTATTATACTGTGCCATCCTTCTCTTCCTTTTCTTTCTACTTTATTTTCTCGATAGTGCGAAGCTTTGCACTTCGGCTTCTGTTGTTAGCATCTAATTCGTTTTGCTTTGCACTGAGTCCTTTATTTATAATTTTGCCCGATGGTGTATTCCCACAAACACAAACAGGAAATTCTTTTGGACAAGTGCAACCTTCTGTAAACTTTTTAAAGGTTTCTTTAACTGCTCTATCTTCAAGAGAGTGGAAAGTTATTATTGAAAGTCTTCCACCAACCTTCAAGCAACTGAACATATCGTTAACTGCTTGGCTAAGCCCCGCAAGTTCATCATTGACTTCAATTCTGATTGCCTGAAAAGTTTTTCTTGCCGGATGCCCATCTCTGCGATATTTAGCAGGGACAGAATCTTTTATAATTTCTGCAAGCTCTATTGTTGTTTCGATTGGTTTTTCATTTCTTGCTTTGACTATATTCTTTGCAATATTGCGAGAAAATTTTTCTTCGCCATACTTATATATAATATTGCTAAGTTCTTGCTCTGAATAAGTATTCACAACATCAAAAGCACTTTTACCGCTTTTGCTCATTCTCATATCAAGGGGTGCATCTTTATGAAAAGAGAATCCCCTTTCGGCAGTATCAAGTTGAAACGAACTGACACCTAAGTCAGCAAGAATTCCGTCTGCTTTTATTTCGCCGAGAATGTTCTTTATATTGAAAAAGTTATCATTAACTATTTCTACGCATTCGTTTGAACCGATTCGTTCATTTATTACTTTTATGGCATCAGGGTCGCGGTCAATAGCAACCAAGGTGCCGTTTTTTATATTTTTAAGAATCTCACTCGAATGACCTGCGCCACCACAAGTACAGTCAACATAAAGACCATCAGATTTTATATCAAGAGATTCTATTGTTTCGTCGAACAAAACTGAAATATGTTGAAAATCCATAATGTTCTCCAATTAGAAATGGAAGTCATCAAAGTTGATGAGTTCGTGAAGCGGTTTAACATCTGCTTTAAAGTTTTCTGTTGCCCAGATTTCAATTCTTTGACCCGCACCGATAATTGCAACATCTTTTGTTAAATCTGCGTGTTCAACCTGGTCTGCAGTGAGTGTTGCTCTGCCCTGCTTATCAGGAGCAACTTCAACAACCTGACTGAAGAACGCTCTTTGCACTTCACGGTTCGGATGATTAATGAACTGTTCGCTGATTTTTTCAAAGGTTTCTTTTGTGTAAACATATAAGCATTTTTCGCCACCCTTGAAAATAACGAACTCTTCGCCCAACTGGTCACGGAATTTTGCAGGAATGAAAATTCTGTTTTTTGCATCAAGACTATGGAAATACATACTGTTGAATGCCATATTAAATTTTCACTCCTTCCGAATCTTAGTTAATTTTTAAGATTTTCACCACTTTTATGAATTTTAGGTGCATTTCTCCACCACATGAGATATTATAATACATATAATATAAAAAATCAATAGTTTTTTTATAATCTATCACCAAAATTTTCTGTCAAAATTTGTCAGTTTTGACGAAGTAAAAAATCACAAAAAAACACCCTATTCCCGAAAGAATAGAGTGTAAATTGTTAAAATATTTAATTATCCAAACTTCTTTTTATAGCCTTCGATTGCATCTTCGATAATCTCAACTGCTGCCAAAGCGCCCTTTGCCTCATCAATAGCTGTATCTTTATTTTCAAGCATTTTATACACTTTAAAGAAGTGTATCATTTCGTCAAATTTGTGTTTTGGAAGTTGACTGATATCTTTATATTCGTTATAAGTTGGGTCGCCAAATGGAATTGCAATAATCTTGTCGTCTGCATGGCCACCGTCTATCATAGAAATTACACCAATAGGATAGCAACGAACAAGTGCCATTGGCTCAATTTGTTCTGTGCAAAGCACAAGCACATCCAACGGGTCATTATCATCTGCATAAGTCTTTGGAATAAAGCCGTAGTTTGCAGGATAGTGAGTTGATGTGTGAAGAACACGGTCAAGCTTTAACATACCTGTTTCTTTATCAAGCTCATATTTCATTTTGCTACCCTTTGAAATTTCGATTACTGCTTCAAAGTCTGTTCTTGTTATTCTTTTACTATCAATATCGTGCCAGATATTCATTATCTTTTAACTCCTTTATGTTCTTCTATAAGTTCTTTTCTTATTCTCCACAAATTTTCTGACAAATCAACATAATAAGTATGTGGATTTTCAAAGCGTTTAACTTCTTCCCAAAGATTATCAATCTGTTCTGAGCAATAATCACGGATTTCATCAAGGGTTGGCTCTTTATAAACACACTCACCTTTTGAGAAAACAGGCACAAGCAATTTTCTTGCAACAAAGTTTTCAACTTCTTTACGTTTCCAAGTAAAGTCAGGGTCAAAGAGTGTATAAGCCTTGCTTTCGTCGATTTCTTCATTTTCGAGAGTTAGGACATCTGCAATAGCCTTGCCAGTGTCACAATCAAAAAGACGATAGAGCATTTTTGAATGCGGTGTTGTGATTTTGCTGACATTCTCTGACAAGTTGATTTTTGGAATAATCTCGCCATTTTTCTCTGTTGCACAAAGCTTATAAACACCGCTGAAAAGTGGTGATGATGCAGAATTGATAAGACGCTCACCTACCACAAAACAGTCAACCTTTGCACCTTGCAAAATCATATCGTTGATAATATATTCGTCAAGCGAGTTTGATGCGACAATATTGCAATCAGGATAACCTGCTTCGTCAAGCATTTTACGTACTTTCTTCGAGAGATAAGTGATGTCACCTGAGTCAATTCGCACACTTACAGGTCTTTTACCCATTGGTTTTAATACATCATCAAAGGCTTTTATAGCATTTGGAACACCGCTTTTGAGCGTGTCATAAGTATCAATCACAAGTGAGCAATCATCAGGATAAAGTTTTGCATATTCACAGAATGCTTCATATTCTGAATCAAACATCTGCACCCAGCTATGAATCATTGCATTCATTGTTGGAATGCCGAAATTCTTACCCTGCGACACACCCGATGTGCCAACACATCCACCAATGAAAGCAGCGCGTGAGCCATAATAAGCAGAGTCAAAGCTCGTTGCACGACGAGTGCCGAATTCAGCAACCGCTGTACCCTTTGCTGCACGGACAAATCGATTTGCCTTTGTAGCAATAAGGCTTTGAGAGTTCATACAAACAAGCAAGATTGTTTCAATAAGTTGTGCTTGAATAATTGGACCACGAACTTTCACAACCGGTTCATTTGGGAATATTGGTGTGCCTTCTGGCACTGACCAAATATCGCATTTAAATTTGAAATCACGAAGATAGTCGATAAAATCTTCTGAAATACCATTTTCACGAAGAAAACTCAAATCTTCTTCTGTAAAAGAGAGATTATTAACATATTCAATTATTTGAGAAAGCCCTGCAAACACTGCAAAGCCACCATTATCGGGCACTTTTCTAAAGAACAAGTCAAAATATGCAATTTCGTCGGCTTTACCATTTTCTAAAAAGCCATTTGCCATTGTCAATTCATAAAGCTCTGTCATTAATGAAAGATTTCTTTTCATATATAATCACCTTATATTATTTTAGCAAAGAAATATGTAAAAGTCTATAATAATTTGTTGTTGAAGATGCGATATTTTTAGTATATAATTAGTTTATAACAAATTTAGGAGAAATATTTATGTTTAGTGAACTTATTTTAAAAAGAGAAAGTTGCAGAAATTATAATGGTGAGCCCGTTAACACAGATTTGCTTATTAAATGCGTTGATGCCGCAAGACTTTCACCATCTGCTTGCAACTCACAACCTTGGAAATATTATATCATTAATGGTGGAGAAAATGCAGAGAAGATAAGAGAGTGCATGTATAACCAATTCGTACAAACTTGTCCTGCATTCGTTATAGTTACAGAGCAACCTGCTACACTCAAACCTTTTGTTGAAGAAAAGGTAAAAGATAAGCAGAAATGGGCACAGAATGATATCGGTCTTTCAGTTGCACACTATTGCTTGCAAGCGGCCGATTTAGGACTTGGTACTTGCATTATCGGTATGGTTGAAGAAGACAAAGTCCGTGAATATTTCGGTATTGAGGATAAAATAAGACTTGTTATCGCAACAGGATATTCGGCAGATGAAAAGCCAAGAAACAAGGTCAGAAAAGCACTCGCAGATGTTTGTGAAATAATTGAATAAAGAGGTAGTTTTATGGATAATCTTTTAGATAAAAAAGGCTTTATAAGTGATATGGACGGTGTTATCTATCACGGCAACAGAATCCTTGACGGTGTTACTGAATTTGTCAACTGGATGATAGACAATGATAAGAAATTCGTATTCTTGACAAACAGTGCAGAGAAAACTCCCCACGAATTGAGTATGAAACTTGAAAGAATGGGACTTAAAGTATCTGCTGACCATTTTTATACAAGTGCTATGGCTACTGCCGCATTTTTGAATAGTCAGAAACCAAACTGCACAGCTTATGTTATCGGTGAAGCAGCACTCACAAAAGCTCTTTATGACCAAGGGATTTATATGAATGATGTGAACCCTGACTATGTGGTTGTTGCAGAAACTAGAACATATAACTTTGAAAAAATTGAAAAAGCCATTGAGCTTGTTAACAAGGGCGCAAAGCTTATCGGCACAAACCCTGATATTACAGGCCCAACCGAAAAAGGAATTATGCCTGCAACAGGTGCACTCATAGCCCCTATTGAAATTGCGACAGGTAGAAAAGCTTATTTTGTCGGCAAACCAAACCCATTAATGCTTCGCCATGGTATTCGCAAATTGGGTTGCCACGGCACTGAAATCGCATTCATTGGTGACAGAATGGACACTGATATTATTGCGGGTATTGAGTCAAACGTTGACACTGTGCTTGTGCTCAGTGGTGTTACATCTTTTGATGACATTGATAAATTCCCATACAGACCAAAATATATTCTCGACAATGTTGGAGAAATGTTGAAGTTATAATGAATGGCTAAAAAAGACCTTGCATCTGCAAGGTCTTTTTATTATGCGTTTTCATACATATCTGCGAGTTTTTTAGCAGAATTGTAAAGGTTTTTAACTTTTTCTGTCACATCTTCTTTTTTAAAGTTTAAAAGATATCTGCTTGCTTCGAGAGTGAAATAACCATCATAATTAATATCTTTAAGTGCTTTCACGATTGGCACAAAATCGATATTCATTGTAAATGGCACTTGGTGGGAATCGTGCAACTTATCGTTATCGTGAATATGTAATGCTTTAAGTCGGCTACCCAATGCTCTCACCATTTCTTCTGCCGATGTATTGCTACCCTTCATTTCGGCGTGGCCAATGTCAAGGCAAGCAACAAAAAAGTCATCATTAACTGCGTCAAGGTGAGCATTGAAACTTTCAGGTGTTGCACAGGCTGCGAATGATGAATGTTCTGCATCTGGCAACCAGTTCCACATATTTTCTGTTGCAATTTTCACATTATGCTCTTTTGCAAATGGCAAGAATTCAAAATACATTTCTGCATTTTCTTCGGGTGTGCCATTATTCATTGGGTGGATTATGCAAATTTCGCCACCCGCTTCTGCAATACATTCAATGGCGCGTTTAAGCCAATCTTTACTCTTAGGTGAAGTTGGGAATGGTGCATGACCCTGATTGCATATAATTCCGTTATCTAATCCAATTTGACGAAGTTTTCGTGCAAAGGCAAGATAACTGTTTTGTGCTGTTGGGTGGTTTGTTGGCACTAAAATACCATTTTCATTTTTACACATCTCAAACATTGAGAAGTCCCAAGCATCAAAACCTGTTTTCGCCACAAGTTCAACGGCTTTTTCTTCACCGATATGTAATGCGATTGAATCTATTTCAGTTGAGATTTTCATAAGTATCACCTAGTTAGTCTAAAAATATATTTTCATTTTAATCTAAAAATTGACCAAAATCAACAGAATAAAAATTTTGTCAAAAAAATTTAAAAAACTTTAAAAAAAGACTTGACGAACTGGTTTTGTTGTGATATTATATTCAAGCGTTGAGACGCTGGTGTAGCTCAGTTGGTAGAGCAGCTGATTTGTAATCAGCAGGTCGGGGGTTCGAGTCCGTCCACCAGCTCCATTTTTTTGTAAATTTAATATGGGTAGGTTCCCGAGTGGCCAAAGGGAGCAGACTGTAAATCTGCCGTCGACGACTTCGATGGTTCGAATCCATCCCTGCCCACCAAAAATGAGAGTTTTCCTTTTGGAGAACTCTTATTTTTTGTTTTCAAAATTTAGCATTGTTTTGTTGTTTTGGTTGTGGTATTATATATTACATTATAGTTTTAGGATAAAGGGTGTAATTCATGATTAAGACATTACCAAAAAGAAAAATGTATCGTTATTGCCTTGCAGATATTGCAAAGGGCTTTTTCAACGGTATGATTGGCAACTATCTTTTATATTTCTATCAACCAACCGCAAAAAGTGGTTTGCCGATTTTATTGCCTGAAAACAAGTTTTTAGGTTTTATCACAATTATGGCTCTTATTACCGCTATCGGTAAAATTGTTGATGCTGTTACTGACCCGATTGTTGCGTCTCTTTCTGACAAATGCAAGCACAAAGATGGTCGAAGAATGCCATTTTTAAGATTTGCTGCTATCCCCTATGCGGTATCGGTGCTTATGATTTTCTATGCACCTTTTGAAGCAGGGTCTGTTGCAAATGCTATCTGGGTTGGATTCTTCCTTATTACATATTACACATCATACACATTCTATTTTATTCCACGAAACGCGCTTGTGCCTGAGATTATCCCTGATACAAAAGACAGAGTTGGATATTATGGTCTTAGCACAGTTTTCTTTATGGGAACAAGTTCATTTATGTATGCGGCAACACTTTTTGTTGATATTCTTAAAAACGCGGGGCTTTCACCACTCTGGGCTTGGAGAACAGTATTCACATTCTTTGCGGCAATCGGTGTAACCTGCTTATTATTGACTGCTTATGCTTTCAACGAAAAGGAATATGTTGAACAGAATATCAAGCCAAAAGAATCAATGCTCAAATCCTTTGCACTTGTTTTCAAAAATCGTGATTTCGTCATTTTCAGCGCAGGCGATTTATTCAGCGGTGTTTCAATGGCATTCTTCCAGACTGCTATGCTTTATTACATCACTATGCTTCTCAATGTGCCCGAATCACAATCATTCCTGGTTATGCTCTCGGCTATCGCAGTTGCAATTTGTCTTTTCCCGATGATTATAAAATTCAGCAGAAAATACAACAAGAAAATACTTTTGGTGCTTGCAAGCATCGTTTTCACAATAGTATTCGGCTTTATCTATTTTGGTGATAAGATTGCGGCTCTTGCTCCTGGTAAAGAATTGTTTGTTGGTCTTGCAATGGGCGTTGTGGTTTCATTCCCATTTGCTGCAATCAACATTTTGCCACAAGCCGTGCTTTCTGATATTATCCAGAGCGATAGCCTTGAAAACAAGGTTAATCGTGAAGGAATTTTCTCTGCAGTTAAGACATTCATTGAAAAAATCGCTTCTGCTATTGCTATGATGGGTGTTTCAAGTATTCTTGCTATTGGTGCTTTGCAGGGTGAATCAGTTGGTCTTCTTGGTGTTAAGCTCACAGGTGTTTTCGCGGGTGGATTTAGCTTGCTTTCATTGATTTTCTTCATTTTCTATAATGACAAGAGAGTTAATGCTACTATTGAAAAACATATGAACAATAAATAAAAAATGGCATAATTAAACCCCTATTCAGTTGAATAGGGGTATTTTTTATTCTGGTTTTTCTTCGGGTTTTGGACTTAACAAGAAAAGTGCCGCTATGAAAAGTCCAATCAAAATAATTCCTGCTATAAATCCTATTGTTGCATTAGTTGAATATGCATCTGCCAATGGTTTCAAGAATACATAACCCACCAAATCTTCGTTGCCTAAATTTATTTCATCAAATTTATTCTGAGCTATTTTAATGATTATGCCACAAAGCATTGATGAAATTCCACCATATAAAAGTACATTGAGTATTGATTTATAATTAATTGCGATAAGTGCAATTAGCAATAAAACTGATAATACAACAAGTTTTGTAACTGTTTCTTGAGATAAGAAAACGATAAACTTATCACTTGACATTTTCGAAGTTTTTTCAAGACTTGACACAACAAAAGAGCGCATAAATATTCTCACGGCATCCTCAATACTTTTAGCATTTTTAGGGTCAAGCTCTAAAACTGTATCAACTGAAATATTATTATCAAGTCGGTTTTGTGCTTCTTCAGGGTCGCTATTAATGAAGAAATCAACAAGATAAAGCACTTCGGCTTTAACAACCCTATTCACGAATTCTGATGACAGAATCTGGTCAACTGCTGTTTGTGCAAAAGAGAAGAAATATTTGCTTTGGCCTTTAATATAATCTTTTGCAGATTCTTTCATATAATCGCCAACAGTTGTTTTTTCATTGCTAACTATGAATTTAACTGCGCTCAAATCTGTTGTATTGACCTGAGTTTTAAATTCTTCAGAATTTATATAGTTTCTGCCTACATTAATAAGCGTTGCACCGAGCATTGAAACTGTTGCACAAACTGCAAGAATTAATGAAATGACAATTTTAAAAAAATTCACTATGATTGATGTGTTTTTTTTATTCATAAAATCACCTAAAAGAATACCCTACGCCAAATGGTGTAGGGTAATTTTTCAAAGCACGAAATTATTCAGCTGTTTCTTCTTTTTTCTTGTGGAAAAGAATTTTGTCAACTGGGAAGTAAAGGAAGAACTGAACTGCTGAGCAAATCATTGTTGCAATGTTCTTAGCAAGAGCTTCGTTGCACCATTCAAAGTTAACGAAAACACCTTTAAGTGTTGGGTTAAGCCATGCTGAGAAGAAGATGAGACCAATTGTGAAAATAATGTAAATTGGAAGTGTTACTGCAACATTTGCACTTGAATTGAATGTCTTTTCTTTATTTACGAAGAAAGCAACAATCTGTGCAACAACGTTAGCAACGTTGCTTACGATAAAGTAACCAAGACCACCAACTGCAACTGGATAAATGAATACCCACCAGCTGAATTCTTGTGTGTAAAGGTCTTTGATTGCAGGGATAAGTTGAAGTGTGTTAAGAAGCACGAACTGAACAATCATTGCAAGAAGACTTACAACGATGAACTTAACGAACTGCCAAACTGTAACAAGGAATGAGCCCTTTGACTCTGCTGCCTTGTCAATGTCTTTTAAAACTGCCATAATATATTCTCCTTTTATCTATAAAGATATGTATAAATCATAGCATAAATGCCAGAAATAGTCAATAAAAAATACGGCAAAGAAATCTCTTCGCCGTATCAAAATATTTATTAATATTTTGTAAGATATTCGTCGATTTCCCACTGAGTAATTCTTGTTGTGTAGCTCTTCCACTCTTGCTTTTTACCTGCAAGATATTTTGAGAAGATGTGTTCACCGAGAATTTCTTTCACGAATTCGCTCTTTTCAAATTCTCTTGTTGCTTCTTGCAATGTGCTTGGAAGATTTTCAATGCCATTTGCTTTTCTTTCTTCTCTTGTCATATCATAGATATTTGTTGTGATACCCTCAGGTGCTTTCATACCCTTTTTGATACCATCAAGACCTGCTGCAATGCAGAGAGCCATTTCAAGATATGGGTTGCAAGATGGGTCCGCTGAACGAAGTTCAACACGAGTTGCCATACCACGAGCTGCAGGAACACGAATAAGAGCTGAACGATTTGACGCTGACCATGAAATATAAACTGGTGCTTCAAAGCCAGGAACAAGTCTCTTATATGAGTTAACAAGTGGGTTTGCAACGCAAGTAATCGCTTTTACGTGGTGGAGAACACCTGCAATAAACTGATATGCAGTTTCTGAAAGACCATATTTATCGTCTGGGTCATAGAATGCATTTTTGCCGTCTTTCATAAGTGAAAGATTTGTGTGCATACCATTACCTGCTGCGCCATAAAGTGGCTTTGGCATAAATGTTGCGTGAAGTCCGTTACGACGAGCATAAGTTTTAACAACGTGTTTGAATGTAACAACTTTGTCAGCAGCTTCAAGTGCTTCTGCAAACTTGAAGTCGATTTCGTGCTGACCTTCTGCACATTCGTGGTGAGATGCTTCAATTTCATAATCCATCTGCTGTAATGCGATGCATATGTCATTACGGCACTGTTCACCGTCATCAGCAGGGCCAATGTCGAAATAACCAACAGCGTCGTTTGTCTTTGTTGTTGCTCTACCTTCTTCATCAAGTTTGAAAAGGAAGAATTCACATTCAGGACCAACGTTGATTGAATAGCCCATATCTGCTGCTTCTTGGATTACTGAACGAAGCACGTGACGAGGGTCCCCCATAAAAGGAGTTTCTTTATCGGCACCATAAACATCACAAATTACTCTTGCTGTGCCTTTTTTCCAAGGGAGAATTGTGAATGTATCAAGGTCTGGTTTTAAGTACATATCTGATTCGTCAATACGAACAAATCCTTCGATTGAAGAACCGTCAAACATCTGACCATCAGTAAGCACTTTCTCAAACATATTTTCAGTAATTGCAATGTTTTTCATTTGACCGAAAATGTCAGTGAATTGCAAACGCAAAAACTTAATTTCTTTTTCTTTTGCTATTTTGAGAATATCTTCAACTGTGTAGCTCATCAGAGTTACCACCTTTCTGTAAGTATTATACATATAAATACCCACTTTAATAGTAATATTATACCATTGTTTTTAAAGTTGTCAATTATAAATGCAAAATGACGAGAACTAAGTCTCGCCATTTTTACAATTTATTTAGTATTCTTATTTTTATAAAGAAGATATGAATAAACTGTTGGCACAATTACCATTGGAATAAGTGCAACAAAGGTAAGCCAGAATATGCCCAAAAATCCTGTTGCCATTATTACAATACCACCTATTACCCAAAGAAAACCTGCAAGACGATGTGTTTTGTTCCAGTTTTCTTCGTCGTCTAAAGTCCAAGGGAGTTTGATTCCGACCGTATAACTCTGCTTGCATTTGGGGAAATAATTGCCGATTACAATAAATAATGCACCCATAAAAAGTGGCATAATTATTTCAACATTCACCTTGTGACCTAATGCAGTTGCATAGACAAATGAGTTGCAAAGCAATGATATAACAGGAATAATCCACAAAACGAGAGTGAAAATTTTGTCATTGATATTTTTGCGTTTAGGGTCAAGAGATGTCCCTAATACACAAATCCACTGAAATGCAACTAGCACCAAAGGCATTAAAAATACTGCTTGTGATTTTGTAGAATATTCATCAACATTGCCGTTCATATCCCAGTGCACAGGGACTTGGTCTGGCAATTTATCCCACAAGATAAGACCTATAACTATTGGTATAAGTATTATTAATGATGTAATGATGAGTTTTGGTAAATTCTTCTTAATCATTGTTGTTTTCCCCTTTCAAGTCTGTTATCCAAAGCATAATTTCTTCAAGGACGGATGCGTTCAATTCATAGATTATGAATTTTCCATCCCTTTTATCCCGCACAAGGTCAGCTTCTTTAAGCACAGAAAGATGACGAGAAATTGCCGCACCTGTTATGTCGAATTTTTCTGTTATTTCCCCTGCTGGCATTTGGCCGTTTTTAAGCATATTGAGTATTTCTCTGCGCACAGGGTCAGAAAGGGCTTTTAATGTATTTTGAATTCCCACAAGCTTACCTCCTTAGTTTTCATTTAACATTTAACTTAATTGTTAAATGTATTGTAACATGGTGGTTTTTGTTTGTCAATAGGTAAATAAAAGCAGTAGAGAAATTGGGGGTTGTCGAATTGTTTTTAATGAATAATGAATAATTTTGGAACTGCGTTGCAATTATTGTAGGGGCGATTCACGAATCGCCCGTAAAGGTTACATCTCACATTTGGAATGGAACGGGTCATTCGTGAATGACCCCTACATTGTTTGATGGTCGATTTTGGTGAGATATAAATTCAAAAAGAACCCGACAAATTCAAATTTATGCAATAAAAATAGTGGGGTTTTTAGCCCCACCATTTTAT
>JAZLBL010000010.1:0-2291 GCA_045613685.1 Candidatus Fimenecus sp. | reverse complement strand
ATGTTGTTGAATCAATTCCCGTGCACGAAAACATTAAGCTTGGCAGAGATAATGTTGACGAGCTTTTAGAGGTTTATTGTGAAAATATTCGCCGTTGTGCAAAATATGGCGTTAAATGTGTTACATATAACTTTATGCCTGTTTTTGACTGGACTCGTACACAACTTGATAAAGAAGCAGAAGACGGTTCAACAAGTCTTGTTATGTATTGGGAACAGATGAAAGGTCTTGACCCACTTAAAGATGACATTCATCTTCCAGGTTGGGATTCAAGTTATAGCCAAGAAGAAGTCAGAGAATTGATTTCAGCTTATGGTGAGTTGGGTGAAGAAGGACTTTGGAAAAATCTTGAAAAATTCCTTAAAAAAGTTATTCCTGTGGCAGAAGAATGTGGCGTTAAAATGGCAATTCATCCTGATGACCCACCATATCCAATTTTTGGTATTCCAAGAATTATCACTTGCGAAGAAAATATCGACAGAATGTTAGCTCTTGTTGACAGTGAAGCAAACAGCCTTTGCCTTTGCACAGGTTCATTAGGTTGTGCAAAATCAAATGACGTGGTAAAAATGATTAGAAAATACAGTGCAATGAACAGAATTGCATTTATGCATATAAGAAATATTTTGATTATGGAAGACGGAAGCTTTGAAGAAAGTGGTCACCTTTCAAGTTGTGGTAGTCTTGATATGTATGAGGTTGTCAAAGCACTTGTAGATACAGGGTTTGATGGTTATGTGCGTCCTGACCATGGTAGAATGATTTGGGGCGAAACAGGAAAACCTGGTTATGGTCTCTATGACAGAGCACTTGGTGCTACATATATAAACGGCTTATTTGAAGCAGTTGAGAAAGGAAATAAATAACATATGGTACACGAGAATTTAAAAGGTAGAGTAGCAGTTGTAACAGGTGGCGGCGGAATTCTCTGTGCAGATTTCGCAAAATCACTTGCAAAACAGGGTGTTAAGGTTGCAATCCTTGACCTGAATGAAGCAGCGGCACAAAAAGTTGCTGATGAAATCAATGCAGACGGTGGCGTTGCTATTGCAGTTGGTTGTAATGTGCTCGAAAAAGAGAGTATGGAAAATGCTCGCGATATAATCGCTGAAAAACTCGGCACTTGTGATATTCTTCTCAATGGTGCAGGTGGAAATAATCCAAAGGGTACAACAACAAAAGAAACATTGGAAAAGATTGACCTTGTTGAAAAGGATGAAAATATTAAGACATTCTTTGACCTTGATGCAAACGGAATTTCATTTGTATTCAATCTCAATTTCCTTGGAACACTTATTCCAACACAGATTTTTGCACGTGATATGGCAGAAAAAGAGAACACATGCATTATCAATATCACATCAATGAATGCGTATCGTCCTCTTACAAAAATTCCTGCTTATTCAGCAGCGAAAGCAGCAGTCAAGAACTTCACAGAATTTATGGCAGTTCACTTTGCAGATGTTGGTATCCGTGTAAATGCAATCGCACCGGGCTTCTTCTCAACAAATCAAAATAAAGCACTTCTTTGGAATGAAGACGGCACACCAACAGAGCGTTCAAAGAAAATTCTTAACGCAACTCCAATGAAGAGATTTGGTGAATCAGAAGAACTTACAGGCGCTTTGATGTTCCTTTGTGATGAAGCATATTCAGGCTTTATTACAGGTACAAGTATCTGTGTTGATGGCGGATTCTCAGCATATTCAGGAGTGTAATCAGTGGCTCTTTTCCTGTTATAGCTCGTCTGAAATACTCGTTAATACCGCGTATTAACTCCGTTTTCATACGGCTCTAACGAAAAAATATCTCACTGCTTACGTTGGTTTCAATAAGGTAAGTGAGAATTATTAAATCGGAGGTATAATTATGAACTTAAACCTTAGAAAAAAAGAAGATTGTATGTTTGATATGATTTCACTTGGTGAAATTATGCTTCGCCTTGACCCGGGTGAAGGCAGAATTAAAACTGCTCGTTCATTCCGTGCTTGGGAAGGCGGCGGTGAATATAACGTTGCTCGTGGTCTTCGTCGTTGTTTCGGTATGAAAACTGCGGTTGTAACAGCTTTTGCAGATAACGAAGTTGGTCGTCTTCTTGAAGACTTCATTATGCAGGGTGGCGTTGATACATCACTCATCAAATGGGTTAAGTATGACGGTATCGGCAGAACAGTAAGAAATGGTCTTAACTTTACAGAACGTGGATACGGTATCCGTGGTGCTGTTGGTGTTTCTGACCGTGGTAATACAGCAGTTGCACAACTTAAAGCAGGGGACATTGACTGGGATTA
>JAZLBL010000009.1:0-79135 GCA_045613685.1 Candidatus Fimenecus sp. | reverse complement strand
AAGACCTTGCATAGAAAATGCAAGGTCATAATTTTTTCGAGTTTTAAGTTTTTCTTTTACCTCTAATTCAGCAGTCAGTCAGCGGTTTAGAGGATAAACGAATTTGCCTTTTTGAAGATAAATGGGATTGCCCTAAAATATCGTTGATTATTCCCACTCAATAGTGCCGATTGGCTTTGGAGTAAGGTCATAGAGTACACGGTTGATGCCGTCAACCCCATGTGTAATTCTGTCAGTAATCTTATGAAGTACTGCATAAGGAATTTCTTCGATTGTAGCGCTCATAGCGTCCTTTGTGTTAACTGCGCGGATGATTGCAGGCCAACCTTCATAACGGCTTTCGTCCTTAACGCCAACACTCTTAACATCAGGTACTGCGATAAAATACTGCCATACTTTTTCTGCAAGTCCACAGTTGTCGAATTCTTCACGGAGAATTGCATCTGCTTCACGAAGAGCTTCGAGTCTGTCACGTGTGATTGCACCAAGGCAACGAACACCGAGACCAGGACCTGGGAATGGTTGACGATAAACCATAGCGTGTGGAAGACCAAGAGCTTCACCAACTACACGAACTTCATCTTTAAAAAGAAGCTTGATTGGCTCAACAAGTTCGAAGTTAAGGTCTTCAGGAAGTCCACCAACATTGTGGTGAGATTTAACAGCTTTTTTGCCTTCTGCTTGTTTGAAACTTTCAAGAATGTCAGGGTAGATTGTACCTTGCGCAAGGAACTCTACGCCTTCAAGTTTTCTAGCTTCGTCAGCGAATACGTTTATAAATTCTGCACCGATAATCTTTCTCTTCTTTTCGGGTTCTGATACACCTGCAAGAAGATTAAGAAAACGGTCAGTAGCATCAACATAAATAAGGTTTGCGTCAAGTTCTTTGCCGAAAACTTCAACAACATTTTCACTTTCGTTCTTTCTCATAAGACCGTGATTAACGTGAACACAAACTAACTGTTTGCCGATTGCTTTGATAAGAAGAGCAGCAACAACTGATGAGTCAACACCGCCGGAGAGTGCGAGAAGAACTTTTTTGTCGCCAACCTGCTCGCGAACAGCCTTAACCTGTTCGTCAATAAAAGCATCTGCTAACGCTTTGGTGGTAATTCTTTCCATTGATTCGGGTCTAACATTGCTATCCATTTTGAATTCCTCCATTTATATTAAATTAGTCTGTATAGTTATCGAAATATCCCTGAACGAGAATGATTGGAGTACCCTTGTCACCTGAACCACTGGTTAAGTCACAAAGTGAACCGATAAGGTCAGTAAGTTGACGAGGAGTTGTACCCTGAGAAGCCATATTACCAACAAGGTTATCCTGTTTTGCTTTAATGCTCTTTGAAATTGCTTCTTTAAGTTCAGCACCTGAAAGACCTTTGAAATCATTGTCAGCAAGATATTTAAGCTTTAATTCGTTAGGTGTACCGATAAGACCTGCAGTATGAGCAGGGGATACAACTGGGTCAGCAAGTTCCCAAATTTTACCCTGTGGGTCTTTAAATGCGCCGTCGCCATAAACCATAACTTCAATGTGCTTACCAGTTCTCTTTAAGAACTCTGCCTGAATATCTTCAACAAGTCCCTGACAATCTCTTGGGAAGAGCTTGATTGTATCTTCTGTTGATTTGTTTGAACCAAGAAGACCATATTTTTCGTTGCAACCGCTACCATTGATTGATGTGTTAAGAATATCATCCATACCACAAACAACCTTAGCACCTGCAGCTTTGAGAATTCTCTTTGTGCGCGCTCTTGTGTGAATGTCGCAAGTGAGAACACAGTCTGTATAGTTAAGAATAGTCTTTGGTTGATTTGCAAAGATGATTTCAACTTCTGCGCCTGCTTCTCTGATAATATCTGAGTAGTATGCTACATAGTCAACACCTGTGAATTCGTGCTTGTTTTCACCAAAAAGTTCTCTGTATTTTGCTTCATCAAGAACATCTGAATAAGGGTTGATTCCTGCTTCGTCAATCTGGTCATAAGTAACAAGCGCATTACCAACTTCGTCACTTGGGTAGCTAAGCATAAGAACAACTTTCTTTGCACCTTTAGCAATACCACGAAGACAGATTGCAAAACGGTTTCTTGACAAGATTGGGAAAATAACACCGATTGTGCCACCACCGAGTTTTGCTTTAACGTCTGCTGCAATATCATCAACTGATGCATAGTTGCCTTGTGCACGAGCTACGATTGATTCTGTGAGAGAAACAACGTCTCTGTCACGCATAGGGAATCCTTCGCTTTCTGCTGCTTCAAGTACGCTTGTAACAGCGATATCAACAAGGTTATCACCTTCTCTGATGATAGGACAACGAATACCTCTTGAAACTGTACCTACTTTTCTTTCCATATATATCTCTCCAATATAAAAAATACAAAGTAAATTTCAACAGACCACGCAAATAAGCCCTAAAAAAGCACCTATTTGCCGAATATTAAAAATTACACATTATTATATAATAAATTATCCCCAAAAGTCAATGAAAAACATAGGATATGCAGACAAAAAATAGTAAAAAATTAGAGATTTTTTTGTGCAAATTTCTCTATATTCACATGTCAATATTTGTTAATAAAAAATGCTTAATTTTTCTTGAACAGATAATAAAAAAAACAAGCGTTTTTCATTGACATTTATATACTATATGAAGTATAATGTCTTAAATATGGAGTAGTGTGACGATTTTGTAAATTTTAAAGTAAAGATGTGTAAAAATCACTGTAGTGTCAGAAGGGTTAAGTTTATGTATAAGTTAGTTAAAAGAGTGTTAGATTTGTTGATTTCTTTGGGTGCACTTTTATTACTGTGGCCTATTATGTTAATTGTAGCAATCATTGTTAAGGTTACATCACCGGGACCTGCAATTTTTGTTCAGCAACGAGTTGGTAAAGACGGAAAGGTATACGACATGTATAAATTCCGCTCAATGTGTGTTGGTGCAGAACAGCAAGAGGGTGGAGTATTCTGTACAAAGGGAGATGCTCGAGTTACTCCAATCGGTAAGTTTATAAGAGCAACAAGTATTGATGAATTACCACAGTTAATCAATATCTTAAAAGGTGAAATGTCTTTAATTGGTCCACGACCAGTTCTTACATATTATCCAAAGAATTGGGAAGAGTATACAGACGAAGAATTAAAAAGATTTGATGTTCTTCCTGGTGTTACTGGTTGGGCTGCAGTACACGGCAGAAAAACAAATACAATCGAAGCAAGATTTGCTTATGATAATTACTATGTAGACAATCTTTCATTCGCACTTGACTTGAAAATCTTCTTTATGACAATAAAGTCAGTTCTTACTAACGAAGGCAATGAAGATGATGTTTCAAGTGAGGTTGAGAAAGAGACAGTAACCAAGAAGTAAGAAAGATGAACAGGGGCATACAATATGATTGCATTTATCAATTATTTAAAATTAATTGCAACTGCATTGATCACAAACTCTCATTTCAGTGATATTTGGCCAATCAGTGCTTTGGCAAGTGGTGGATTATTAGGTAATATAATCTTCTTTGCGGTATCAGGATATTTGCTGTACAATATTAAGCTTGGTTTCAAAAAATCGCTTTTCCGTTGAATCTTGTAACAGTTGTATTATTGATTCTAATTGTGGCATCGTTATTGTATTATCTGGAAGTTTTAATTAGAAAAGTTATAACATCTATAAGTGATAAGGTAAAGAAAGGATAAAGTTAATGCAAAAAGTACAAATCAAAAAAACTGACCTTATGGTCTCTGCTCTTTGTATGGGCGGATGTCCACTTGGTGGATACGGCTGGGGCGATGTTTCAAAACAAGAACTTATAAACGCAGTCCGTGTTGCTATGGAAAATGGTATCAATTTCTTTGATACTGCCGATACATATGGACTTGGCGAAAGTGAAAGAACATTATCTGAAGCTCTTGGTAGTGATTTGAACAATGCAGTTATTACCACAAAATTCGGTGTAAGAGTTGAAAATGGAAAAACCTTTTATGACAATAGTCGTGAATACATTTTCAAAGCAGTTGAAGGTAGCTTAAAAAGACTTAACCGTGACTATATTGATTTGTATCAGGTGCATTACAGAGATGGTAAAACATCACTTTCTGATGTGGCTGAAACTCTTGAAATATTAAAACAGCAAGGAAAAATTAGATATTACGGATTATCAAATATCCATAAGGAAGATATGAAAGAATTAAAGCAATTTGACAATAATCCTTTTGTTTCTTTTCAGGATGAATATAGTCTTGCTTGTCGTAAAAATGAAAATGATATGTTTTGCTTCCGTGACGAGTTTAATATGACTCCGTTTACATGGGGAAGTCTTGGACAAGGAATTCTCAGCGGTAAGTACGATAAGAATTGTAAATTCGAAGCAAATGACCGTCGTTCAAGAGATATTTATGTGAACTTCCATGGCGAAAAGCTTCTTAAAAATCTTGAAATTGTTGAAGTCCTTAAGAAAATTGCAAATGAAACAGAAAAATCAGTTTCATCCGTTGCAATACGTTGGATTTTAGATTATTTAAAAGATTCGGTTGTAATTGTCGGTGCAAAAACACCAAAACAGGTTTTACAGAATGCTGAATCACTTTCATTTGAATTAACAGATGAGCAAATAACACGATTAGAAAATATTTCCAAGGAGAAATAATTTATGAAAAGCGAACAATTAGCGTGGCTTATCAAACGCCACGGTATTGAAATGACACATCTTTCTCACGGCAGTCATATCGGCTCAATTCTTTCTGTGGCTGATATTGTTGCTGTGCTTTATAATGATGTGGCAAATATTACACCAGAAAACGTTAAGGACGAAAACCGAGACAGAATAGTTCTCAGTAAAGGTCATGCAGGTGCAGCAATTTACGCTGCCTTGGCTGAAAAAGGTTTTTTCCCTATTGAAGAATTAAAAACTCACTATGCTGACGGAAGCCGACTTTCAGGTCATGTTTCACATAAGGGAATTCCTGGTGTTGAAATCTCAACGGGTTCATTGGGACATGGTGCTTGTATGGCTTGTGGTATTGCTCTTAATGCAAAGCTTGAGAAGATGCCTTATTTTACATATGCAATCGTTGGTGACGGTGAATGTGACGAAGGCTCAATCTGGGAAATGGCTTTATTTGCAAACCATTTCAAACTCAATCAGTTTGTTGTAATTGTTGACCACAATAAAATGCAGAGTCTTGATTACTGTGACAATACACTTGCTTTATCACCATTTGCAGAAAAATGGAAGGCTTTCGGATGGAATGTGTATGACATTGACGGTCATAATCACGATGAACTTCGTAATGCATTGAATGATGCAAAAAAATCACAGGATAAGCCAACTGTTATTATTGCAAATACAGTTAAGGGTAACGGAATTTCATTTATGGAAAATGATATTCTCTGGCATTACCGTTTCCCACACAAGGGCGAAGAATATGACGGTGCTTTGAAAGAATTACACGCTGCAATGCCTGAAGGCGTAGTTGACCCATACGAGAATAAGGAGGTAACAAAATGAGAGATACATTTGTTAAAACCTTACTTGAAATAGCAAAAAAAGATAAAAATGTATATATAGTTACAGGTGACCTTGGATTTGGCGTTTTAAAGCCTTTCTGGGATGAATTACCTGACCAGATTATCAATGCAGGTATTGCCGAGCAGAATATGACATCTATTGCAGCAGGTCTTGCAATGCAAGGTAAGGTTGTATATACCTATTCTATCGGTAATTTCCCAACACTTCGTTGTATTGAGCAAATCAGAAATGACTGTGCTTATCACGACGCAAATGTTAAAGTTGTATGTGTTGGCGGTGGCTTTGTTTATGGCTCACTTGGTATGAGTCACCACGCAACAGAAGATATTGCAATTATGCGTGCATTACCTAACGTAACTGTTGTAGCCCCTGGCGATTTGGTGGAGGCCGCTTGTGCTACAAAAGCAATTTATGAAACTCCTGGCACTTGTTATTTAAGACTCGGCAGAGGCGGAGAAAAACAGATTCACGAAAGCATAGAAAACTTCCAAATTGGCAAGGCAATTAAAATTCAGGATGGCGAAAAAATTGCAATATTTTCAACAGGTGCAATTTTTGACGAGGTTGACGAAGCTTGTAAAATTCTTTCAGAAGAAGGAATTATACCTACTGTATATACCTTCCCAACAGTTAAGCCAATTGATAAGGAAGTTATTATTGAATGTGCATCACGGTATGACACAATCATCACTGTTGAAGAGCATAATTTAAGTGGTGGCTTTGGCTCAGCGGTAGCAGAAGTCCTCGCTGAAGAAACAGATGTTAAAGCAAAGCTTGTAAGAGTTGCACTTGATGACAGATACTCTTGTATCGTTGGCAGTCAGAAATATTTAAGACAGCAATATTCAATTGACTCAAAAGCAATTATAGAAAAAGTGAAAGAAAACTATACAAAATGAAAAAAATTTTAATTTTGGCAAATGATGTTACAACTATTGTGCAATTCCGTACAGAGCTTGTAAAAGCATTGGTTGATGCAGAAAACGAAGTCCTTGTCAGTATTCCGAGGAGTGCAAGAAATCACGAGATAACTGACCTTGGTGCAAGGGTCATTGAAACAGCATCATCACGACACGGAACAAATCCGTTGGAGGATTTTAAGTTGTTTTTAAGCTATATAAAGCTTTTAAAAGAGCAGGAACCTGATGTTGTCCTTACATATACAGTAAAACCAAATTCTTATGGTGGTATGGCTTGTGGGCTTCTCAATATCCCATACATTTCAAATGTAACGGGACTTGGTGTTATTGAGGATGAAGGTTTACTCCAGAAAATAATGCTTATGCTCTATAAAATAGGGTGCAAAAAAGCAAAATGTGTGTTCTTCCAGAATAAGTCAAACCTTGAATTTTTTAAGCACAAAAAAATTGTTGGTGAAAATGTGATCCTTCTTCCTGGCTCAGGTGTTAATACTGAAAAATTTTCATATATGGAATACCCACAGAGTGAAAAAACAAACATTGTGTTTGTTGGAAGAATTATTAAGGATAAAGGTGTATTTGAGCTTTCCGAGGTTGCCAAACAGTATCGGGATAACGATAATGTTCAATTTACAATTGTCGGTGATGTTGAATATGGCTCGGAAAATCCTTTCTCTGACCTTAAAAATGTAAATTGTGCGGGATTCCATAAGGATGTAAGACCGTTTTTACAGGATTCACATGCTGTTATTCTTCCTTCTTATCACGAGGGTATGGCAAATGTGCTTTTAGAGGGTGCAGCGTCAGGACGACCAATTCTTGCATCACGCATTCCGGGCTGTGAAGAAACCTTTGACGAAGGTGAAACCGGATTCGGATTTACTGTAAAGGATGCAGAAAACATAAAAAATGTAGTGGATAAGTTCCTTTCATTATCACAGGAGCAGAAATGCGAAATGGGTAAAAAAGGACGACTTAAAATTGAAAATGAATTTGACCGCAACATTGTGGTTGATACATATATTAATGTAATAAATAAATATGTAAACAAATGAAAGGAATAGATAAAAATGTCACTTTACGAAAAAATTGTTAACGGCGAAGAAAAAATCTCACTCGTTGGTCTTGGTTATGTTGGTATGCCAATCGCAGTTGCTTTCTCAAAGAAAGTAAAAGTTGTTGGCTTTGACCTTAACGCTAAGAAAATCGAGTTATACAAAAATGGTATCGATCCAACAAATGAAGTTGGTGACGATGCAATTAAAGCATGTGCAGTTGAATTTACTGCTGACGAATCAAAGCTTAAGGAAGCAAAATTCCATATCGTTGCAGTACCAACACCTGTAAATGATGACCATACACCGGATTTATCACCTGTTGAGGGTGCATCAACAATCGTTGGTCGTAATCTTACAAAGGGTTCAATCGTAGTTTATGAATCAACAGTATATCCTGGAGTTACAGAAGACATCTGTATTCCAATTCTCGAAAAGGAATCAGGCCTTAAATGTGGTGTTGACTTTAAAGTTGGCTATTCACCTGAAAGAATCAATCCGGGTGATAAGGTGCACCGTCTTGAAACAATCGTGAAAATCGTTTCAGGTATGGACGACGAATCACTTGACGAAATCGCAAAGGTTTATGAACTTGTTGTTGAAGCAGGTGTTCACCGTGCTGAAAGCATTAAGGTTGCAGAAGCGGCAAAGGTTATTGAAAACAGTCAGCGTGATATTAATATCGCATTTATGAATGAACTTTCAATTATCTTCAATAAAATGGGCATCGATACACAGTCAGTTCTTAAAGCGGCAGGCACAAAATGGAATTTCCTTAAATTCTTCCCAGGTCTTGTTGGTGGACATTGTATCGGTGTTGACCCATACTATCTTACATATAAAGCAGAGCAATTAGGTTACCATAGTCAAATTATCCTTTCAGGTCGTCGAATCAATGATGATATGGGTAAATATGTAGCTGAAAGTATCGTTAAGAACCTTATTAAAGCTGATGTAGCAATTAAGAGTGCAAAGATTGCAATTCTTGGTTTCACATTTAAGGAAAATTGTCCAGATACAAGAAATACAAAGATTATCGATATTTATAATGAACTTAAAGAATATGGAATTACTGCAACAGTTGCTGACCCTTGTGCTGATTCTGATGAAGCAAAATGGCTTTATGGTATGGAATTTGTTGATATGTCAACAATTAAAGATTGCGATGCAGTAATCCTTGCAGTTGCTCATGAAGAATTTAAAGATTTAACACAAACTGACTTTGATAAAATGTTCAAAACAGGGGATAATTCTACAAAGGTTCTTGCGGATATTAAGGGACTTCTTGACCGTAAAGAATATGAAAAAGCAGGATATAATTACTGGAGATTATAATTATGGGTTACAAACATTTGAAATTTCCTGAAAATTCAGTGTTTCTCGTAACAGGTGCAGCAGGATTTATCGGTTCAAACCTTTGCGAAGCAATACTTAATATGGGATATAAAGTGAAGGCACTTGACGACCTTTCAACAGGTAAACAAGAGAATGTTGATATGTTCCTTGACAACCTTAACTATACATTTATAAAAGGGGATATCAAAGACCTTGACACTTGTATGAAAGCTTGTGAGGGCGTGGATTTCGTTCTTAATCAGGCTGCTTGGGGCAGTGTTCCTCGTTCAATCGAAATGCCTTTGTTCTATTGTAAAAACAATATTGAAGGTACTCTTAATATGATGGAAGCAGCACGACAGAATGGCGTCAAGAAGTTTGTATATGCATCAAGCTCATCAGTTTATGGTGATGAACCAAATCTTCCTAAATATGAGGGTAGAGAGGGTAATCTTCTTTCGCCTTATGCACTCACAAAACGTTGTGACGAGGAATGGGGCAAGCTCTATACAAAACTTTACGGACTTGATACATACGGAATGAGATATTTCAATGTTTTTGGCCGTCGCCAGGATCCTGACGGTGCTTATGCAGCAGTTATTCCAAAGTTTTTAAAGCTCCTTTTGAATGGTGAAACACCAACAATTAACGGTGATGGTAAGCAAAGCCGTGACTTTACATATATCGATAATGTTATCGAAGCAAACCTTAAAGCTTGTCTTGCTCCAAGTGAAGCAGCTGGTGAAGCATATAACATTGCTTATGGTGGTCGTGAGTACTTAATCGACATTTATTACGGTCTTACCAAAGCTTTAGGTGTTGATATCGAGCCAAACTTTGGCCCTGACCGTAAGGGTGATATAAAACACTCAAACGCTGACATCAGCAAAGCAAAACGACTTTTAGGTTACGAACCTGATTACAGTTTCCAGGACGGAATTAAGCTCGCAATCGAGTGGTATAAAGAAAATCTTTAATTTTAGGTGGTGCAAAGATGGAACAATTTAACCAAAATCAAAAAAATATAAGAGGCCGTGAACAGTTTGCGAAATTTAAGCCTGTTATCAACATTTTGGCAAAATTGTACGGTGCGTTGCCTTGTTCTATTAGAAAAAAAGTATTTCAAAAGGATAGAAATTCTCAAGGAAAAATAGGCCTTGTTAAAAGATATGCTTTAATAAAAGCTCTTGCAATAAATTGTGGTGATAATGTTGCAGTTTATGATGGTGCATACATAATGAATCCACAAACTATGACATTTGGTGATAATGTATCTATTCATCCTATGTGCTACATGGAGAGCGGCTCAAAGGGAGAAGTTGGCATAAAAATTGGAAATGATGTTTCAATAGCACATGGTGCTACCATTATGGCTACATCACACAATTTTGATGATGTCAGTATTCCTATAAAAGACCAGGGTGTTTCAATTTCGCCTGTAGTTATCGAAGATAATGTATGGATAGGAGCAAAAGCTACAATTTTGGCTGGTGTTACGGTTAAAAGTGGTTGCATTATAGGTGCAAATTCTGTTGTAACTCACGACACCGAAGAAAACGGAGTATATGTTGGTGCTCCTGCAAGAAAAATTAAATCAAGGGTAACAGAGGTATAAAATGAAAGCAGTATTTGTCCACGACCATAAATTCCGTTGTATTGAAAATAATCTTTATTCCCCTGGTGGCCTTGCTAACGAAGTTTTGCAAAGATATGTGTCTGTTTTTGAAAATCTTTCTGTTATTGGTAGAATTATAGATGAAAATCAAGTTAATACAACATATAGCAAAATCGATTTAGAAAATATTTCTATAAAAACAGGTGAAAGTCTTGAAAGTGAAATATGTAGTGTAGATGCAGTTGTTATCCGTTTGCCAAGTATAAACGGCTTAAAGGCAATAAAAATAGCACGAAGAATGAACAAGCCGTATTTGGTTGAGGTTGTAGGATGTGCTCTTGATTCATATTGGAATTATAGTTTGAAAGGCAAGCTTGCTGCGTTTCCGGCTTACTATATAACAAGACAAGCCGTGAAAAGTGCAACACACGTAGTTTATGTAACAAAAGAATTTTTGCAAAGTCGCTATCCTAATAAGAATAAGTGTTGTGCAATTTCTGACGTTGCGTTACAACCAACAGACACAAAAGTTTTAGAAAATCGTTTAAATAAAATAAATAATATGAACAAAAAACTTGTGCTTGGCACAGCAGGTGCAGTTGATGTTTCATATAAAGGACAAGAATTTGTTATCCGTGCTATTCCTGAAGTTGAAAAACGTCTGGGAATAACTGTTGAATATCGTTTAGCAGGTGGCGGAGATACAACAAGATTAGCTGCAATTGCTAAAGAATGTGGAGTTGAAGACAAAATTAATTTTGCAGGTGTTGTTTCACATAATCTCATTTTTGACTGGTTTGACAATTTAGATGTCTATATTCAGTCAGGTACTGTTGAGGGACTTTCGAGAGCACTTCTTGAAGCTATGAGCAGAGGGTTACCGTGTGTTGCAATTAAAGTCGGTGGTAATCCGGAATTAGTTAATAAAAATTACTTGGTTTCAAAGTCTAATGCAAATAAAATACCATCAATTATGGCTGATTGTATTTGTAACATCTATGCAGCTGAAGAGATGAAAAACCAAGCAAAATATAGTTTTAATAAAGCAAATAATGAATATAATCGCGCAGAGTTAGATGCAAAGCGTGTATCATTCTATACGGATTTTCGTGATAGTATGATAAATAGATAAGATATGTTTGAGGTGTATATATGAGAGTACTTCATATATTGTCAAAGTTAAATAAGGGTGGAGCAGAATCAAGAAATATTGATATGCAAAAGAAAATGTATGAAAAGGGTGTATATTATGATTATTTACTTATGTCAGATGGACCTCATTTTTATACAGAAACTGCAGAGAAATTAGGCAGTAGGTTTTATACTATTCCACATCCAAGTGCGAAAAATCTTATTCAATATATTATAAAAGTAAGTAAGATAATAAAAGATAATAATTATGACGTGGTGCATTCACACTTATCAACATTTTCTGCGGTAACAATGATTGCGGCAAAATTAGGTGGTGCAAAGGTTAGAATTGCTCATTCAAGGTCTGGTCCATTGGAATCAACAGTTGCAAAATGGCCATTACATAGACGCTTGGCGCTGGTTGTTTATCGTTGGTTGCTTGCGATATTTGCCAATGTCAGAATTTCTTGCAGTACAGACGGTGCAATTTATTTGTTTGGTAAAAGTGCAGTAGAAAAAGGAAAAATTCATTATATACACAATGCCATTGAAATTGAAAAATATAATCAACTTTCAACCGATGAAGTCAGAGAAAAGTATGGCGTTTCACCTGAGCAAACAGTAATTATTCATGTGGGTAATTTGCTTCCGGTAAAAAATCAGTCGTTTTTAATTGACATATATAATGAATATGTAAAATTAAACTCTAATTCAAAGCTTTTAATTGCAGGAGCAGGGGGAGAACAGGACGCACTTCAAACAAAAATTGATAAATTAAACCTCAATGATAAAGCAGTTTTGCTTGGCCGTTGTGATAATGTTCCAGAGCTTCTTTCTATTGGAAGTATGTTCGTTATGACATCTATTCAAGAGGGAGTTCCTGGTGCAGCTATGGAGGCTATAGCAGCAGGTGTACCTTGCTTCTTGTCAGATAGTATTACCAAAGATATTGCATTTGGTGATGAATTTGTTCGTTATTTTTCAATATTTGATGACCCTGCAAATGTGGCAAAGTTTATTTTTGAAACACAAGATAGCATGAGCAAAGATAAATCATTATATATTAAGGCTCTTAAAGATAATAAATATGATGTTAAAGATGCCGTAGAGGAATTGTATAATATATATATTCAATAATTAGGGGTAAGTTTGTTTATGACTTATGATATAAATCATTTGAGAAAAACACAAATTGAAGCATTAGATTATATTGTAGAGATTTGTGAAAAAAACAAGTTATCATACTGGTTACATGGCGGAACATTGTTAGGTGCTATACGTCACAATGGATATATTCCATGGGATGATGATTTAGATATTGCTATGTTACGTAAGGATTATGATGAATTTTTGCAATATGTTAAAGAAAATCCTAACGATGATTTCTTTATTCAAAACTATAAAACAGAAAAGAATAGCAGCGTTATTTTTACAAAGGTTAGAAAAAACAATACAAGCTGTATAGAAAAGAATTCACAGTTTGTAGATTCACATAAAGGTATCTTTGTTGATGTTTTTCCAATGGACTTTGTAGATGAGAATAGTAGCTTTAAGTACAGAGTATTGGCATTTGTTCTACGCCTGTTAGACTCAACAAGGACTGGAAAAATTCATAAGAGAAGAATACGAAATTTAAAAGATTGTTTAATGTTTCCAGTGAGGATCTTACCAATTTCCGTTGTTAATAGTTTAATTACTAAACTATTAAAGATAGTTGGGAAAACTAATCAGGATTATGCGGCGTCTTATTTTGGTGCGGGTATAGTTAATGATAAGATAAAAATCGATGATGTTATACCTGTTAAGTATCATGTTTTTGAAGGCAAAAACTATGCTATACCCAATAATACGGATGCAGTTCTTACAGTTAAATTCGGTAGCGATTATATGCAGTTGCCAAAAGAAGAGGATAGAATAACACACGGATTTTTAAGTGTTACTTGGAATGATTAATTATTATATTCTATATTGAAAGTTTATTGTGAAAGGAGAACCGATTTGAAAAAATATCGTAGTATTCGCATTGTAACATTGATATTGTTATTTGCATTTTTAGTTATTGCCAAAACAATTACAAATGACGGCGCAGGGGTAGAATACATTAGAATAATCGGTTTTATGGGAATAGCAGTTTTAGCGTGGTGTGCAATTTCGCTAAAAGCCATTACTGGGAAATATTTGTCGCTAATATTTATGTATGAAGTTGCTTATTATGTTCTTTTATTAGGACAAAGTTTTCTGCATGCATTTAACGCCATGCCACAGACTACATTAGATTTATATGTATCAGACCCTGTGCGAGATGTTAACAAAGCTTACTTATTTACTATTTTGTGCTTTATCGGTATGCATTATGGTATATTGTGGGCTTTCTATAAAACAAAGCGTCAAACTAGATTGGAGTATAAGCGTAGTTTAGCAACACCTATCGATTATACTCAAAGCATGAAAAATCTGGGGCTATTTTTAGTTCCAATAACCGGAGTTTGTTATCTAATAATGTGGTCACAGATTATTGGTACCTACCAAGAGGTTGGATATGCAGATGCATTTGCATCTATTTCTGGTAGCACTAGTTGGTCAAAACTTTTTGATATGATTGGATACTTTTTTCCATATGTTTTATTTATGCAGGTAGTAGCATACAAAAACAATAAAGCAGTACGCAGATTTTTTATGTGTCTTGCCCTTGCGATAATTATTATGAATCTATCTGTTGGCAATCGCAGTGAGCCAATATCGTATTTAATGGTTTTACTTTGGTTAATAAATAAAAATGTAAAATCAAAAAGCCAAAAAAGACTCTCATCGGTTCTTATGTTTTTGGGAGGATTCTTGTTTATTTTGATTGTTCCTATTATTGGTCAACAGAGAAATACTGGCGGTTTAACTGTTTCTGCTATTGTAGATTCAGTTGCATCTGAAGGTGTAGTGGCATCTGCTACACAAACAATGGTGAATTTGGGCTGGAGTGCGTTCCCAATGGTTAAAATGATGCAGTTAATACCATACGCATTTGATTATCATTATGGTCAGTCATATTTCTTTGGATTACTTGGTGTATTCCCTAATATTTTTGGCGGTACACATATTGCTGTTAAATATGCAGGTATGGCAGGCTGGTTAATGCGAACATTGGATATGAACTTTGGACCAGGTTTCTCAGCTCCGGCTGAAGCATACTATAATTTCGGTTGGTTTGGTATAATAGCGCTTGTCGTTATCGGTTATATCATTGCAAAATTTTTAAATGAGAACAGGGATGATTTAGGTAACTTGGGAACTTTTGCTCAAGTAGCAGCTTTTATTGTTCTTTTCTCATTCCCACGCCGTGATGTTCTTACAATTTCACGAGGATTAGCCTTTTATGTAGGATTGTTATGTTTGGCGGTTATAGTGTTTTATTCTATGAATAAAGAACGACGATGATGTAATTTGAGTTTATATTTTTTATCAGGAGTGTTTTATTGAGTGAGTAAGGCTAAAAAACCGTTAAATGAATTTAAACTTGGACTGATACTGAATTACATTGCAATTGCAATAGGACTAGTTTCATCCTTATTACTTAATCCTATAATTATACAGAAGTTAGGTCAAAGTGAATATGGGTTGTATGAATCTATTGGCTCATTTGTTAACAATTTAGCTATATTAGACTTAGGCTTTAGTTCAGTAATTGTACGATTTACAGCTAAATATCAATCTGAAGGTGATTTAAAACGCCGTGATGAGTTCCTTTATACCGCTCGTAGAATATATCAAGTTCTTGCCGGCATAGTGTTAGCTATTGGTTCAGTAATGTATTTCTTAATAGATGTTACATATAAGGCTTCATTTACTGCAGAGGAACTTGAAAAAGCACACATTCTGTTTTTATTTGTTTTAGGAACGACTGCTTTATCTGTTTATAGTCAAATTTATATTGGTGCACTTTCTGGTATAGAAAAGTTTATTATTCCAAGAGTTATTAGAATTGCTAAGACCATTTTTGGTAAAGTGGTATGTATTGCTGTAATTATGATAGGCGCAGATAGTGTGGGATATACTGCGGTGCTATTTGCGTTTGAGGTTGTTGGATTTTTAGCATATAATTTTTATGCAAAAAAGTCAGTAAGCTTCTTGAAATGTAAAATTCGTTTTGCAGAAGTCAAAGAATTGCTTGTTTTTACTGGATTTTTGTTTATTCAGGCAATTGCAGCAAGATTATATTGGACAGTTGATAAGCTCATATTAGGAGCAATGATGGGTACAGCCGTTGTTGCAGTATATAGCGTAGCTATGAACTTGCATAATATAGTTGAAAATGTATCTGTATCGGTACGTGACGTTTTACTTCCAAGGGCAACACGCTTTGCTGTTACTGACGGGGGTGAAAAAGAAGTTCAAGGATTTATGACTAAAGCAGGTAGACTTGTTTTAATGGTTTACGGACTGTTGTTTTCAGGCGTTTTGGTTCTTGGTAAGGAATTTATATTTTTGTGGATAGGTGAGGACTATTTAGGCGCTTATGGAATATTTGTTGTTCTTGGAGCAACCTCATTATTACCAAGCATTCTTTCAATAGGAGAGACGGTTTGTCGTGCGTTTAACAAACATCAGTTCTTGTCATATGCATATTTGGTAGGTGCACTTGTAAACGTTGTTCTTACAATTGTGTTTGTAGGTTGGTGGAAAATGTATGGTGCTGCTATTGCTACTGGTTTAGGATTGATTATAGTTTATACTATAGTTCGTCTTATTTATTTTAAAAAGCTATTTGATTTACATATATTTAAATATTTAAAAGATACATTTTCAGGTATTATTTGGGCGTTAACCCTTACTGTTGTATTTGGATATGTAATTGAATATTTTTGGATAGGTTATAGTTGGTTCTCACTTGTTGTACAAGCATGTATTATGGGTGGCACATTTGTCGTTACAATGTTAATGTTTGGATTAAATAAAGAAGAAAAAAATATGTTTTTAAACATAATAAAGGCAATTACATCAAAATTATTGAAAAAAAGTAATTTATCAAAATAATCAAGCAAAGGAAGAAAAATATATGGAACACAAAAAAATAATTCTGATATCTAAAGATGCAATGGGTAAATTTTACCTTCCAACATATGGCAATAAATATTGGAAGACACCCAACATAGATGAGTTGGCAGCAAAGGGTACAATATTTAACCGCCATTATGCTTCATCACCATCTTCAGCTATGTCATGGTTTGGAATGTTTACAGGATTGTATGCAATGGAAACAAATATTCAAACATATAGAAGATTGTCTGAGGACGAAATTTTTAGAGGAGAAACTTTATTCCACAAGGCAGAAAAGTTGGGATATGAGTGCCACATTATTTGGGATAAATCTCTCGTTAAATCTGCAAAATCTTACACAGAGTGTTATAGTGACGATACTGTTTTTCACTTGCTGGACCGTATTAAACAACCTACAGGTGTTCATGCAGTTACAGGCCAAAAAATAATTGCTAATCCTCAAGTTGAAAAAGAAACATGTGAAAAACTTGAAAATTGCATAAAAGAGATTGCTGCATTACCTCAGAATACTTTTACATGGATACACTTGCCACATGTTTTCAACGGAAGAACTGGTTATGGCACAGATATGGACCTTTTTGACTGGTTTGTTGGCATGGTTAGAGAGCATTATGATGATGATTGCATTTTTATTACTGCTGACCATGGTAATATGAATGGCGTGCATGGTAAACTTGCATATGGATTTGATGTATATGAGCAAGCAACTGCAATACCACTTATTACACCTCGTTTAGAAAATTCAGAGGTTATTGATTATCCGACTTGTAATATTGATTTATATAATATTATTTTTGAGAGAGAAATTCCTAAACGTGAATTTGTTTATATTGATTCTGCTTATTACGCTCAGCTTCATAGAAAACTTGCAATTGTACATAACAATTACAAATTTATTTATTCAAATGAGGGTAAGAAAAAAGAGCTGTATGATGTAGTTTTTGACCCATATGAAACACGTAATTTGTTAGAAAAAGATTTGTATGATGTAGACCGTGGTATTTTCTCTCACGTTGAAGAAATGTACTTCTATCCAGAGTGGGATAATGTTGATGTCGAAGCAGAATTGCTTGAAAACGAGTGGAAAAGAGTTTGGAAAAAAATGTCGACCAAACAGTTCTGCCGAGCAGTTTATGAGAAAATCGGTAAACGAGTTAAGAGAAAACTTTTATACAAAAAGCGTATGAGAGAAAAAATACAAGGTAGATAATTATTAAATGAGGTGTTTAAAATGATAATCGGATATACTACAGGTGTTTATGATTTGTTTCACGTAGGCCATTTAAATTTATTTAAAAATGCAAAGGGATTGTGTGATAAGCTTGTTGTAGGCGTTACGGTTGATGAACTTGTAAGCTACAAGGGTAAAAAATCAATGATTCCTTTTGAAGACCGTATAGAACTTGTAAGAAGCTGCAAATATGTTGATGCAGCAGTGCCACAGTATGATATGGATAAATTAGCTGCATGCAAAAAACTTGGCGCATCAGTTTTGTTTGTTGGTGACGATTGGTACGGAACAGAAAAGTGGCAACAATATGAAAAAGACTTTGCAAAAGAAGGAATAAAAATAATATATTTCCCATATACTAAGGGCATTTCTTCTACAAAGATTACACAAGCATTGCAAGCAATTCGCAAAGATGAGTTGCATGATGTTAAATAATTGATTATAAAATCAGAGAGGCGAATTTTATGAGCATTGACAAGAATTATTGTATGAGTTCTTATATGGCTTTTCGCTATATTGAGGACACAAATAAGAATTTTAAAGAAGGCTTGATACATGAGAATATTGTGCCACTTGCTGATAGCGAAAGAATTTTAGTTAAGACAGCTGACGAAATTGGTGAAAATATCGCAGAGCAGATGAAACAGTTTGAGGGTAAAAAGAAGGGAATTTTACTTTCAGGCGGTATGGACTCTGCCATTGTAGCATCTTATTTATCTGGTAGTGATGCTTATACATTTAGATTTTTAGGTGGTGAATATCAGTCTGAAGAATTGGCAAGAGCAGAGTATTATGCAAAGTATTATGGTTTAAATTTGCATTATGTTGATATCACTTGGGAAACAGTAGAATCCCATTTAGATGCTTGCATGAAGTCTAAAGGCGCACCTGTACATTCTATTGAACCTCAAATATTGCAAGGTGCACTTCAAGCAAAAAAAGATGGTATTGAAATAATGTTCGTAGGCGAGAGTAGTGATTTGATTTTTGGTGGTATGGATGGCCTTCTTGCTAAGGACTGGACATTTGATGAGTTCGTTGAGCGTTATACATTTACTAATCCCGCAGATGTTCTAGTTGAACCTGTTGATACGGAATATCTCTTTGAACGATATCGTCAAGGTAACAATATAGACTTTTTAACATTTATGGATGATGTTTTTTCTATCGAGTCATCAAGTTCGTATCTGAATGCATTTAAGGTTGCGGGTATGCCTTATTATGACCCATATGCAAAGCTTAAAATGGCAGATGAGCTCGATTTAAAAAGAGTTCGCAATGGCGAACCAAAGTATTTAATCCGTGAGCTTATGGCAAAGAAATATCCTGAAATTTCTGTTCCGTTTAAAGTGCCAATGCCAAGACCAGTTGATGCTTATTTTGCAAATTGGAAAGGTCCAACTCGTCCAGAATTTAAAAAGGATTTAGATATGAGTAAGTTTACAGGAAATCAAAAATGGCAAATGTATTGTCTTGAAAGATTTTTAAATATGTATTTCTAATAAAAAGCCGTGTTTAGTAACAACTAAACACGGCTTTTTATTTGTAAAACTTTTTAATTCTTCTTATCGGGAATAAAATTATGTTTCTTATTGGCAAAAGGATAATCCATAGATGGGAGCAAATTTTATATGAAATCTTTTCAACAGAAAAATTCTTACGTTTTCTGTTGATGTATTTTACAATGCCAATAATATGCTTGTTACAAATCCCATATTCTTTTAAAACTTGATTATCGCCACAAAGAATATATCCGTTCTCATCTTTTCCAATTATGCGATGCAGAACAAAATGCCCATCATCACGACGATAAAAAATAATATCACCCTTTTTGGCGGTATCACATTTTGCAATTACGACTGAGTCGCGACCTTGAATAAGCAAGGGAAACATACTTGTTCCAGTGATGGGTAATTCAACCGTTCCGTTGTTATCAAGCTGTTCTTGTATAATTGGATATATATCTTTAAGTGAAACTTTTTTTATATTTTCGCTCATTGTTTTGTATCCTCAAAAATTTTTAATTTATCATAAACTTCTCTTCTGCGGCTTGCATCAGGAATAAGAGAACTAATTGCAGGACGCTTTCCTAACAAAACCTTAATATTATATTTGAGAGCAAAATAAATATATGCTACCGGTAAAAAGATTTTCCATTTTTCAAGCCAAGGCCAGTGTGATTTGACAGCAGAATCTAGTTTTTCAAAAAGAATCGTAAAATTAGATTTGTTTTCTTTTACGTTACTACTTTGAGAAATAAGCAAAGCACTTTTTGTGTATTGCTCATCTTTTTTACCCAAATTTCCGCTTTGTAAAATATCAATCATAATTTCTTCACAGATATCATCATCTGCAACAAATAGGCCTTGAGGAGTATCAATACCAAAATATTTTTTGCATACTGAAGTTATGATGCTTGTATATGTATAAAGTCCCACCTTTTTAAGATATGGTATCATTTCAGTATCCCAAAAAGCCATTTCAGAGGTTTTATTGACGAACGCACCCCAGTCGCATAAATGACGAAGTCCTAAACCTTCGCCCGTCATATGGTGTAGCATATGCAAAAGAATAATAATTCCGTGAAAAAGGTCATTTGGCACAGAAAATTTTGATGACTGAAATTCCATCTCTTTTGCATCAATGAGAATGTTTTTTACAATTTTTTTTGTATATTCACCTTTATTCCCATCTGGGATTCCAGGTATTTCGAAATGTGCCTCAACCATCATATCTTTGCTATGCATTGAAATGTGGCAGTAATGCTCAATGTCACTATGCTTTATAAGACCAAATTTGTTTTGAAGTTTTTCTACAATTTCAACAGTCTTATCTTTTTCAATTAAAATATCCACATCACCCAACATTCTCATATCAGGGTTTTCATAATATGATGAAGAAACAGGACCTTTTAATATTACATATTTGTAATTGTTATTGTTGAGAAAATCAACAACTTTATTTTGATTATTAAAAGCAATTGAGTTTTTAGTGTATGTTTTACCACTTGAAGCAAGCCATTTACCCAAAACTTCTTTTGGTATAAGGTGAATATAAGGGGAAATAGCATTTGAAACAAATAACACAACAGTCTGATGAATACTTTCAGAATAAATAACATTCCAATCAACATCTTCTATTGTTTCATTATCTATTAAGAAATTTACATCTTTATTGAAGGATGTTTTAGCAATGAGAGATAATAAAACTCTATTTTCAAGACTGATGCTCATTTGTGTTTCTTCCTTTCTTAAAATCTAAACTATATTATAATAAAAAATGAATCTTATGTCAATTAGGTATGAAAAATCCCCGTAGTTTGTACTACGGGGACTAATTATTTAAGACTGATTATTCAGCGTCAGCTTCGTCTTCTTCGCTTCTATCTTTACCTGTGCTAACGATAACGTTAGTAATGATACCGAAGATAAGAGCAGTTGCAAGAGCTGTAACCTGAACAAGTGGTCCATTTGTAATTGGGTTGAAACCAAAGTTAAGTGAAAGACCACCGATACCGATAACAAGAATTGCACTTACAATATAGAGATTCTTGCTCTTTCCAAGGTCAACATCTTTGAGCATTGAAAGACCTGAAACTGCAATAAGACCATAAAGAGCAACGCAAGCGCCACCCATTACGCATTTAGGAATTGAGTTGATAAGAGCAACGAATGGTGTGAAGAATGAAAGAATCATACAACCGAAACCTGCTGTAACGATTGAAATAACTGAAGCATTCTTTGTGATAGCAACACAACCGATTGATTCACCGTATGTTGTATTAGCAGCACCACCGAAGAAACCACCGATGATTGAACCAACACCGTCACCGATAAGTGTTCTGTCAAGACCTGGGTCTTTAATAAGGTCTTTGCCAATGAGAGTACCAAGGTTCTTATGGTCAGCAATGTGCTGAGCAAGTTCAACAATAGCGATTGGAACGAATGTGATAGCAATGTTACCAATAGCTGCAGCGTCAATAGGAAGAATACCATCAACCTTATCTGTCATAGCCTGAAGGAATGTGAACTTAGGATAATCAACGATTGACTGAATTGTGAATGGGTCAAATGCTGCTTTGAATGAGTCAAAGCTCAAAATCTGAAGAGCAGCAATATCAGCAGCGTTGCCGATAAGAGTGAGAATAAGAGCGAAAATATAACCTGCGCCAACACCGATAATGAAAGGAATAAGGCGAAGATTTTTTGAACCCTTAACAGATACAATAACAATAGCAAAGAATGTAATTGCACCAACGAGAATTGTTACAAGGTTGTAATCAGGGCCACCGTTAGTTGACATCCAACCAGTAGCTGTACTTGAAAGTGAAAGACCGATAATAGTAACAATAGGACCAGCAATTACAGGAGGCATAAGTTTGTTAACCCAACCTGAGCCAGCAAGTTTAATAATTGCTGCAAGAACAACATAAACAAGACCTGCAAGAGTGATACCGATAATAACACCCCAGTAGCCGTAGTTCATGCCAATAATTGCTGCATAAGCGCCAAGGAATGTGAAAGAAGAACCAAGGAAAACAGGGCTCTTGCGCTTTGTAGCAAATGTGTAGAAAAGTGTACCGATACCTGCACCGAAAAGTGCTGCTGCAGGGTCAAAATAAAGTGTGTTACCATTGCTCATAGCAAAACCTGACATAAGCATTGGAACGAGTAAAGTTGCCGCCATAATTGCAATCATCTGTTGGAAAGCAAAAAGCAAGGTTTTACTTAAACCTGGGCGGTCGCTGACATCATAAATGAGTTTCATAAAAACAACTCCTCCTATTTTTTTACCCGACAACAAAAATAAAAACCTTGTCAATATTGACAAGGTTAATATGCAACAGATATTTTATGTAACACGCTACATACTTATCTTGCCTATATTTTTTGTTTTGTATTTAATATTGTCAAGTTATCCTGTGTAGTATACCATATCTTGTGTTTTTTTGTCAATATTTTTGACAAAAACTCAAATTATGTTTTTAATATTTTTTTGAGTTCAGGGATTTCGTCTTCAGTAAAAACAGAAAAACCCGCATTTAAGAACATTTTCGCTGCAATACCATTACCGTTTGTCTTGTTACCAGTAAACGTTCCATCATAAATAATACCTTTGCCACATGAAGGACTATTTGCCTTGAAAACTACTGCATCTGCATTGTTGACTTTTGCAATATACAATGCCAATTCAGCACCTTTTGTGTATTCATAGGTAACGTCTTTACCATGATTGCTGATAACCTTGTCACCAACAATTTCTGCAGGGTCACGTGGAGTTGAAAGTCCACCTAATTGTTCAGGACAAACAGGAATAAGTGTGTGACTTTTTGCAAGTTCCAACAACTCATCACATTTACAGTTATCACCTTTATAACGGCAGTCGCAACCTAAAAGACATCCACTTACAATAATTTTTGCCATAAGAATTACTCCTTAAATATGGTTTTCATTAAAATAATTATATCATATGCAAATTTTAGTGTCAATTTGTAAATTGCTTGCCAAATTTGTTGAAATGTGATATTATATTCGAGATAAAGAAAATGAAATGGGGCGTAATTATGTCAGATTTTACAAAGAATTTAACAAGTTTCAATGACCATCCTCTTGTAGCACATAAAGTTACTCATCTTTGTGATATTAACACAGGCTCAAAGGAATTCTGTGAAATTGTAGATGAGCTTACAATGCTTATGGGTTATGAAGCACTCAAAGACCTTAAAACAAAGTTAGTGCCAATTCAGGCACCGCTTGCGGATTTTGATTCACCTGTACTTGCTGAAGATTTTACAATCGTACCAATTCTTCGTGCAGGTCTTGGAATGGTTGAAGGACTTCGTCGTCTTTCACCAACTGCAAAGGTAGGTCATATAGGTCTTTACAGAGATGAAAAAACATTGTTACCTGTAACTTATTACTACAAAATGCCTGTTGACATTGACAAAGGCCCAGTAGTTATTGTTGACCCAGCACTTGCAACAGGTGGTAGTGTTGATGCATCTATTGACTATCTTAAAAAAGAAGGTTGCACAAATATTAAGGTAATGTGTATTTTTGCATCTGATGTTGGTGTTAAACTTCTCTATGAAAAGCATCCTGATGTTAAAATTTATGCAGCTCAGTATATTCCAACAGGTCTTAATGAACATGGTTATATTGTAACAGCAGCAGGTGACGCAGGTGACAGAATTTGTGGAACTTGTAGCTATAAACCTGCAAGACAAGCAAAGCCATAAAATAAAACACAACATAAAAACGGCAACTCGTTTGAGTTGCCGTTAATTTTTTATATATTGCTGAGTGCCTGTTCAATATCAGCGATAATATCATTAACATTTTCGATACCAACTGAGAATCTGATAAGGTCAGGTGATACACCACATTCAACTAATTCTTGGTCACTTAATTGTCTGTGAGTTGATGAAGCAGGGTGAAGCACACAAGTTCTTGCATCTGCAACGTGAGTAACAACTGCTGCAAGCTTCAAAGAGTTCATAAATTTCTCTGCTGCATCTCTGCCACCCTTAACACCGAATGAAACAACACCGCAAGTACCATTTGGCATATATTTTTGAACAAGGTCATAATATTTGTTGCCAGGAAGAGCAGGGTAGTTAACCCAAGAAATTTTGTCGTTTGCTTCAAGATATTTTGCAACTGCAAGAGCGTTGCTACAATGTCTTTCCATACGAAGATGGAGTGTTTCAAGACCTAAGTTAAGGTAATATGAATTCTGTGGAGCAGGAGTTGAGCCGTAGTCACGAAGAAGTTGCGCAACGATTTTTGTAATATAACCTGCTTTGCCGAAATCTTTTGTATAAACAGCACCATGATAGCTTTCGTCAGGTTGTGTAAGACCTGGGAATTTGTCGTTCTGTTCCCAATCAAAGTTACCACTGTCGATAACTGCACCACCGATGATGTTAGCGTGACCTTCCATATACTTTGTTGTTGAATGAGTAACAATATCAGCGCCGAATTCAAACGGACGGCAGTTAATAGGTGTTGGGAATGTGTTGTCAATGATAAGTGGAACACCGTTAGCGTGAGCAATCTTTGCAAACTTTTCAATATCAAGAATATCAAGTGATGGATTTGCAATAGTTTCACCGAAAAGTGCCTTTGTATTAGGTTTGAATGCAGCCTGAATTTCTTCTTCGCTTGCATTTGGGTCAACGAATGTAACTTCAATGCCAAGTTTTCTCATTGTAACATTGAAAAGGTTGAATGTACCACCATAAATTGTAGCAGCACTTACAAAGTGGTCGCCTGCACCCATAATGTTAATGAGTGAGAAGAAGTTTGCAGCCTGACCTGAAGATGTGAGCACACCTGCAACACCACCTTCAAGCATTGTGATTTTCTGTGCAACTGCATCACTTGTTGGGTTAGCAAGACGAGTGTACATATAACCTGGTTCAAGGTCAAAAAGTTTAGCCATTGCTTCACTTGTGTCATATTTGAATGTTGTGCTCTGAACAATAGGGAGCACTCGTGGTTCGCCGTTCTTTGGTCTGTAAGCACCTTGAACGCAAATTGTATCTCTATTATAACTCATTTTAATTAGTCCTCCAAAAATTTCTTCATAAGCTGAACGCCACTCTCAATGAAAAGTCCTGTTGCTTTTGCAGTTTCTTCGTTGATAGTGTCAACACCATTTGTTTCTTTTGATTTTTGATAAATCATAAATGGAACAGGGTCAGATGCGTGAGTTGCAGTAACAATAGGTGTTGGATGGTCAGGAAGAATCATAATTTTGTAATCATCATAATCCTTTAATCCATCAAATATAATTGGGAGCACTTGTTCGTCAATAATTTCAATAGCACGAACTTTGTTTTCTGCTTCTCTTCTGTGGCCACATTCATCAGGAGCTTCAATGTGAATATATGCATAATCGCAACCATTCTTGAGAGCATCAACTGCAGCCTGTGCTTTACCTACAAAGTTAGTGTCTATGTAGCCTGTTGCACCCTCAACGTTAGGTGTTTCCATTTTTGCACATTTGCCGATACCTTTAAGAAGGTCAACCGCTGAAATTACAGCACCCTTGATGCCATAAAGCTCTTCAAATGGTGAAAGCGCAGGTTTTTTGCCTTCACCCCAAAGCCAGATTGAGTTTGCAGGACGTTTTCCATTCTTAATTCTCTCAATATTAACAGGGTGGTCTTTAAGCAAATCATAGCTTTCTTTCATCATTCTGATAAGGTCAGTAGCATTTTCGCTTGTTGAAAGATATTCGCCCACAACTCTGCCTGAAATATCGTGTGGTGGTGTCATATTACCAAGGTCAGTTGTACCATTGTCCCATACAAGACAATGACGGTAGCTTACACCACTATAGAATTTATAAATATCGTTTCCGAAATGTTCTTCAACAGTTGCAATAATCTTTTCTGCTTCTTCTGTTGAAATATCGTCTGCACAATAGTCAACCATTGTCTTGTCTGAATAGTTTTCTTCGTCTGAAAGAGTAACAATATTGCAACGAAGTGTAACATCAGTGTCTTTAAGGTCAACACCGATACTTGCAGCTTCAAGTGGACTTCTTCCTGTGTAATAAATTGATGGGTCAAAACCCATAACGCTCATATTAGCAACGTCACTACCTGGTTTCATTCCGTCAGGAACAGTCTTAACAAGACCAACTGTACCTTTCTGTGCAAGTGCATCAAAGTTTGGCTTTTTAGCAAGCATCATAGGAGTCTTGCCGTCAAACTGTGGAACAGGGTAGTCCGCCATTCCATCATATAAAACTACAACATATTTCATATTGTCTTTACCCTCAGTTTCATTATTAAACTCGCTGTTTTCTTCTGGAATTATAGGCATAATACCAAATTCATCAGGAGTTGCAATACCGGTTGTGATAGCGTGATGCTTTAAGTTTTCATAATACATAGCACTTGTGCAAGCCATATATGGTCCAACATAGAGATAAGCAATACCGAGTGTCAACGCAGAGAGCATAAGCCAAAAGAAAAACGAAATATTCATAATAAAGATTTCTGATTTGAAACCTTCTGTCATTCTCTTACTCAAATCTCTTGCTTGTTTTCCGTCAAGATTTGGGTTATCGTGAATAATCTGATGAACGAAATACCATTCATAAGTTTTGATAATGCCTGGAACAATCAATAATAATGACCAAAGACCAATGAAAATTTCAGTAACTACGCCAACTTTGAAATATATGCCATAGTTGTCAAGACCTTCACGGTAAAGGCTCTTCCAATCAGGATTTACACCACGAAGATGGTTAAGAAAATAACCAGCCGCACCAATCATAAACGGAACAAGTAACCACGCAACAAAGCTTGAGCCACTTGAAAAACTTGAAGAAGAAACGTCACCGTCTTCACTGAAATTCAACACAAAATTAAATCCACCAGAAATAGCACCATTAAGGAGCACTAATGGAAGACAAGCGAGTGCCATAGTGAGCCACTTTCTGTCTTGACTGATAAAGTTTTTTGCTTCTTCTTTAATAAGTTTTCTGTTGAGAATATCCATAACAATACCTCTCTTTCATACTAAATATCATTTTAACACATCGATATATCAATTTCAACAATTTTATATATAATAGGTATCTATTCACTGGTACCCCAGTTACTGATATTTCCTCTTTGCATTCCACCCACAATTTTTTGACGCAAAGCAGGGTAACGCTTTTCTAAATCTGCAAGAAGATTTTTGGTGTCTTCTCTGTTGGTCTTTTCGTCAGCAGGACACTCACTTTTAACAATGGGCACATTTTCTTTGTTTGCCACTTTTGTAATGTCAGTTTCATAGGCAAAAACCATTGGCCTAATCATATATAAATCTTTTCTTGAAAGATATGAAACAGGTGAAAAACACTCTGCACGACCATTGCCGAAAAGATTCATAATAAATGTTTCAGCGGCATCATCCATGTGATGACCAAGTGCTATTTTATTGCACCCTAATTCCTTTGCAGTATCGTGTAAAAGTCCACGACGCATTCGAGCACATAAACTGCAAGGGTTACTTTCTTTTCTCTCTTCGAAAATGATGTGATAGAGTTCAGTTCTCTTTATGCAATATTCAATATTGTTGTCTTTACAAATTTTTTCAATTTCAGAATAGTCTGCGTCTTTGCCGTTAAAAACAGGGTCAAGTGTAATGGCACAAAGTTCAAATTTTTTTGGATAAAATATCTTTAAATTGATGAGGCACAAAAGCATAACAACACTGTCTTTTCCACCTGAAACGCAAACACCGATTTTGTCACCGTCTTCAATCATATTATACTTATCAACGCCTGCACGAACTAAACTTAATAATTTCTGCATTTTTTCACCAACTTTTGTGTAGGAGTCTGCGCTTTGATGACCCCTAGTCGTTTCTTACAACATTCTATCTTAATTTTGTGTAAAAGTAAACAAATATTTTCAAAAATAATAAAAAAGAAAAATATATGAAAAACGAAGAAAATTAAAGAAAAACAAAGATTTATATTTATCTCATTAAATTTTATAAAAAATGTGTTGACTTTTTAAAATGGCTTTGCTATAATCTTCGAGCAATGAAAAAAATTATTCGGAGGTAAAGTTCTATGTCAACTTATATGCCAAAAAAGGGCGATATTACCCGTAACTGGTATGTGCTTGACGCAGCAGGCAAAACTCTCGGTAGCGTAGCTGCTGAAGCTGCTGTTCTTCTTAGAGGTAAGCACAAGCCAACATTTACTCCTCACGCTGACTGTGGTGACCACGTAATCATCATCAACGCTGAGAAAGTTGTTCTTACAGGTAACAAGCTTGAACAAAAAATGTACTATCATCACACAGGTTATGTTGGTAACATGAAAGAAGTTAAGTATAAGACTCTTATGCAAACAAAGCCAGAGTTCGCAGTTACAAAAGCTGTTAAGGGTATGATTCCTGATACAGTAATCGGCCGTGAAGCTCTCACTCGTCTTCGTGTATACCGTGGTTCAGAGCACAAGCATGCTGCTCAGAAACCAGAAACAAGAGAATTCTAAGAAAGGGAGGCTATAAATTATGTACGAAACAAATCCATATTTCTACGGTACTGGTAGAAGAAAGAAATCTGTAGCTCGTGTTCGTGTATATGCAGGTACAGGTAAAATCACAATCAACGACAGAGATATCGACGATTATTTCGGTCTTGAAACACTTAAACTCATCGTTCGTCAGCCTCTTGCTCTTACAGGAACAGCTGATAAATTCGATATCGTTTGCCGTGTAGGCGGCGGCGGTGTTACAGGCCAGGCTGGTGCTATCCGTCACGGTCTTTCACGTGCTCTTCTTCAGTATGACGAAAATCTTCGTCCTGAACTCAAGAAGGCAGGTTTCTTAACAAGAGACCCAAGAATGAAAGAAAGAAAGAAATACGGTCTCAAAGGCGCTCGTCGTGCACCTCAGTTCTCAAAGAGATAAAAGACTATATGTATTTTTCAACACTCATCGTTTACGATGGGTGTTGTTTTTTTATTTTAGATTTATATTTGATTGTAGGACGTCTTTCATCCATTTTCGGCCTTCGGGCACCTCGGCATAGCACTCGGTGCTCTTCGCTAAAAACAGTCCACCGGACTGTTTTTTTTAACGCTCAGACAGTTCTCAAAGAGATAATTTCATTATTTCAAAAAAATCACAGCACTCACTTATGTGGGTGCTGTTTTTTTGTTACGCCGAGATAATGAAAATGAAATTCAAGTTATAAAGATGACCAAAATTCAATGCATATTTTTAGTTATATTTTAATCAACTAAAGTGCAAATAGTTGTTGAAAAAAAGTGTGATTTATGTTATATTATATAATGTATATATGTGTGTGGAATTATATGATTTTTTATACTTTTATAACACTAGAACGTGTGAAAAGTCATAAAAAAGAGAACATTAACCATATTGAATTTTTATATGTATTTAGGTGTAAGTTCGAGGGTGAAATCTATGACCGATAACAAAAGAAAAATTCCTTTTAGTCCTCCTGATATTAGTAATCTTGAAATTGAAGAGGTTGTTGAAACATTAAAATCAGGATGGATTACAACAGGTCCAAGAACCAAATTGCTTGAAAAAAACATTGCAGAATGGATTAGCACAGAAAAGTGTGTTTGTCTTAATTCTCAGACCGCGTGTGCAGAAATGGCACTTCGGATTATGGGGATTGGAGAAGGTGATGAAGTTATCACTTGCGCATACACATATACTGCATCTGCTTCTGTTATTGCTCATGTTGGTGCAAAGATAGTTTTAATCGATACACAAAAAGATACTCTTGAAATGGATTACGATGCTCTTGAAGAAGCAATAAACGAAAATACAAAAGCGATTATTCCTGTGGACCTTGCAGGCGTTCCATGTGATTATGATAGAATCTTTGAAATTGTAGAGCGCAAAAAGCATTTGTTTAAATCTAACAATGATATTCAATCTGCTTTTAGTAGAATAGTAGTTATGGCTGATACAGCGCATGCTTTTGGTGCAAAATATCGTGAGAAAATGGTTGGCTCAGTTGCTGATTTTTCAAGTTTCAGTTTTCATGCAGTTAAAAATCTTACAACTGCAGAGGGTGGAGCATTAACTTGGAAAACTATTCCAGGAGTGAGCAATGAAAAAATTTACAAAAAGCTTCAACTATTAAGTTTGCACGGACAATCAATGGATGCACTTGCTAAGATTCAGTTAGGCGCCTGGGAATATGATGTTGTAGGTACATATTATAAGTGTAATATGACAGATATTACTGCTGCTATTGGTTTGAAACAGTTTGAAAGATATCCTGATATGCTCAACCGCCGAAAAGAAATTGTTGCTAAATATGATTCTGCATTTCATTCGCTTGGAATAAAAACACTCAATCATTATACAAACGAGAGAGAATCTTCAGGACATTTATATCTAACTTGGGTTCCTGGAATTACATTGGAACAACGAAATGAAATTATTGTTAAGATGGCAGAGTGCGGTGTTGCATGTAATGTGCATTATAAACCACTTCCAATGCATACAGTATATAAAAATTTAGGATTTGATATTAAAGATTATCCTAATGCATATTCACATTTTATAAATGAAATTACATTACCATTGCATACTCGATTAACAGATGAAGATATAGAATATATTATTGAAAACTACACAAATATTGTGAAGGAGTACATATAAGTGAAGATTGTTAAATGGGAACAACTTCCATTTGAAATGCAAACAGAGGAAGTAAGATTTTATTATGACATGATTAAAAAACGTCAATTTAGTATGTTTATAAAACGAGTGCTTGATATCGTTGTGTCATTTATTGCTCTTGTTTGTCTTTCACCGGTGTATTTGATTTTAGCTATCGTAATTAAATTGGATTCTCCAGGGCCTGTTTTTTATAGACAAGAACGAATTACGCAGTATGGAAGAAGTTTTCGCATCCATAAATTCCGTACAATGGTACAGAACGCCGATAAGGGCTTACAAGTTACAGTTAATAACGATAGTCGTATTACCCGAGTTGGAAAAATTATTAGAAATTGTAGATTGGATGAAATTGCACAACTGATTGATGTTTTTCAAGGTGATTTAACATTGGTTGGTGTACGACCTGAAACACCTAAATATGTTGCTGAATATACCAATGAAATGATGGCAACATTGTTGCTCCCTGCAGGTGTAACAAGTTTGGCGAGCATTTATTATAAAGACGAAGCAAAAATGCTTGATGGCGTTGATGATGCTGATAAGGTTTATATTGAAAAAATATTACCACAGAAGATGTATTACAATCTCAAAGGAATTGAAGAATTCAGTTTCTTTGGAGATGTAAAAATTGTTTTTATGACAGTGTTTGCTATACTTGGCAAGAATTATAAAGTAGATTTTGAATTTATGCTTGAAGATAAAGAAAAATAAATGATTGTTAAGAGGGCAATATTATGATAAGACACGCAACAAAAGAAGACTTGCCACAAATAGCAAAGTTACATTTTGAATGTTTTCCAGATAGTTTTTCAACTGTGCTTGGAAAAGGGGAAAAAGGGCGTTTGCTTGAAAACTATTATTGCGAATATTTGTCAAGTGTTCCAGAGTTGTTTCTTGTATCAGAGAATGAGAATAAAGAAATCAATGGGCTTTGTATGGGTTATTACTGTGAGAAAAACAATTGTCTTAAAATGTACCTTAAACATAATCTATTTGGAATTGCTTTTCGTATGATGTGTTTATTATTAAGCGGAAATAAAGTAGCATGGAACAAAGTGACTGGTAAAGGGCAAAAAAGCATTCTTGTTATTCTCGATGAGAAAATCAAAGAATATAGTGCTATTCAACAAGGAGACCTTTTATCTATATGTGTAAAGTCAGAAAGTCGAGGCTCAAATATAGCAACGGATTTGGTTAAAGAATTTGTTTCTGTGCTTCAAAAAAATAATAGACAACTTTGTGTTTTATCTGTAATGAATGGAAACGCAAGAGGTATTAACTTCTATAAGAAAATGGGATTTAGTTGCTATATGAAGACAAATGTCAGTTCATATATGTATAAACTAATTTAGTGAATATAGTCTTGGTAAAGGCACACGATATTTTGTGAATATCGGGAAACAGGTTAGTGGGGAAGTAAAAATATGACCAGTGAGATAATAGTTTCAGTAGTTATGCCCGTGTATAACGAGGAAAGATACATAGAAAAGTGTATTGATTCTTTATTGTTACAAGATTATCCAAAAGAAAATATGGAGTGGATATTTGTCGATGGCTGCTCAAAAGATAGAACAGTGGAATTAATAAAGAACTATCAAAATAAGTATCCGGCACTTATTAAAATCCTTGATAATCCAAACAAAATTGTACCTTATGCTATGAATATCGGTATAGCTGATTCTTGTGGCAAATACATTGTCCGTCTTGATGCTCATGCGGATTATGCTAATGATTATATTTCCAAATGTGTTTATTATCTGGAAACAACTGATGCAGAAAATGTCGGTGGCGTTGCAGAAACCAAGTCAAAAGGCGTTATGGGAAATGCTATTGCAAAGATGCTTTCTTCAAAATTTGGAGTAGGAAATTCACAATTCAGAATAAACGGAGAGAGCGGTTATGTTGATACTGTGCCCTTTGGTGCTTTTAAGCGCAAGGTTTTTTCTGAGTATGGCGGATACGATGAACGCTTAGTTCGCAATCAAGATAATGAAATGAACTATCGAATTAGAAAAAATGGTGGCAAGGTATATTTATCTAACGATATTCATCTTTCATATTATTGTAGAGACTCAATCAAAGGGATATCGACCATGGCGATGAAAAATGGAATGTGGAATATCATTACTATGAAACTATGCCCAGGAGCAATGGGGATACGCCATTTTATTCCGTTTTTATTTGTAGGTTCTATTTTGTGTCTCGGTATCTTAGGATTTTTTCATCCGATTTTTTGGATGATGTTATGTGCAGAATTATTATTATATTTGATTTTGGATATTGTGTTTTCACTGAAACAAGCACTCGACATAAAAGAATTTTTAATTATGTTAATATTATTTCCAGTATTTCATATTACATATGGTGCTGGTTCAATGAGAGGTATTACCAAACTGTTTTCAAAGGATTTTAGAAGCAATAGTTATACTAACAAAAAAATATGACCTTACTTTTGGGAGAGTAATATTGACTTTTATGTAAAGTTTGCCAATGAACACAGGAACTGTATTTTTGAAAGGATAAAATAATAATGAAAACAATTATGCTCGTTTTTGGTACAAGACCTGAAGCGATAAAAATGTGTCCACTCGTAAATGAACTTAAATCAAGAAAAACCATCAAAACAGTAGTTTGCGTTACTGGCCAACATCGCCAGATGCTTGATATGGTTCTTGATACTTTTAAAGTGGAACCAGATTATGACCTTTCAATTATGAAAGAAGGACAAACACTATTTGATATTACCACAAACATTTTGAATAGAATGGGGGATGTCCTTGATGAAGTGAGACCTGATGTTGTTCTTGTTCATGGTGACACATCTACTACTTTTGCAACTGCTCTCGCTTGCTTTTATAAGCAAATTGCAGTGGGACATGTGGAAGCAGGTCTTCGCACATATAATATTTATAGCCCTTATCCGGAAGAATTTAATCGTCAAACAGTGTCAATTGTTTCTAAATATAATTTTGCACCAACAAAAGTATCGAAACAGAATCTTTTAAATGAAGGGAAAGACCCTGATACAATTTTTGTGACTGGAAACACAGCCATTGATGCATTGAAAACTACTGTGCGTGATGACTACACACACCCAGAACTTGAATGGGCTAAAGACAGTCGCTTGATTATGATTACAGCACACAGACGTGAGAATTTAGGCGAACCAATGCATAATATGTTTCGTGCGATACGCCGTGTAGTGGACGAGTATCCCGATGTTAAGGCAATATATCCTATTCATATGAATCCACTTGTACGACAAACTGCAGATGAAGAACTCAAAGGGTGCAGTAAAATTCGAATTGTTGAGCCACTTGAAGTTGTTGATTTTCATAATTTTCTCGCCCAAAGTTTTATGGTTTTAACTGATAGTGGTGGAATTCAAGAAGAAGCACCATCACTTGGCAAACCTGTGCTTGTTATGCGTGATACAACAGAACGTCCAGAGGGTATTGCTGCAGGTACACTTAAACTAGTTGGCACAGATGAACAAACTATTTATGAGAATTTCAAGTTATTATTAGAAGACCAAGACGTTTACGATACTATGGCAAAAGCATGCAACCCTTATGGTGATGGCTTTGCTTGTAGAAGAATAGCGGATATTTTAGAAAAATAAAAATATAGTATTTAAATTATTTTGAAAGAATGGAACAAAATTAAATGAAAACAATTGCATTTGTCAGAGGAACCAGTATTTTCAATGATTCTCGTTCAACAAAAGAAATAATGGCTTTAGTTGAAGCTGGCTATCAAGTGGAAGTTTTAGGGTGGGACCGTGATGGTTCAGCTGTTGAGCAATGTAAGGAAGCATTTGCTTCAGTTAGTGATGTTGTTAATTTTTCTTTTTATGATGCTCGCGTTGAAAATGGTATAGGCATAAGAAATATTGATAAACTAATCGGTTGGATTAAATGGATACTAAAATCACTTAATAGAGCAAGTAATCTTTTTGCTGTTCACGCTTGCGATCTTGATACAGGTATCCCCGCACGACTTTTTTGTAAAAGGAATAACGTAAAATTAGTTTATGATATTTTTGACTATTATATAGATTGTCACTTTGTCCCATCTTTTTTGAAATTCTTTGTTGAAAAACTAGAGATTGAAACAATTAATTTTGCTGATGTGACGATTATTTGCACTGAAGAAAGAAAAGAGCAGATTGCGAAAGCTAATCCTAAAAAACTTATAATAATACATAATTCTCCAGAAGTGCATCTTATGCCTATTGAAGAAGAAACAATGGATTACTTTTATTGTGGAGTTATGTCGGATAGACGTCTTATCCCCGAAATACTTGAGGAATATAAGAAAAATACTGATTTAAAATTAGTTTTTGCAGGGCACGGTCCGTGTTTAAATTCTGCAATAAGATTAGCAGAAACACACGAAAACATTTCTTTTGTTGGTTCGCTTCCATATTTTCGTGTACTTCCGTTGGCAGCACGTGCTCGTGTTCTTTCAGCAATTTATGAACCTGGTGTACGAAATCATAGATTGTGTGCACCAAACAAGTTCTATGAAGCTTTGGCACTTGGAAAACCGGTTATTGTTTGCAAAGGTACGGGAATTGATAAGATAGTTGAGGAAAATAACATTGGTTGTGTAATTGACTATGATGCGCAACAATTCTATGTTGCACTTCGCAATCTTAGTATGAATGATGAACTACGCAAACAAATGGGTGTAAGGGCACGTAAACTTTATGATGAAAAATATAATTGGAATATTATGAAATCAATATTATTGGATATGTACAATAGTTTATAAACAACAAAACGAAGCGTGTTTGATAAAGGTTGGGCATAGTGAATGAATAATGCAACAAAAAGTACGAAACCGGTTGTTGGAATTCTAAAAGAGAGTTTGTGTCTTGGTGGAACCGAACGGAGTGCTGCGAATATATCAAGAGCGTTGAAAAATGATTACGATTTGTATTTTTTGCTTTTTGATGGTTCTGATATTAAGTACTCTTGCGGAGGCAACTTGGTAGATATAGCTGCATCACCAAAGAGTTCTTTGGTTGGAAAATTTATTAATTCTTTTATTAGATATTCAAGAGTTAAAAAAGTTATTAAACAAAAAAATATAGACATTCTGTATGAGTTTATTAACATAAAAAATATGCTTAGTTTCGTTTCATATAAGAACACTAAAAGAATAATTTCTGCAAGAGATTACGGAAAAATGCAACGAAATACGGAAAAGTTTTATAATGCACTTTCAAAGGCTGATGCAATGATATGTAATTCCCAATATATTAAGGAATATTATCTCTCAAAACATCCTGAGCATCAAGATAAAGTGTTTACTGTTTATAATATAATAGATAATGATGAAATTGCTCGTCAATCAACCGAAGAAACTGAAAAAGAATTCCTCGAATTTGTTGAAAGACATAGTAAGGTTGTTTCTGCTGTAGGTCGTTTTTGTAAGGAAAAAGGATTTGAATTCCTGCTTGAATCTTTTGCAAAAGTTTCAGAAGCTACTGATTTAGGACTTGTTATGATTGGCGACGGGGCATACAAGGGAAAATATATAGAGCTTATTGACAAATTAGGTGTTAAGGATAGGGTGTATTTTACAGGATTTCAAAATAATCCATATAAATATATGGCGAATACCGATATCTTTGTTTTGTCATCACTAAGTGAGGGCTTTCCAAATGTAGTTGCCGAAGCAATGAGTCTCGGATTGCCTATTATTGCATCTAATTGCTATTCAGGACCGGCAGAGATTTTGCGTAATGATTGTAATTATGAAGCAGTTACGGATAACTTTGTTGAATGTGACTATGGAATAATGGCTCCAAATATGACCGAAGCAGATAGCCAAAATGCTATATCTTCACTTGCTGATGCAATGGTATATTTGGCTAATAATGAAGAATTAATAAAAAAATATTCTGAACTTTCAAAGCAACGTGCTCTTGAGTATTCTCCAGAAGTTGCTGTGAAAAAAATTGAAATAATATTTGAAAAGCTCATTTGATGGGTGATTGTATACACGCAAAAGAGCATTTGCAGAAATATAATAATTAATATAATGTTTGTCTAAAATGAATGACTAATATAGGGAGAATTTTAATGAGAACAACTGTTGCAAATACAATTGAACAGAATATCCTCGCTAAACGTAAGTACAATTACAAATACGTCTTATGTATTTGTGTATTGTTTTTTGCGTTAATTGTGGCACGAGGTATCGACGAAATCTTCTTTTATGTCTTTGTTTGTGTTAGCTTGGCTGTGTTTGTTATCAGCAATTCAGGGCATTGTATGTCATTTTTATTCTTTTTGTTACCTCTTGCGCCTATATTAAAATTGGATGTAAAAGGCATGAGCTTTTTTACAGTTCTATTTTTCCTTGTAATATTAAAACTTACAGTTAAACTACATAAAGTAAGTGTTGGATTGATTTCATCTTTAGCTATTCTAGCGTTATATAGTTTAGCATTTTCAGAACTGAACGCAGTTGCGACAATAGTAACAATGGTATCTGGAATATTGCTACTTTATTATTTAAGAAATGAAAAACTTCATATAGATATAAATACGACTGTTATCGTGTATTCTTTTGGTATTATTTTTTCTTCGATATTAGCAATGTTTAGAGAATCGTTGCCAGTGATAGATTCCTTTATTGCAGAATCTATGGCAGAAAATAGAGTTACCGAATTTGCATCAAGATTTTCTGGTTTGCATGGTAACCCTAACTATTATACACTTGACATAATCGTTGTAATGTCTGCGATAGTAGTTCTTCTATACAATAATAAAAATACAAGGGTTCATACAACTTTCCTTATTGCATTATCGGTACTTGGCTTAATGTCTGTGAGCAAATCATTTCTGATTGCTTGGGTATTATTAATGATTTGTTGGTTGTTAATATCTGTTAAACAAGGCGTAAGAAAGACTATAAAATTTCTTGTTGTTGCGACAATTGCTGCGGTAGTTATTTATTATTTTGCAGCAGATTACATTAACTCATATATATATAGACTTATGCAAGATAGCTCGGGAACGCTAGAAAGTATAACTACAGGTCGTTCGACTATATGGATTGGCTATATCGAAGAAATATTTGGTGATATTAAAATATTGTTTTTTGGAAATGGCTTGAAATCGATTTCCGAATCGATTGGCTTGGCTACTCATAATACTTATATAGAACTTCTGTATTGCTTAGGGATTTTTGGTGCAATTATTTTTCTTTTGACTCTTCGTATAGGTGTGGGCAAAATAGAACTAAAGCAGGGCAATTGGATTCCAGTTATTATACTTATGGTTCGAATGTTTGCTTTAAATATGCTTACATATGATAACTTGTGGTTTTATTTAACAATAATTCTTTTATTGTCACGTGAAATTTCAAAACACCAGGTCTTTGATGTAGATAAGATAAGCAGATAAAAGAAGTGAAAAGAAATGTGGAGAGAAATATGAAATTGTTTAATCTATATAGAGCGTTTATAAGTAGGAAGTCTTATGAAAAAAACTCGATTGTTGGAAAAAACACAAAGTTTGCTGCACCAGCAAAATGCACAAACTTTTCAAGAAATTCCCGCAAGATTATAATTGGCGATAACTCTTTTGTTATGGGAAACATGTGCGTTTCACCTAATGGAAACATAGAAACAGGTGACCATTTTTATTTAGGACAGAGGTCTGTGGTTGGATCTGAAACAAGCATTAAGATTGGAAGATGCGTTATAATTTCCAATGATGTTCGTATATATGACAATAATAATCATCCAATATCTCCTAAAGCTAGAGAAAATATGAGTTTGAATGGTTTTTCAAATGATAATTGGGGTTGGCATCATTCTGTAAGTGCACCTATAGTCATAGAGGATAATGTATGGATTGGACAGTATTCTACAATTCTTAAGGGCGTTACAATAGGTAAAGGTTCAATAGTAGCAACAAGAGCTGTTGTTACAAAGGATGTCCCTCCATATACAATTGTTGCAGGCAACCCTGCGAAAGTGGTGAAACAAATTGAAGAAGATTAGTTTTAAATCTATCTTTAGTGGTGCTTCAGGTGCCTCTTTCTTTTTGATATTTGTTCGTGTGATTACTCTTGTCTTAGGCCTTTTGATTACTCGAGTATTGTCAGGACATTTCTCATTACAAGAATACGGTACATACTCTCAGGTTGTGTTATTGATTACCACCATCAGTAGTATGACAACACTTGGAATGATGGATGGAATTAATTTCTTCTTCTGTAGGGAGAGCATTGAGCAAAAACGAGATGCTTATGTTTCCACAATATTTGGATTACAGTATATTGTAAGTGCTGCAGTTTCCTTGACACTGCTTTTGTGCACAACACCAATATCAAAATATTTTGGTAATGACAGCATTAAACCTTTGATTATATTTGCAGCAATATTGCCTGTTATACACAACACTATTCAATTATTACAGGTTATGTTTATTGCAATAGGAAAAGCAAAACAAATTGCAGTTAGAAATTTTGTTGTATCTATCCTGAAATTGGCAGCAGTTACCTTATCTTGTTATGTGTTCAATAATATTGCTATTGTCTTTTTGTGTCAGTTGATAACTGATGGCTTACAGATTGCATATTTTATAATTGTATTGAATAAAAATAATTGTAAAATTAATCTCCTTAAGTTTAATAAAACGCTGGTAAGAGAAATATTAACTTATTGTATTCCAATGGCTATGTTTGCGGTTATAAAATCTCTTAATAGAGATGCAAACAAGTTTGTAATTTCCTATTTTACTGATACTGAGACTTTAGCTGTTTACACAAACGCTTCAAAACTACTTCCTTTTGATATTATAATGTCATCCTTTGTTACGGTTCTTATGCCATATATAACTAGATATATATCAAAAAAGAAGTATGAACAGTGTCAGATATTGTATAAATCTTTTTTAGAACTATCCTATATTTCAACAACTATTTTAGCTATGGGAGCAATCTGTGTTGCACCTGAATTAATGAGATTTTTATATACAGAAAAATATACGACTCAAAGTTTTAGCATTATCGTTTTTATAATATATATATTTGTTGATATTATGAGTGTTTTGAACATTACACTCATATTAAGTGCAGCAGGGAAAACTAAAACAATAATGCTTGCATCTGTCGGAACATTTGTTGTTAATATGATATTAAATATTCTTCTTTTCTTTGCTATGAAGGAAGTAGGACCTGCTTTATCTACTTTAATTGTAACGATAGGTCAGGGAATTATACTACTTTCCTTGGGCGCAAAAGAATTGAAAACCAATATTATAAGAATGTTTGACGTTAAATATTTGTTGAGCTTTGTGATTCAGTTGGCAATATGTTCACTACTTGCAATGGTGTTGCGCAATTTGATGGTAGCTAATAATATTCATTATACTATTGTCATTTTCGTAGTATACGCTTTCTTCGTGGGGACATTGTTGTTGATTAATGTTAAACGATTGTTTAAAAACTTTAAAATTGTTAATAGTTGTAAAGCAGATGGTTGATATAGGTAGGCATAATACCCTATATTATAATTATATAATTAATTTTTGTATAAATTAAACAATTGATAAAAGACAGAAAGCGATTTCTGTCTTTTTTTATGTAAAAAACTATTAAAGATACCATATATATAATAGTATAGTAAAAAGCAAGTATAATTGGCAAAAAAATCTCATAAAATAAGGACAAGATATGTGCTTTAAAAGGTTGCAAATCTTAAAATTTTGTAACTATTTTGTAATAATTTGCTCGTTTTTTAAAAATCTCACAAAAATTCACATGCATAGGAGGGTGGAAAACACTATATATTGTGGAAAATGGGGGTTGCTTGGGATATTCAGTCAAAAATTGACTTGCGTTTTTGGACAAATTGTACAAAAAACATTTTGAAAAAAATTTGACTTTTTGACACGAGATGAATATAATGTCAAAAGTCACAAAGCGAGAATAACGGTTGTGCGTTAAGTGAGCCTTAAATGTACTTTTCAAAGTTATGTTTTGGGTGAACACTTTGCAGAAGGCAAAGGTTGACACAGCTTATTAAAGGAGCAGAATGATGATAAAAAATATCATTGAGCGTGCGAAAGCAACTCGCGTAACATTGCGAGTGATGGCACTTATAATGGCGTTAGTCATTCTTTGTGCAGGTACAGTTTTCGCAGCCAGCGGTGAGACTTATATAGTTGATATCTATGAAGGCTCACAAATCACAAGAGTAGAAACAACTTTAAAAGATGCTTATGCTGTTGTGGAAGAAGCAAAAATTGAATTGTCAGAGCAAGATAAACTCTTACTTGATAATTTTACAGCAGGTGCAGAAAGCGAAATTGTTATCTGTCGTGCAAGTAATGTAAGATTTATTCATGCAGACGGAAATATTGTGGATACTGTTTTTGCAGGAACTGTTGCAGAACTCATCGAGAGTCAAGGTGTTGTACTTTCAGACAAACTTGTTTCAAGTGCCAATGTAAAAGCTGTTGTGACGAACAATATGGAGGTTATGATTTTAAACTATTATGACCTTACAATTAATGTTGACGGCGAAACAAGACAAGTGAAATCAACTGCTAAAACTGTTGGTGAATTACTCGCAGAACAGGGCGTCATTCTTGATAGTGATGACGAAGTTGTTCCAACAAAAGAAACAGAACTTTCCCACAATCTTACTATTGATGTTCTCAGAGTGGAATATGTAACAAGAGAAGCAACAGAAAAAGTTCCATTCTCAAAGAAAACAGTTAAATCTGCATCCATGACAAAGGGTACATCAAAAATTACAACAAAGGGTGTAAACGGAACTAAAACAGTTGTCTATAAAGATAAGATTGTTAACGGTGAAGTTGCAGAAACATCATTTGTAAGTGAAACAATTACAAAGAATCCTGTTGCACAGGTTACAACAGTTGGTACTCTTGTTAAGAGCTCAGGAAACAGCAAGATTGAAAAGAATGGTAATCCTATTTCAGAAATTACATTACCATCAAAATATTCAATCGGTGCCAACAATATCCCAACAAGTTACAAATACACAATTAAGGGTAAAGCTGCTGCTTATTGTGAACCAGGTGGAAAAACAGCAACTGGCAAAGCAGTTAAACCAGGATTAATTGCAGTTAACCCAAAACAAATTCCATATGGAACAGAAATGTGGATTGTTTCTGATGATGGTGTTGTTTATGGTTATTGTATAGCTGCAGACACAGGTGGATTTGTTAAGAAGGGCAAGTTTACAGTTGACCTTTATATGAACAGCACAAGTCAGTGCCGTCAGTGGGGTGCAAGAAACGTAACAATTTATATTCTCTAATTGAATAAAAACATTAAAGGAGAGTTGAAAAACTCTCCTTTTTTATGTTATCATTATCTCATAATATATGTGGAGTGAATTTAATGAGAGTTCTTACAGTTGAAAATACAAGAAAAGTTGAGCGCCTTGCAAATGAAAGCGGGATTTCATATCTTCAACTTATGGAGAATGCAGGGTCTTATTGTGCGAGAATTATCCGCCAGACCTTTGAAAACACAAACAAGAGAAATGTGCTTGTTGTGTGTGGCAAAGGCAAAAATGGTGGTGACGGATTTGTAATTGCTCGAAAACTTTCTGAATATGGTTACACCCCAACTGTAATGATGGCTATGGGACTCCCCACGGACGAAGAATCATCTGAAATGCTTTCGCGAATCAGAGCAATGGGGATTACCATTGTCCACTATGACGAAACAACTGATAGGTATTTTGAAAATGCCCAGATTATAGTGGACTGTATTTTTGGTGTTGGATTCAAAGGTGAGCCTAACGAAAAGATTGCAGGACTCTTTGAAAAAATTAACTCTGCATCTGCAACTGTTGTGAGCATTGATGTGCCAAGTGGATTAGAGGGCGATAGTGGTAAACTCACATCTTCACATGTAAAAGCAGATATGACAATTGCAGTGTTAGTACTTAAGCCTGTTCACGTGTTAAAACCATCTATTGAAAGTTGTGGCAGAGTTGTGGTTGCACCTATCGGTATCCCTGAAAAATGCTTTGCAGATGTCAATGCAACTCTTTTCACAATGAGTGCAGACGAAATCAAAGGGTTTTTCCCTAAACGCGACACAGAAAGCCATAAAGGTATATTTGGCACAGTGCTTGTAATCGGTGGTAGTTATGAAATGCCAAATGCCGTGTATTTTGCATCACAAGGTGCAGTGAATAGTGGCGCAGGACTTGTCAAGGTTGCGTTTCCTGCAATAGCTTATAGTGCAATTGCACCGAAAACCTATGAGCAGATTTTAATTCCGCTCGAGAGCAATAAAATGGGCAGAATTTCACAAAATGCAATCAAACGTATAGAGAAAGAGCTGCAAAAATGCTCTTGTGTACTTATAGGTTGTGGAATGGGCAATGACGAAGATACAAAAACCGTTACAGAATTTGTGATTAAAAATTCAGAAGTGCCTGTAATTTTAGATGCCGATGGCATAAATTGTTTGAAAGATAATATAGATATAATAGATAGCGCAAAATCGACTGTCATACTCACACCGCATCCAAAAGAGATGTCAAGAATCGCAGGGGTGAGTGTGGATAACATTCAGGAAAATCGTGGTGCAGTTGTAAAAAGCTTTACAAGAGCACACAAATCAATTCTCGTGCTTAAAGGCGCATCAACTCTTGTGGGTAGCAGTGAGTATGAAGATATCTATGTTAATAATACAGGCAATCCAGGAATGTCAACAGGTGGCTCAGGTGATGTGCTCGGTGGAATAATCGCATCTTTTGTCGCACAAGGTGTTGACCCATTCAAGAGTGCTATGGCAGGTGTTAAAATTCACGGAATGGTCGGTGATAAAGTTACCGAAAAATATTCAATGATGGGTAACACCCCAACCTTAATGCTTAATGAGTTGCCTGAATTACTCTCAAAATTTGAATAAAGGTAGATAATATGAAAAAAGTCCTTTGCATTTTATTTTGCATTCTTTTGCTTGGTGGATGCGGGACATTAAAAACAAAGGATTTAGAAAAAGAGCCACTGAATATCAGTGGCTTTAATACTGTGGTGAAAACACAAATTAATAATATTGAGATTTGTGGCAATGCTCGTTATGTGGTGTCTGACGCACTCTATTTTGATTTTGTTGCACCAAAAACCATAAACGGAACAAAAATTACTTGTCGCAATGGTGAATATCAAATTGATTTTAATGGTCTGTCAGTAAATTTTACAGGTAATAAATTACCATTTAATATGATTTGCAATGCCCTTGAAACATGCATAAACAATGTGCAAGGCACAACACCACAAATTGATAATATCACAAATCAACTGGTATATACTTATAATGCTGAAAATCATCTGTGTAAGTTATATGCAGATAAAGAAACAAAGCATTTCATAAAACTGACTATTGATGGTGCTGATGTATTGCTTTTTGAAAATTTTCAGTATGTGGGACAGACTGAATAAGAATTTCATAATATGTATTACTCCCTAAATTTTATCTAAAATGTTTAATTATGCATTTTAAAGGTAAAAATAAAAACAAAGGAGTGATACAGAAAATGAATGTAAAAAGAGGGGACATATATTACGCTGATTTAAGTCCTGTTGTGGGTTCAGAGCAAGGTGGAGTAAGACCTGTACTTATAGTCCAGAATGATGTTGGCAACAAATATAGCCCAACTGTGATTGCGGCAGCAATTACAAGCCAACAAGAAAAATCACGTTTGCCAACTCATATAAGTGTGAATGGTAACCAATGCGGACTCAGTAAAGATTCAGTAGTATTACTTGAACAGGTCAGAACCATAGATAAACAACGCCTTAAAGAACGAATGGGTAATTTGTCAACTAACGATATGAATAAAATAAATAAAGCATTAACAGTGTCTTTTGGATTGATATAAATAAACTGATTACACCTCCCTCTGACGAGGGAGGTGTCTGCGATAGCAGACGGAGGGAGAGATAGGTGGAAATAAAAAATATGAAATATTTATTAAAATTACATAAAACCCTTGACGATTTGGAAAAAAGTGGCTAAAATATAATTAGCACTCAGGAAGTGAGAGTGCTAAAACTTTGTATTTATAATTCTTTATGGAGGTAATATAAAATGACTATTAAACCACTTGCAGATAGAGTTGTACTCAAATCATGCGAAATTGAAGAAACAACAAAGAGCGGAATCGTGCTCACAGCTGCTACTCAGGAGAAACCACAGGTTTCAGAAGTTGTTGCAGTTGGCCCTGGCGGATTTGTTGATGGTAACGAAATCAAAATGTATGTTAAAGTCGGTGACAAGGTAATCACAGGCAAATATTCAGGCACAGAAGTTAAGATGGACAATGAAGAATACACAATCGTTCGTCAATCAGAAATTCTTGCTATTGTAGAGTAATCGGAGGGAATATACATTATGGCTAAACAGATTATTTATGGTGAAGAAGCAAGAAAAGCTCTTCAGACAGGTATTGATAAATTAAGCAATACAGTTAAAATTACATTAGGACCAAAAGGCAGAAATGTAGTTCTTGACAGAAAATACGGCGCACCACTCATCACTAACGACGGTGTTACAATCGCTAAAGAAGTTGAACTTGAAGATGCATTCGAAAATATGGGTGCACAGCTTGTTAAAGAAGTTGCAACAAAGACAAACGATGTTGCAGGTGACGGCACAACAACAGCAACTCTTCTTGCTCAGGCATTAGTTCGTGAAGGTATGAAGAACGTTGCAGCAGGTGCAAACCCAATGGTAGTTAAAAAGGGTATGCAGGCAGCAGTTAATGCAGTTGTTGAAGAAGTACTTAAAAATGCAAAACCTGTTGCTTCAACAGAAGACATCGCAAGAGTTGCAACAGTTTCAGCAGCAGACGAATATGTTGGCAACCTTATTGCTGATGCAATGGCAAAGGTTACAGCAGACGGCGTTATCACAATCGAAGAATCAAAAACAAGCGAAACATATAGTGATGTAGTTGAAGGTATGCAGTTTGACCGTGGCTATATCTCACCTTATATGGTAACAGATACAGATAAGATGGAAGCAGTAATCGACGATGCTCTTATTCTTATCACAGATAAGAAAATCGGCAATATTCAAGAAATCCTTCCATTACTTGAACAAATCGTTCAGGCTGGCAAAAAGCTTGTAATCGTTGCAGAAGATATCGAAGGCGAAGCTCTTTCAACAATCCTTGTTAACAAACTTCGTGGCACATTTACTTGCGTGGCTGTTAAAGCACCTGGCTTTGGCGACAGAAGAAAAGAAATGCTTCAGGACATCGCAATTCTCACAGGTGGTCAGGTAATCACATCAGACTTAGGCCTTGAACTCAAAGATACTCAACTCTTCCAGCTTGGTCGTGCAAAGCAGGTTAAGATTTCAAAAGAAAACACAATTATCGTTGATGGTGCTGGCGATGCAGACGCAATCAAGGGTAGAATTGGTCAAATCAAATCTCAGATTGCAGAAACAACATCAGACTTCGACCGTGAAAAGCTTCAGGAAAGACTTGCAAAGCTTGCAGGTGGTGTTGCAGTTATCCGTGTTGGTGCTGCTACTGAAACAGAAATGAAAGAAAAGAAACTTCGCATTGAAGATGCTCTCGCAGCTACAAAAGCAGCTGTTGAAGAAGGTACAGTTGCAGGTGGTGGTGTTGCACTTCTCGGCGCAATCAAAGCAGCATCAGTTCTTCTTGATACAGAAGACGCAGACTTCAAAACTGGTGTTAAAATTGTTCTTAAAGCAATCGAAGAGCCTGTTCGTCAGATTGCAGCAAACGCAGGTCTTGAAGGCTCAGTTATCGTAAATGAAATCGTTAACTCAAATAAGGTTGGTTACGGCTTCAACTTCGCAACAAGCGAATATGTTGATATGTTCGAAGCAGGTATCCTTGACCCTGCAAAGGTTACTCGTTCAGCACTTCAGAATGCATCATCAGTTGCAGCAATGGTGCTCACAACAGAGTCACTTGTAGCAGATATTCCTGACCCAGCAGCAGAAGCAGCAGCTGCAGCAGCAATGGCTCAGGGCGGCGGAATGTATTAATTGAATATAAAATTCAAAACAAATAAAACAACGGCGTGAGTGTAAAAACTTGCGCCGTTTTTATTTTGCAACTAAATATATAATAATTTGTTGACAATTGTGATTTTAGGTGATACTTTAAGATTAATAAAAGTTCATAAAAAGTCATGGGTGAAAAAATATGAAAATTGTATTAAAAAAATCATTGTCAATAATTATTGCACTGGTTATTATGTTTTCATTTGCTTCTTGTTCCACAAGTGTAAAAACAGAAAATTTTAATAATTTTAGTATTATGAATGATGCTAAAATAATAGGGGATTTAAAAGGCGTAATACCTGTAGAAGGTGGAGCTGACATTGAAATTCATTTTTCTGAAGAAAGAACCTTTGATACTGTAATACTTGAAAATGATAATCATCAGGTTTGGCAGTTTTCTGTTTCTGTTAAAGATGAAAATGGAGAATATCAAACTGTTTATGAGCAGGACAGTATTGGAGATTTTCGTTATTGCGAAATTGGTGAGCATACTTCAGATTCACTTAAAATCTGTATAGAATCATCAAATGAAAATCAGTTTGATATAGCGGGTATTGACGTGCTTAATGTGAATGGCAACAAAAATGATGATTTTCGCATAACTTCATATATTGTATGCCCTACATATTATGCAAACGGAATCACTGAAAAAGAAAAACTACAAACGATTACAGATGTTATCCTTTTTGGTGTAGTACGCTTTGATGAAAATGGCGAAATTTATTTGCAAGATAGTGAAATCAATGGCAAAATGGTTAGCGGAGACGAAATACTTAAAAGCATAATAACTGATGTTAAATCGGCAAATCCTGATATAAAAGTTCATTGTAATGCTTTGGGTCCCGACGGAGCAGACGCTGATTCTAAAGAAAAACTGCACAGTCAAGCATTTATTGATAATGGCGATAAATTAGCAACAAATATTATGAGTTTGTTGGATACTTACGATTTTGATGGCTTTTATTTCGATTATGAATATCCTTATAAAGCAAAAAGCCGTAAAGATTTCTCAAAGTTTATAGTCAAACTTGACGAAATGATGGGGGAACATATTCTCGGTGCGGCACTTTCTCATTGGAATTGCTCGCTTTCAAAATCTGCTATCAATGCCCTTGACCGAGTTGAAATAATGGCTTATGATGAAAGCACCTGGAATCAGCATTCAGGTTTTGGTACAAAGGGTGGTGCACTTTCAATTCTTCAATTCAAGAGAAAAGGATATGACCTTTCCAAGTGCGATTTAGGTCTGCCTTTTTACGGTAGAACTCATGGTGGTGAAGAAACCTGGCCATCTTATGCCCAACTTGTTGACAATATAGAAAATAACCCATTCAAAAATACAGTTAGTAGTGGGGAAAGTTGTGTGATAAGTTTTAATGGCGTGCAAATAATAAAAGATAAAACTGCTTTTGCAAACGATTATGGTCTTGGTGGCGTAATGGTGTGGCACTATTCTTGTGATGTTTTATACGAAAGCGATATGTCGCTCTTTAAAGCAATTCAGACTTCCCTTGCAACACGAAATTGAAATTCATACAATGAAAAATACAAGGCATAAAACTAAATGAAACATATCGAAGACGGTGAAGAAATTCTCTTCACCGTTATTTTTTTGTAACCATTATTACAATGTTGTAATTTTTCTGTTTTTCGATAAAAAATTATTGACAAACGATAAAATAGGTGCTATTTTAAAGTCAAGATATGGTTTTAAGGGGAATTTTTATGAAATCTCAAAATAAATCAATTTATTTATCAATAGCATTTACAACATTATTCGCAATGGGGATGTTGTTTTTAACAGTCACAATTCCTTGGCTTGTGCCATTCCTTTGCAAGATTATGGAGCGTGAAACCTTGGTGTCTTTTATGACCATTGTGGCATATTTGGCATTACCAGCAGGGTGGGGTGCTGTGTGGTTGCTTTATGAAATACTGTTCAATGTTAAAAAGAAACAGATTTTTATTGAAGAAAATGTGAAACATCTTCGCATTCTTTCAAAACTTTGCTTTTATGTTGGTTGTGTAAGCGCTGTGGCAATGTTTCAATATCTTGGCTTCTTGTTTGTATCAATCGCAGCATTTTTTATTGGTCTTATGGTGCGCATTGTGAGAAATATAATTCAAGAAGCTATCGAAATCAAAGAAGAAAACGATATGACAGTTTAGGGAGAGTGATATTTATGGCGATAAAGGTTAATCTTGATATGGCTCTTGCAAGAGCAAAAATGACATCGGGCGAATTAGCAGAAAGGGTAGGTATCACTCAGGCTAATTTGTCAATTCTTAAAACAGGCAAAGCAAAAGCAGTGCGTTTTTCAACCCTTGAAGCAATTTGCCGTGAGCTTAATTGTCAACCTGGCGATATTCTCGAATATACCGACGGAGCAAACCTTACACTCATAAACTCTAAGGAGGCATAGTTATGGATAATATTCAAAATAATTCAAACACTTCCAATCAATCAGTATTAAATAATCCTTACATAAGTCCTTATGGAAAACCAATTCAACCTAAACCACAAAAGAAAATTGAACTTCAAACAGTTGACTATATATTCTTTGGAATTTTCAGTGTCTTATCTCTTTGTATTGTATTCTTTGGGCTTTTTGGTGGAATGGCAATGGGCTTTTCCATAAGCGCTATAGCTTTAGTTGTAGCACTGGCAATTTATATGCTTAAAAATGGTGACTTTACTTTTATTTCTGTATCATCACTTGTTTTAGCAATAGCATCAAGTCTTGTATTCAGTCTTTATGCTGGTGACCAACTTTCAAGATTTATAGCATTTGTAATTTTTTTCTCGTCAACTGTGTTGTGTGCCGTTTCGATGGTTGACGATACAGTAGCAGATACCATTGATGGTGCAATTAAAGTTATCCGTTCAATTATAATTACACCATTTGAAAATATATTGTTGCCCATAAAAGCACTTTTGAAAAACGACAAAAATAAAACAGCAATGCAAATTGGGGGAGCAATTTTAGCTGCAATACCTGTATTGATTGTTGTTATTCCTTTACTTACAAGTGCAGACGCAGCGTTTGAAGGGCTGGTGGGCAAAGTTGCTGAAAGTCTCGGAATGACAATTTTAAAACTTGTTATTTCAGTTGCTTTGCTGATGTTTATATTATCATTTTCAGTATCTTGCAAATATGAATTTAATGATACAAATGCAAAACCAATAGATTTTGAAAAAGCAAGAACATTCAAATCACCATTTGCAGTAACTTTTCTTGGAATGATAGCACTTGTTTATCTTGTGTATATGTTTTCACAGACGGCATATTTCTTCAGCGCATTTTCAGGAATTTTGCCAACAGGGTATGAATTTACTTTTGCCCAATATGCAAGACGTGGATTTTTTGAAACTGAAGCAATAGCATTTATAAATCTTGTACTTATGGGTGGAATTTTGTGGAAATCTGTTCGTCGTGAAAATGGTGAACTGAATCCTATACTTAAAGGCATAATGACATTTATTAGTGCGTTTACTATTTTGTTTATTATTACAGCACTTTCAAAAATGGTAATGTATATTAGCGAATATGGACTGACCGTGCTTCGTCTTTGCACATCTGTATTTATGATTGCAACAGCAGTTGTTATTGTGGCATTCATAATAAGAGTATTTAACCCTGAACTTGATACCATGAAATATGCATTTGTAATTTCATTGTCTTTATTCACTATACTTTGTATCTGTGGTATTGACCGAACAGTAGCATCATACAATGTTAATGCTTATCTTAATGGTAAACTTAAAACAGTTGATGTTGATACAATTTACCATCTTTCTGATTCAGCAATTCCATATCTTGCAAAGCTAACAGAGTGTGAAGATGAAACTATAAGAACAAAAGCGGAGCAAAAAATAACAAGCAAATATAGAACACATATGTTTGATGATTGGGTTTGTGATTTTGCTCAAGGGGATGTTATAAGAGTAGAGTTGAAATTGGGTGCAGATTTGACGTTGTCAAAATATCTCACTGCAAAAGCAATAAACAGTCGTAACATTAAACTAAATCATGAAGCATATACAAATTACGATATTGATGCCGAATACTATTATGAAGATTATTCGGAAGAATCTTCTGAATGGAGCGACATATAACAAAACAAAAAGCCGACTCATCTGAGTCGGCTTTTAATATGCCTTTCCCTTAGCATATAAGTTGTGTATAAAGTACAACACGAATCCCTAAAGGTCTTTGACCTTGTGTTAAATGATACTCTTTTTATAGAGATAAATCAATATATTATATCCCCAAAGATTTGGCAGTTACTTTGTCTATAATGCCCACAAAACCAATGAAAAAACGCACATCAAGCGATGTGCGTTAATTTTCGTGTTTGTTTTGAATTAAACTGCTCTTTCAACCTTACCTGAACGAAGGCAACGAGTGCAAGCATAAACTCTCTTAGGAGAGCCGTTTACAACTGCTTTAACTCTTTTAACGTTTGGTTTCCATGTTCTGTTTGAACGTCTGTGTGAGTGAGAAACCTTGATGCCGAAAGCAACGTCTTTACCACAATATTCGCATTTTGCCATTTTAAAGGCACCTCCTTGTATACGGGGATAAATAATCAAATTACAACAAGAGACATTATAACAGTAACTTTCGCAAATTGCAAGTGTTTTTGTAAAAAATATTTTAAATAAAATATAAAAAAGTTCTTGCAATTATAAATCAAATCATATATAATACTATCAAACGAACATTTGTACGATTGAGAGGAACAAAAATATGGCTGATAAGAAAAAAGCTCTTGAAACTGCTTTGTTACAGATAGAGAAGAATTATGGTAAAGGCGCTGTTATGCGTTTGGGCGAAAGTGGTGCGTTGAATATTGAAGCAATCCCAACTGGCTCAATCTCACTTGACACCGCAACTGGCATCGGCGGTTTGCCACGTGGCAGAATCGTTGAAATTTATGGACCTGAATCTTCTGGTAAAACCACTCTCGCTTTGCAGGTTGTTGCAGAAGCACAAAAAATGGGTGGTGAAGCAGCATTCATCGACGCTGAACACGCTCTCGACCCTGAATATGCACAAAACCTTGGTGTTGATGTTAACTCGCTTCTTGTTTCACAACCTGATAACGGTGAACAGGCTCTTGAAATTGCAGAAGCACTTGCTCGTTCAGGTGCTCTTGATGTAATTATCGTTGACTCTGTTGCAGCACTTGTTCCTCGTGCAGAAATCGAAGGGGATATGGGTGATAGCCATGTTGGTCTTCACGCTCGTCTTATGTCACAAGCACTTCGTAAACTTGCAGGTGTAATCAATAAATCAAACACAGTTGTAATTTTCATTAACCAGCTTCGTGAAAAGGTTGGCGTTGTTTATGGCAACCCTGAAGTTACAACAGGTGGTCGTGCTCTTAAATTCTATGCATCAATCAGAATTGATGTGCGCCGTGTTGAACAGCTTAAAGGACCTGGCAATGAATTCATCGGTTCAAGAACAAGAGCAAAAATTGTTAAGAACAAGGTCGCTCCTCCATTCAAAGAAGCAGAATTTGATATTATGTATGGTGAAGGCATTTCAAAAATCGGTGAAATCGTTGACCTTGGTGTTAAATTCGATATTCTCAAAAAGAGTGGCGCATGGTTCTATTATGGTGAAGAGCGTCTTGGTCAGGGTAGAGAAAATGTTAAAATTCTCTTTAAACAACAACCTGAACTCGCAAACGAAATTGAAGAAAAAATCCGCGTAAAAATGCAAGAAGTGGTAAATACAAGAAAAACAAATGCACCAATCGCACAACCTGAACTTGTGAAAGTGCCAACAACAAAAGCAGCAGCAAGAGCAACTCTTGATATTGTTGTGGATGATGACGAATAATGAAATTATCTGTAAAACAAGGCAAAGCCAATAAAATTCACATCTATGTTGATGATGAATATCGTGCAACAGTTGATAGTGATTATTGGTATTCAGAAAAATACAGAAACTTAAAAGAAATAAACGAAGAAGAACTGACTGAGTTGCTTGACTCGGTCAGTTTTCGTCGTGCTTATAACAAAGGTCTTGATTTTCTCTCTCGCCGTCCTTATGGCACAAAAGAGTTAATCAAAAAGCTTTGCGAAAAAGGTCATGAAAAAGATGCAAGTCAAAAAGCTTGTGAAAGACTAACTGAATTAGGGCTTTTAAATGACGAAGAATATGCTCGAATTCTCTCTAATGACTTGTTAGAAAGAAAAAGTTATAGCATAAAACGAATTAAACAAGAATTAGCATTTCGTGGCATAGACCGTGAAATTATTGAAAATACTGTAGATAGTCTTGACAATGACCCACAAAAAAGTATTATAATGTTAGTCAAGAAAAAATATATCAATAAATTAAACGACGAAAAGGGCAAGAAAAGAACAGTTGACGCTTTGTTGCGACTTGGCTATTCTTATTCTGATATAAAAAATGCCCTGAATACTATTTCTGAATTTGACGGAGAAGATTTTTATGAATAAAAAAATCGGTATGATTTCCCTAGGTTGTCCCAAAAATCAGGTTGACGCTGAAATAATGCTCTCAAAACTTCAAAAAGATGGTTTTGATTTTGTCAGCGACCCATTAGAAGCAGATTTGATTATTGTGAACACTTGTGGATTCATTGAAGATGCAAAAAAAGAATCAATCGAAAATATTCTCGATATGATTTCATATAAAGAAGATTACCCTGAAATCAAGGTTTTGGTTACAGGTTGCCTTGCCCAGCGTTATCAGAGTGAAATTTTCAACGAAATTCCAGAAGTTGATGGTGTAATCGGTATCGGTGCAAATGAAGATATCTGCGAAATCTGTCATAAGATGCTTGATGGCGAAAAAGCAGAGAGCTTTCCACCAAAAGAAAATCTTAAAATTGAAGGCGACCGTTTACTCACAACTCCACCTTATTCTGCATATCTTAAAATTGCCGAAGGCTGCTCAAATCATTGCACATACTGCGCAATTCCGTCAATTCGTGGCCCATTCAGAAGCAGACCGAGTGAAAGTATTATTGCCGAAGCTCGCGATTTAGCCGAAAAAGGTGTTAAAGAGCTTGTTGTTGTGGCTCAGGATACAACTCGTTATGGTGAAGATTTATATGGCAAAAATGCACTTGTGCCATTGCTTAAAGCATTATCAAATGTTGATGGCATAGAATGGATTAGACTTTTATATCTTTATCCTGAAAGAATTGACGATGCACTTATTGACGAAATCGCAAATAATGAAAAAATCGTTAAATATATGGATATTCCATTGCAACATTGTAATAAAAATGTGCTTAAAAGAATGAATCGTCACGGCGACCGCGAAACTCTCACAGAGCTTATGACCAAAATTCGTGAGAAAATTGATGACGTTACAATTCGCACAACATTTATTGCAGGTTTCCCTGGTGAAACTGAAGAAGAATTCAATGAACTTTGCGAATTTGTTGAAGAAATGCGTTTCGAAAGAATGGGTTGCTTTGCTTATTCAGAAGAAGAGGGTACACCTGCTTCTAAACTTGATGGAATGATAGATTTTGAAATCCGTGCAGAACGTGCAGATATTATCAATGAAAGACAAAATGTAATTCTTGATGAACTCAACGAAAGTCTTGTGGGTAAAATCTTGCCTACAATAGTTGAGGGCTATGATTCTTATAGCGATTCATATTATGGCAGAACAACAATGGATGCTCCTGAAATTGATACACTCATTTATTTCACTTGTGGATATGAACTTGACGATGGTGATATTATCGAAGTTGAAGTTATGAATGTTATTGATGGTGAGTTAACAGGTGAAGTGGTATAAGTTTTCATAAAATCTTGCATTTTGTAAATCTTTGTGATATAATTCCATATAATATTGTAAAGACTATGACCGAAAAGAGTAGCAATAGTGTTTTTATCAGAGATTATGGGTCACCGGCTGAAAGCCCATTTTAAAAAGCTTTTGTGAAGTGCATTCGTGAGTCAGTGTGGGGAAATACACACTCGTGTGGTTGCGTTATAAACTATGAAAGTTATAAATCGAAGTGGAACCGCGATTATTCGCCTTCGTTTGCATTGCGCAAACGGAGGCTTTATTTTTTATTTGGAGGAATATATTTGCTTAAAAGACTAATTGAAGATATTCAGACAGTCAAAGAGCGTGACCCTGCTGCAACAGGCATTCTTGAAATTCTTTTCTTATATCCGGGGCTTAAAGCCATAAGAATGTATCGAGTTGCAAACTGGTTTTTTCGTCACAAAATGAGATTCATTGCTCGTGCAATATCTCAACACGCTGTAAAAAAGACTAATATTGAAATTCACCCAGGTGCTACAATCGGCAGAAGATTTTTTATCGACCATGGCACAGGGGTTGTAATAGGTGAAACTGCTGAAATCGGTGATGATGTTACAATTTATCAGGGTGTTACTTTGGGTGGTACAGGTAAAGACACAGGTAAGCGCCATCCAACTATCGGCAACGGAGTTATGATTGGCTCAGGTGCAAAGGTTTTAGGACCATTAAAGGTTGGGGACAATTCAAATATTGCATCAGGTGCAGTTGTCCTTGATGAAATTCCTGAAAACTCAACTGCAGTTGGTGTGCCGGCGAGAGTTATCAAAAGAAACGGTAAACGTGTTGATAATCTTGACCAAGTGCATATCCCTGACCCTGTTTCACAGGAGTTCTGCAGACTTAATGCAAAAATTGATAAGTTAGAAAGAGAACTTGCAAAATATAAAGAAAAGGAAGAAAAAGGTGAGTAATATGAAGGTTTTTAATACTCTCACAAGAAGAAAAGAAGAAATCAAAACAATAACACCAAACGAATTGAAGGTATATGCTTGTGGCCCAACAGTATATAACTTTATCCATATCGGTAATGCTCGTCCACTTTGCGTATTCGATACATTCAGAAGATATATGGAATATCGTGGATACAAAGTGAATTTCGTTCAGAACTTTACTGATATTGACGATAAAATTATTCGTCGCGCAAATGAAGAAGGAACAGATTATAAAACTGTTTCAGAAAAATATATCGAAGAATTCTGGGTTGATGCAAAGGGTATGAATGTGCGTGAAGCAACAACACACCCAAAAGCAACTGAGAATATCGATGAAATCATTAATATCGTAAGCACTCTTATTGAAAAAGGATATGCTTATGCAGTAGATAATGGGGATGTTTATTTCAGTCCTAAAAAGTTCGACGAATATGGCAAACTTTCACATCAACCACTTGAAGACCTTGAAGCAGGTGCAAGAATCAATGTTGAAGAAGTGAAACACGAACCAATGGATTTCGCTCTCTGGAAGAGTGCAAAACCAGGTGAACCATATTGGGAATCACCTTGGGGACACGGCAGACCGGGATGGCATATTGAATCCTCTGCAATGGTTAGAAGATATTTAGGTGAAACAATTGATATTCACTGCGGTGGTCAGGACCTTGTTTTCCCACACCACGAAAACGAAATCGCACAGAGCGAATGCTGCAATGGTGTTCCTTTTGCAAATTATTGGATGCATAACGGATTTATCAGCGTTGACAATGTTAAAATGTCAAAATCACTTAACAACTTCTTCACAGTTCGTGATGTTGCTAATGAATATGGTTATGAGCCAATCCGTTATTTCTTGATTTCTTCGCATTATAGAAGTCCAATCAACTATAGCGTTGATATTATCGAACAGTGCAAAGCATCTCTCGTTCGTCTTTATAACTGCCGTGAAAGTCTTGACTTTGCAATGAAGAATGCAGTGGATACTCTTCCAGAAAACGCAGACGAAATCAAAGCAAAACTTCTTTCTCGTAAAGACCAGTTCATTGCTGCGATGGATGATGACCTTAACACAGCAGATGCTATCACAGCAATTTTTGAACTTGTTAAAGATATCAACACAACAGTTATTACAGATGCACCATCAAAAGAACTTGTTGAAACAGCAACAACTCTTTTTGATGAGCTCACAGGCGTGTTAGGTCTTGTTTATAACAGAAAAACAGAAAGTCTTGATGACGAAATCGAAAAACTTATCGAAGCTCGTACTCAGGCTCGTAAAGATAGAAACTGGGCAGAAGCAGACAGAATTCGTGACGAGCTCAAAGCACAGGGCATTGTTCTTGAAGATACTCCACAAGGCGTAAAATGGCACCGCGAATAATTCTCAGTGGCTAATTTGATAAGAGGTTATTAAACTCTATCGCAGAAAAGTGTAACAGAATACTGGTTACAAACAACTGTATATTTATATTTGCCGACGGTAATGACATTGTTACTGTCGGCAAATTTTATTGTGTCCGTATTAATCTGACAACTTTCCAATATTGACTTTTGTGTGTCATAATCGTTGCTTGTAAAAACACAACACATATTACAAAAGAAATCAAGAGTATTTACAACATCTTGCGAGTCAGTTGAAAGTAATGATATTCCTTTAATATCGTTGTTGTTATCTAATGAAAGGGTAATAAATGAAGAATTTAATTCACATAATAAAAAATTATTCTCATTTTCATCAATATGAAGAATAAAGTCAGCGGTGTTAAGACTATAATCAAATTGGGTATTTATTCTGCTTGTGAATTGTTCTAATCCGAATTTACTCTCTTGTGAACAACCACAAAGAAGAATAAGTAAAATAAATATTAATATTAACAATATTTTTTTGAACATATTTATCACCTGATAAATATATGTGGAAAATAAATGCAAGTTTACAATTTTTTTACAAATAATATATTGGAATTTTCAGTAATTTGTAGTAGAATATTTTTATATTAAAATAGGAAAGTGTGATTTCTTTGCTTAAAAATTTCAAGAAAAAAAGTACGAAAGCAAAAATAGGTATCATTTCATTTGTTGTGTTTATGGTGCTTTTGGTGTCCTATGTTCTTTATTCAAACTTCAAACCAGAACCACCAGAAGAATATGAAATGACAAAAGTGGCTTATGGCACAATCATTGATTCACTTGATGTTGTTGGCAAGGTGGAATCAGGTGTTACTGAAAACTTTGTTGCTATTGAAGGCGTAACAGTTGAAGAAGTGTTTGCGAATGTTGGCGATAAGGTTAATAAAGGCGATAAACTTGCAACATTCAATGTTTCAGGTGCGTCGAAATATCTTGACAGTGCTAAAAAAGATTATGATAAAGCATTAAAAGAATATAACGATGCAAAGCAGTCAGCGGATAGCAATTCAAAACGCAAGGTTGAACTTGCAAGCGAAATTGATAAAAAGAACGCTGAAATTGCTGCGAAGAAAAACGAAATTGCAAAACTCGAAAAAGAAATTGAAAACAATGAGCCTGTTACAGAAATGACAGGTATTCCACAAGAGCAAATTGATGCTATTGCAATGCAGATGGCACAAAATGGTGCAACTCAAGAAGAAATCGACGCATTTATTGCATCTGCATCATCTACAAAAGTGCCTGTTGCTTCAACTGATAACTCAAAATCAGAAGAATTAATGCAGAAAAATCTTGAATTAGCACAGCTTAATTCTGAGCTTTCATCACTTCAGGCAGAAAACGCAGTTGTAAGCACAACTGATAATGATTCAATGCTTGAAACTCTCAAGAAAGTTGCAGATACAAAAGAAATCACATATAAAAATATCAAAAAAATCTATGACGAAATGAAAAACGGTTGGTATGCTAAAAATGATGGCATTGTAACTGTTGTTAATGTCAAAGCAGGCGAAAAGTTTGTTCCAGTTGTGTCAACAAATTCTTCAACACTTGATATCTCAGCATTGTTAGGCACATCAGGTATTGATGCAAATACAACTGATATGATTAATTCGTTGATTGGTAGTGCAGAAACAACACCAACAGGCACAGGCATCACACTTGAAAGTTATGATGATATGATTGTGTCAGTTACAGTTGGCAAATCAGACCTTCTTAAAATCAAAGTTGGTATGGAAGCTGTTGTTACAAGCCTTGATAGTCAATATGAAGGTGAAATTATTTATGTAGGCGCAACAGCAGTTGAGTCAGGTGGAATTAATCTTGGCTCACTTATGGGCACAGGCACAGGGGCAAGTGGTGCAATAGTTAAAGTTAAAATCAAAAATCCTGACGAAAAAATCGTTATCGGATTTGATGTTGACATCAAGATTAAACTTGCAACAGTTGAAAATGTGCTCAAAGCACCTGTTGAATGTGTATTATATGAAAACGGAAAATATTATGTATTCGTGTTTGATAGTGAAGAAGGCGTTGCAGTAAAACGAGAAATCACAAAGGGTACGCTTGATGACACAAGTTATCAGATTATTGACGGTCTTCAAGAAAACGAAATGTTGCTCAAGAGTCCTGACCCTAAAATGGAAGACGGCACAAATGTCAAAGAGAAAACTTCATAAGTGGGGTGTAAACTTTGAATATTAAAGAAAACATAAGAATTGCCGTTTTCAGTATCAGAACAAATCTGTTACGCTCATTGCTAACAATGTTGGGTATTATTATCGGTGTTGCTTCTGTTATTTCTATCATTACAGTTGGTAATGGTGGCCGCGATTATATTGTCGGTATGATTCGTGATATGGGTAACAGTGCAATATCTTTAACCGTTAATACCAAAACAGCAAGTGATGATGACTATTTCACTGATGCTGATATAAAGGCAATCAAAAAACTTGATGGTGTGCAATATGCATCAATGCAGACAATGGCAATGTGTCAGATGTCTGCAAATGATATGAATGGTTTCTTAATGGGTATCGGTGGTAATACCGATATGCAGAATATTATGCAAACCCCTTGTATATATGGCAGATTTTTCACTCAGGAAGAATATGACGAAAAAAAGAATGTTGGCGTTATTGATGTGGGTAGTGCCTTGCAGGTCTTTGGTCGAAAAGATGTTGTAGGTGAATATGTTTATTGCACAGCAAATGATTTGACATTCTCAATAAAGATTGTTGGCGTTGTTGATATTATGTCCAGTATGAATATGGATACTGAAGATTTAATGGATACAATGACTGCATCAATGGGTGGAATGCAGATGATGAGCTGTATGATTGTTATGCCGGCTCCTGTTGCATCAATGATTAATGGTACCAATCAACAAAAATATGAAATGATTAATGTTACTGCGGTTGATGAAGGTCAATTAGACGGTATCGGTGCAGCGGCAATCAATTATATCCGTTCACTTCACGATAATTTTGATAAAGACTGTTACACAGTTACAAATATGGCAACATATATTGACTTGCTCGATACAGTTATCAATGTATTCACTATCTTTATTGCAGCAGTCAGTGCAATTTCTCTCATAGTTGGTGGTATCGGCGTTATGAATATTATGTTGGTATCCATAACAGAGCGTACTCGCGAAATCGGTATCAGAAAAGCACTGGGCGCTAAAACAGGAACAATTATGTTCCAATTCTTAACAGAATCAATTATCCTTTGTCTGATAGGTGGTACAATCGGCTTGTTGTTAGGCGTTGCTATGGCAGCATTTGTGTCATATATTATGGATGTGCCATTAGCAGTTGAGCCATCAACAGTTGCTCTTGCAGTTGGTTTCTCATCTGCAATAGGTATAATCTTTGGTGTTTATCCCGCAAGAAGAGCGGCAAAAATGCCACCAATCGAAGCACTTCGTCGCGATTAAACAAAAATGAAATAAATCCTTCATAATTTACAGTGTATATGCAGTTGTATATACACTGTTTTTTTATTGTTCATTTGTTCTGTAAAGTAAAATTCTTTACAAAAATACCAATGTTTTATCTTCAAAAGCCTTGAAATATCAAAGTTTTAAACATTTTCAACAAAGTTTTCAACAATATCAAAGTTGAAATCAATGTTAAAAAAAGACCAAAGTAAAAGAGCATAGTTCGTTTTTGACTGTATATTTTTATGCTTTTTAGCCTAGATTTTGCAGGATTTTATTTAATTCAATCATTTTAGAGCAGACTCGATAAGTTTCGTTATATGTCGAAAAGTTTTTAAATATTTTTAAATTTCTCTATTGCCATATTTTACCATTTATGGTAAAATATGGCAGAAATAAGAAATCGAAACGATTTTAAAATAAAACGGAGGGCTTTAAAATGAGCAATAATTTAAAGGTATTATTAACGGGTGAGGGTAGCGAGTTCGGTAAGAACTGCACAAATGTGTTGAGAAGTTATGGGTGTGATGTAATTCTTGTGCCAAAGGATGGCAAAGTGGTTCTTTCACGAGCTGAAAGTGCAAATGTTGATGTTGTGGTGATGGATGCCTTTATGTCAAATATTGATGCATTGGGTGTAATCAATCAGTTGAATGAAAAAGAAACAAAACCACTTATGATGGTAATGTCAAGCGCAGATAATCCAAGATTCGAGCAAGAACTTTTACAGGCAGGTGCAGATTATTACTTTTTAAAGCCTTTTGATGTGCAAATGTTAGCACAAAGAATAAACCAGCTTACAGGTTGGTCAAAATCTCAGGGAGATGTGAGCAAACTTCAAGAAACAACCGATTTACAGATGACCGTCAGTGAAATTATGCATCAGATTGGTGTACCTGCACATATAAAAGGGTATCAGTATCTTCGTGAAGCGATTGTTCTTTCAATCAATGACCGTGAAATGATGAGCTCAGTTACAAAGGTGTTATATCCGACAGTTGCAAAAATGTATTCAACCACATCGTCACGTGTTGAACGCGCAATTCGTCATGCTATTGAAGTTGCTTGGGACAGGGGAGATGTTGATGTTTTGTCATCGTATTTTGGATATACCATTCAAAATACACGTGGCAAGCCAACAAATTCAGAATTTATCGCAATGATTAGTGATAAATTAAGACTTCGTTTAAAAATTTCATAGACTGCTATTATCTTGACAATAAATAGCGTAAATGTTATTATTTCAATGTTAAAATAATGCAAAAATTAAAAGACTCATTTTAATGAGTCTTTTTTATTAGGGAGAAAAATATGGTTGAATTGATAATTATAGCGACAGGACTTGCGATGGATGCTTTTGCAGTTTCTATTTGCAAAGGTCTCAACATGCGAAAGCTTGATGTTAAACAAATGGGGCTCATTGCACTTTTCTTTGGTGGATTTCAGGCTGGTATGCCACTTATAGGCTGGTTTATCGGCTCTCAGTTTGCCCAATATGTTGCAAGTGTTGACCATTGGATTACCTTTATTTTGCTTGGCATTATCGGTGGCAAAATGATAAAAGAATCCTTTGAAAAAGAAGATGAATGTGAATGTTGTGATTCAAAACTTAATTTGAAAGAGTTAACGGCTTTGGCCATCGCAACAAGTATTGATGCTCTGGCAGTTGGTGTTACATTTGCATTTGAATATGAGAGAAATGAAGCGATTACAGTAATCGTTTTGACAGGTATCATCACAGGATTACTCTCTGCAATAGGTGTGTTTGTGGGTCACAAGTTCGGTGCTAAATATAAGAATAAAGCCGAATTTACTGGTGGTCTTGTTCTGGTTTTAATGGGACTCAAATTCTTGCTTGAAGGATTAGGCATATTATGATTAAAACACTACTTTGGGATGTTGATGGAACACTTCTTGATTTCTCAAAATCTGAAGAATACGGTATCAGAAAATGCTTTGAGATATTCGGCTTAGGTGATTGCACCGACGAAATGCTTTTGAGATATTCGAAAATAAATCGTAAATATTGGGAAAAATTAGAGCGTAACGAAATCACAAAACAGCAGGTTTTAACTGAACGATTTATTGAATTTTTTAGTTCTGAAAACATAGATTTCAATGATGTTAAGAATTTTAATGACGAATATCAGGTGCGACTTGGTGATGAATATTTCTTCTGTGATAACGGACTTGAAACTGTAACGGAACTTAAAGGCAAATATAAACAATATGCCGTAACAAATGGAACTTTTGTTGCCCAAAACAGAAAACTAACACAATCAGGACTTATCGACCTATTTGATGATGTATTCATTTCAGATGTAATTGGTTTTGAAAAACCAAGCATAGAGTTTTTTAATGCAGTCGAGAATAAAATTGGTGAATTCAAAAAAGACGAAGTAATGATTATTGGTGATTCTCTCACAAGTGATATAAAAGGTGGCAATAATGCAGGTATTCTTTGTTGTTGGTATAATCCATTAAGCCTTGAAAATAAAGATAATTTAAAAATTGATTATGAAATCAAAAATCTTAACGAAATACTTAATATAGTAAAATGATAAAAAGGGACTGTTGCACAATAAACAGCCCCTTTTTTTGTATAGTTTTACTTATAATAAAACCATAAATATGATTGAGAAAAACTCATAATTATGTTATAATAATTCGAATATATTTAGAAAGGGAGAGTGAACAATGAGCGAGTTACTTAATAAAGTAAAAGATTTCGGTAACGAAATCAAATCTCATTGGAATACTCCGGCAGAAGGTAAATATGTTCCTTATAAAGAATATAAGGACGTTGTTATCGGTGTCGGCGCAAACTATACTGGTGCAAAAACACTTGAGTATATCGGTTTCTGGTCAAGCTGTTTCCTCATTATGTACCACTACAAGTTGCCTTATCTCACATTCTCAGTTATCGGGCTTTTGAATATGCCTCTTGGTTATATCACAGCTCTTATCTGGTGGTATGTTTGCGACAACTTGGGCTTCTTGCCAAAGAAACAAGAAAGAAAAATTTATTTGGTTTATGGTCTTATGATGGCCTTTGGTATATCCACCATCTTGTTTGACTATTCACTTTTATTTGACCAATCAAGCAAATTTATTATTACACTTAACAGTTTTGAGGGTATGAATGCCACGGCGTGCTTTAAAACCTTTGGTACTCATTTCCTTTATTCTGGTTGGGTTGGCGCTCGTAATATTTTCTGGCGTAAGAAACTTATTCCTAAATATGGTCGTTATAAATATGGTCTTTACTGTGATGTTATTCCTAAAATTATTATGGTATTCCTTATCGGTTGGCTTCCTGTTTATAACATTCCTGATGTTGCTACTCGTGTATGGGTTGCAAACCTTCTCTTTGCTACTTATGGTGTATTCGGTTTTGGTAATGTTCTTGAAGAATGTTCAAAGAGAATTAGCCCTAACCTTCAAGAAAGAATCCTTATCCGTAGCTATCCTGTAAAAATTTCACACATCTTTAACTCAATTCTTGCAATCATCCTTCCTGTGTTTGTTGGTATGCTTCGTCACGAATGGGCAGATATCAACTTCTATCGTTGGATTATTCCTGTAACATTCACAATCTCTGCAATTTGCACAATGGGACTTGCAGGCAGAATTAAAGAAAGAATCCCACAACCACCAATCGAAAAGAAAGTTCAGATTAAGTTCTGGGATGGTATGCTTGGTGTTCTTAAAAACAAATATTTGCTTATCAATACTGTAGTTGGTCTTATCGACTCACTTGGTAATGGTATGCTTCCATTCGCAACAATCCTTTATTTCTACACATTCCGTCTTAGCGGTCTTCCATATTCATTATTGGTAGCACTTATTTCATTTGCAGGCACTCCACCTGATTTGTTATCACCATTCTTCTTAAAGAGATTCTCATATAAGCAGATTATGATTTTCTATCAGTTGAGCCGTGCAATCGGTAATGCTGTTATCGCTATTGCAATGTGGACTCTCGGCGATAATCTCGCACTTTGCGGAACAATCTGCGTTGTTGTTCTCTTCTTTATGGAAATGACAAAGACAGTTCCAACAACAGCAGGTCATGATATGGGTGTTCGTATTAACGACTATCAGATGTATCTCTCAGGTGAGCGTCTTGAAAGCTTCACAGGTATTTTTGGTTGGTTCACAGGACCTATCACATCATTCGTTGGTCTTATCATTCCAATCTTCTTGCTTAAATATGGCTTCAACAGCAACTGGGAAATTCTCTTCTTTGATGGTTCAAGAAGAAATATCGTTGTTGTACCAATTATCGTTGACGCAATCGGATTCTTCCTTATGACAATTCCATATCTCTTCTGGGATTATGACAACAGAAAACAGAACCTCGTTATGGAAGTTCTTAAACGCCGTGCAGAAGTTACAGAAAAGAAAGCTCAAGAAGAAGGAATTTCTGTATCAGGCGGCTATAAAGGTTAATGGGGGTGAGTTGAATGAGTAAGAAAGAAAAAAAGCAAAACAAAGCTAATGGTTGGGGCACTGATGTTCAATTAGATATTCCTGAAGACGAAATCTGGACATATCAAATCCCTGGTCTTGCAGCACCTCATATCAACAAGCCTTACAAATACTATAACTTAAAAAAAGCTATATTTGTAATTGCAATTGTTGTTTCAGTTTCACTTTCAATTTTGTTCAGTGTTATGGCTTTGCAGAATGAAACATTTGAATATGTAGAAACAGAAAACGGAATTCAGTTCTCAAAATTCAGTAATACAGGTTATCTCTATGAATTAGATATTGACTATGTTTCTGAAATTGAGTATATTGCAGGTAACAATGACCCTGCAACAAACTTCAATGTTGTTAAAGATACAACTAAACCAATCACATCAGTAAGACAGTTTACTCTCAACTGTGACGATAAGATTAAGACTATCTATATTGGTCCAGATGTTCTCGAAATTGATGGTAAGGCATTTTATTCTTGCTGGGCATTACAGAATATCGAAGTTGACGAAAACAATCCTAACTATTGTGATGTTGACGGCGTACTTTATAATAAGGATAAAACAGAGCTTCTTTGCTATCCTTGCGACCATGATGAATATCTTCGTCAGAAATATGGTTATGAAGCAGAGCTTTATAGAAATGATGTTACACCTGAATATGAAAAAGATATTCAGACTTATGTTGTTCCATCAACTGTTAAAACACTCGGAGAAATGTGTTTCAACTATGCAAACCTTCGTTATATCTATCTCCCAGAAGGTCTCGAAAAAATCGAAACACTTGCAGTTTTCAAACTTCACGAAAGAGTTGACGAGTGGGGCACAACTCCATCACTTGCAAATATTTATACATATAAAGCAACTGATGTAACTGACCCACATCTCACAGATAAAGCAGCACTCGGTGAAGTTTATCTTTCTCTCCCTGAAGGACTCAAATTCATCGGCTCAGACGCATTCAGCTATAACCAGAATTTAGAATATGTTTATATTCCATCAAGCGTTACAGAAATCGGTCATCACGCATTCTGGGATGATTGCTATAAAGAAGATAAACAGCTTAAAGGCGTTAATGTAATGAATGTTGCTCAAAGTGAAGCGGATTTTGCAACTCTCACAGTGGGTGACGATTGGCTTCCTGAATATGACTACCTTCTCTTCAAGAAACCAGTTGACGTAAACTATTCAGCACAAAGACAACCAATGCCAACTGAATAAAAAGCAATAAAAAATTATCCTCCACACCATACGGCGTGGAGGATTTTTTTATGTCAAATTTGAATTTGTAAAATATATTACATCTAAATTACTCTTGACTTAAAAATACACTTTTGATATAATACATAAGATATTGAAAACACGATGAAAAAGAAAGTAGATTAAGTCAGTAATCTTGCCAGAGAGTTGTGCCGTGGCTGAAAGCACATAAGACGAAATCTTAATTGAAGTTCCCTTTGGAGTGGCATTGTTGAACTAACAGTAGATGATGACGGTTTATTCACGTTACAGAATACGGAAAGTGTTTGCTTTTGGCAAAAATTTGGGTGGTACCGCGGATTTTATTCGTCCCATACTCTTGGAGTATGGGATTTTTTATTTATTCCCTATATTTCCAATTATAAATTAAAGTGAGGAAGAAAAAATGAGAGAAAAACTCGAAGCTATCCGTGCAAAAGCGGAAGCAGAACTCAGCACTTTTACCGAGCAGAGTCAACTTGAAGAATTCAGAGTTCAGGTGCTTGGTAAAAAAGGTGAACTCACATCACTTTTAAAAATGATGGGTTCATTATCAGCAGAAGAAAGACCTGTTATGGGTCAGATTGTCAACGAAGTTCGTGCATTTGTTGAACAGAAAATCACAGAAAAGAGTGCAGAACTTAAAGAGCTTGAATTGAAAAAGGAAATTGAAAGCACACCTATTTTCGATATTTCAGTTCCTGCAAATTTAACTCGTGGTTCATACCACCCTATTACACTCGTTCAGCGTCAATGCGAAAGCATTTTCCGTTCAATGGGCTTTAACATTGAAGATTATTCTGAAATTGTTACTGACTATGAATGCTTTGAAGCACTTAACATTCCAAAGGACCACCCTGCTCGCGATATGCAGGACACATATTATTTAGATAATGGTCAGTTATTAAAGTCTCACACATCTGCTGCACAGAATGCAATTTATAAGAAGTATAAAGATGCACTTGTAAATGATGGTATGCCAATCAAGGCTATTTTCCCAGGTCGTTGTTTCAGAAACGAGGCTACTGACGCTTGTCACGAAAACACATTCTTCCAGATGGAAGGCGTTATGGTTGACAAGGACATTTCAATTTCAAACCTTATTTACTTTATGAAAACTATGCTTTCAGAAGTATTCCAGAAAGACATCAAAGTTCGTCTTCGTCCAGGTTTCTTCCCATTCGTTGAGCCTGGCTTTGAGCTTGATATTTCTTGCCTTATCTGTGGTGGTGAAGGTTGTCCATCTTGTAAGCACAGCGGTTGGCTTGAACTTTGCCCATGTGGTATGATTCACCCTGAAGTTCTTAAAGCAGGTGGAATTGACCCTGAAGAATACACAGGTTTCGCATTCGGACTTGGTCTTACTCGTCTCGCAATGATGAAATATGGTGTTAAAGATATCCGTGATTTGAACAGTGGCTCACTTAAAGTGCTCACACAGTTCACAGACGACGAAAATTAAGGAAGGAGGAGCAAAATTATGTTTATATCAATGAACTGGATTAGTGATTTCGTTGACCTTTCAGGTCTTGACAAAATGGAATTAATCCGTAAATTCTCACTCTCAACTGCTGAAGTTGAAAACGAAATTTTCTTCAAGGGTAGCGATTTTTCAGGTATCGTTGTTGCTGAAATCAAATCAGTAGAAGACCATCCAAAATCAGAAAAGCTCCACCTTCTCAAAGTTGATATTGGTGAAGCGGAATTAGTTGATGTTGTATGCGGTGCACCAAATGTTAGAGTTGGTATGAAGACTGCTTTTGCAAAGGTTGGCGCTAAACTCGGTGAAATAGAAATCGCACCAAGACCACTTGCTGGCTTTATGTCAAACGGTATGTGCTGTTCTGAAAAAGAAATCGGCATTTCTGACGATAACTCAGGCATTATGGACATTCCTGAAGATGTTAAGAATGGTACTGATATTAAGGACCTTTATGAAATCGACGATATCGTTTTCGAAGTTGACAACAAGTCACTTACAAACCGTCCTGACCTTTGGGGTCATTATGGTATTGCTCGTGAATTCGCTTCACTTGCAAATCGTCCATTAAAGCCATTGCCACAGGTTGATTTGACAAAATTTGACAATCTTCCAAAGGTTGACCTTAAAATCGAAGACGACCTTTGCCAGAGATATTCTTGTTTGCAAGTTGCTAATATCAAAAAGAATGTTAGCCCTGTTAATATGAGAATCCGTCTTTTCTATTGCGGAATGAGAGGCATTAACCTTCTTGCTGACCTTACAAACTACTTGATGCTTGAAATGGGTCAGCCAATGCATGCTTTCGATTCCCGTAAGGTTGAAAAAATCAGAATCAAGAGATTCACAGAGCCTTTCACATTCCAGACTCTTGACGGAATTGATAGAAATATTGACGAAAATACACTTATGATTTGCAACGATAACACTCCTGTTGCTATTGCAGGTATTATGGGTGGACTTGACTCTGAAATCGTAGAAGATACAACAACTCTTACACTTGAATCAGCAACATTCAATGCTGCATCAATCCGTAAGTCAACTGTTCGTCTTGCACATCGTACAGACGCTTCAAACCGTTATGAAAAGTGCCTTGACCCTGAAATGACAGTTCCTGCTATTGCTCGTTTTGTAAATCTTCTTATGGAAATTGACCCTGAAGCACAGGTCGTATCAGCACTTACTGACGAATACGCATTTAAATATCCAACAGTTACACTTGATTTCGATAAAGCATTTATCGACAAATATACAGGTATTGAAATTGCAAACGATACTATCGTAAATACACTTAATTCACTTGGTTTCAAAGCATCAAACGATGGTGACAACTTTACAGTAGAAGTTCCATCATGGAGAGCTACAAAAGACGTTACAATCAAAGCTGACATTGTTGAAGAAATCACAAGAATTTACGGTTACGATAACTTTGATATTCACACTGCTTCTGCTCCACTCTACCCTGTTCGTGCAAAGGCAGAAAAGACAGTTGAAGACAGAATCAAAGATATGCTTGTTCATCGTTATTCACTTCACGAGCTTCATTCTTATGTATGGCAATATTTTGATGAATATAAGGCACTCGGAATGGAAATCGAAGAAAACATCAAACTTGCAGGTGCTACAAATCCTAATATTGAAACAATTCGTAAATCAATTATTCCAACTCAACTTTGTCAGGTGAAGACAAACACTAATTTTGCAACTGATTTTGGTGTGTTTGAAATAGGTAGAACTGTTGATGGACTTAAAGCAGACGGACTTTGCAACGAGAGAAAGAAACTCTGTGTTACACTTTACAGCAAGACAAAATCTCTTGAAGCACTTTATGTTGAGCTTGCAACAATGCTTTCAGTTATTACTGACAATATCAAACATAAAGCACTCGTATTTAATCCAATGGAAGCAACACTTAATTATGAGCACCCAAGAAATCTTAACGAAATTTCTTGCGATGGCGTAACATTAGGTAAAATCGGTGTTGTTCACCCAACAGTTTCAAAGAAAATTGATAAGAAAGCATCTATCGTGTTTGCTGAAATTGATGTACCTTTATTCACTGAAATTGTAGATGCTGGTATTCATTATGCAGAGCCATCAAAATTCCCTGCTATGGAAATTGACCTTTCATTCGTGAGTGAAACATTTGCACCAATTGGCAAGGCTATCGAGAATTCAAATTGTCCACTTATCAAGAAGGTAGAAGTGACTGACACATACCGTGACGAAAATGGCAAGTCAATCACAACAAGAATCACATTCTCAAACCCAGAAAAAACTCTCACAACTGATGAGGTTATGGAAGTAGCAAACTCAATTATTGATGCACTTTCAAAAGAAGGAATTGCATTGAAATCATAATTTAAAGAACTCCCTTCGGGGAGTTTTTTAATGCAGAATTCAGAATGCAGAATGCAAAATTGTGGGTCTGCGACGCTTATTATAAAAATAATTTTGCGCTTTGCGCTTTGCACTTTGCATTTATTTTATATTTGCTATTGTAATTTAAATATTTTCCGTGTATAATAAATGTATCTATTATCAGGAGGTGGCGAAAATGCTCGACCCTAACAAGACAATACAGTTTTCATTAAAGGATGAGCGTGAAGAGGCTACTAGACAGACTCTTATGCAGGTTTATGACGCTTTGGTGGAAAAAGGTTATAATCCAATCAACCAGATTGTTGGTTATATTCTTTCAGAAGACCCAACTTATATCACAACTCATAACAATGCGAGAAGTCTTATCCGCCGCCTTGACAGAGATGAACTTTTGCAAGACCTTGTAAAAGAATATCTTAAAATCAAATAATTAAGAGGTGTATTTTCATGGCTAAAAACGAAAAGTTCCTCACTTATAAAGGCAAGCCATTAGTTCGTAACGGCAATACCCTTTATTATGGCGACCCATCAGAAAAATATGTTATTATGATGCAGATTCTTGCAACTAAACCTGTTGATGACGTTGAAGTTGCTTCAAAAGTTTCAATTCAGCTTCTTAACACAGACCCTGATGTTAGTCCCCGTGAGAGAATTGTTAAATCAAGTGAGAAAAAAGGTCTTTATGCAGCAATGGATATTGCAGAAGTGTGGCTCACACGTGCATTGGCTAACTAATTAACAAGCAAAACGGTGGATTAAATATCCGCCGTTTTATCTTTTTATAAGGAGAAAATTATTATGTTTCACAAAATGAATATTGCAGGGCTTGACAGATATTTGCCACTTTGCCCACTTAATGACGAACTCAACATTGCAGGATTTGTTATTTTCGGTGACCCTGAGCTTACAACTGCTTGTGCAAAAGAATTGCTCGAGAAAGCCCCAGAATATGACTACATAATCACAGCAGAAGCAAAGGGTATTCCACTTGCACACGAAATGGCAAGACTTCAGAATAATCAGAAATATTTTGTTGCTCGTAAAAAGCCAAAGCTCTATATGACAGGTGTTTTTGAATCAACTGTTAATTCAATTACTACACAAGGTGAGCAAAAGCTCTATCTTGATAAAGCAGATGCAGATTTAATGAAAGGCAAGAGAATTCTTATTGTTGATGACGTTGTTTCTCTTGGCGAATCACTTAAAGCCGTTGAAAAACTCGTTAATGATGCAGGCGGCATTGTTTGTGGCAAGATGTTTATTTTAGCCGAAGGCGACGCAGCAAAGCGTGATGATATAATCTTCCTCGAAGAATTACCATTATTCACAAAAGACGGTAAAGCATTATAAGTGCAGAATTGAGGGTAGAATATGAAATTCTATATCAAGCAACAGTTTCTGTCCTTCGTGGATAAATTTTCAATCTATGATGAACACGAAAATGAGGCATATTGGGTTGAGGGAGATTTTTTCACAATTGGTAAGAAACTTGACCTTTTTGATAAAGACAACAATCATAAAGCCCATATTCACCAAAAAGTTTTGTCATTGATGCCACGATATTTTATAGAAGTAAACGGCAAAGATGTTGCGGAAGTTATAAAGCACTATACCCTTTTTAAACACAAATATTACATCAATGGTTTCGATTGGGAAATTACTGGTGATTTTTTAGCTCACGAATATGAAATTTATCGTGATGACTATACAATTGCAACAATTTCAAAAGAATGGTTTACTTTTGGTGATGCGTATGCTGTGGATATTGTCGATGGTGTTGACCCAGTATCGGTATTATCAGTAGTATTAATTATTGATGCAATTATAAGCAAAACAAGAAACAGCGGAATAAATATGATTTTAGATTAATAAAAAAGGAGAGTGATTTTCACTCTCCTTTTTTATTGTATTAGAACCCCCCCTACAGTAACTCATTGTAGGGGGTTTATATAAATTTTAAATTATAACTTCATTGCAACGTCCCAAGCGCCCCAGATAACTGTACGGAGATTTCCGACTTTCTGAGCATCACCGATAACGTGAACGTGCTTAGCTTTTTGTGCAAGTGGAGCAGGTTTGTAACCAACTGAAAGGATAACATTATCAGCAGCAATATCGATTGTCTTGCCGTCTTTATCCATAATTGTAACACCATCATCGCGGATTTCAGTTGTACGGCTTTCAAGATAAACAGGAACTTTGTTTGTCTTGAAGAAATCACGAAGATAGCTTGTGTTTGCAAGAGCAACACCAGGAGTTGTGATAAGGTCATCCTGCATTTCAACAATAACAGGCTTCTTGCCCTGAAGATAAAGCTCATAAGCGATTTCACAACCTGTGAGACCACCACCAATAACAACAACATTGTCACCAACGAGTGAGTTGTCAAGAAGGAAGTCGATAGCTTCAATAGCCTTTTCTGCACCAGGAAGTGGAATCTTGTTAGCAACTGCACCGGTTGCAACAATCACTTCATCAGCACCGAGAGAAGCAATATCTTTAACTTCTGTGTTCATATGAATTGTGATAGCATCATAGAGCTTGATTTCACGGTTATACCATGCAATAAGGTCACGGTCTTTTTCTTTATATGATGGAGCAGCAGCTGCGATAAATACACCGCCGAGCTTGTCGCTCTTTTCATAAAGGTCAACCTTGTGACCACGCTGTGCGCAAACCATAGCAGCTTCCATACCACCGATACCGCCGCCGATAACAGCAATTTTCTTTGCTTTCTTAGCAGGTTTGATGTTGTATTTCTTTGACTGCATTGTTTTTGGGTTAAGAGCACAACGAGAAAGTCCCATTGTATCAAAAAGGTCCTGTGTATTAGCATGACCCTTTGAAGATGAGAAGTTGAAGCAACCTGCATGACAGCAGATACAAGGTTTGATTTCTTCAATTCTGTCTTCAATAATCTTTGTAATCCATTCTGGGTCTGTAAGGAACTGACGAGCTACACCAACACCGTCGATTTTGCCATCTGCAACTGCTTGTGCACCAACATCAGGTTCCATTCTACCTGCACAAACAACAGGAATATCAACGAAATTTTTGATGTGTGCTACATCATCAAGGTTACAGTTCTGTGGCATATACATTGGTGGGTGCGCCCAATACCAAGAGTCATATGTACCATTGTCTGCGTTGAGCATATCATAACCAGCATCCTGCAAATATTTAGCAGCTTTTTCTGATTCTTCCATAGCACGACCAACTTCTGTATATTCTTCACCAGGCATTGCACCTTCGCAGAATCCCTTCATCTTTGACTCGACTGAGTAACGAAGAGAAACAGGATAGTCATCACCGCAAGCTTCTTTGATTGCTTTAACAACTTCAGCTGCGAAACGATATCTGTTTTCAAAGCTTCCGCCGTATTCGTCAGTACGCTTGTTGAAGAATTCAATAGCAAACTGGTCAAGAAGATAACCTTCGTGAACAGCGTGAACTTCAACACCATCAACGCCTGCATCACGACAAAGCTTTGCAGTTTTAGCGAATGCTTCAATGATTTCGTGAATTTGTTCCTTTGTCATTTCAGGACAAATAATGTCAGGTGCCCAACGTGATGGTTGTGGGCTAGGTGATGCTAATTCGTGAGATGTATCAAGAATTGGTTTCACAAGGGCTCTTGTAATCTTATTTCTGTGAAGTGGAGCAACTAATTCAGTAATAGCCCAGCTTCTACCCATACCAGCTGTGAGCTGAATAAAGAGTTTTGCACCTGTCTTATGGATTTCATCCATAAATTCTTTAAGTTCATCAAACATCTTTGGATTTTGCCAAAGCCATTTACCCCAGAAAGTATCACGAAGTGGTGCGATACCAGGGATGATAAGGCCAACGTTGTTGTTAGCTCTCTCAATGAAAAGTTTTGCAGCTTCCTTGTCAAAATGACAACCGCCGAGTTCAAACCAACCGAAAAGTGATGTACCACCCATAGGGCACATAACGATTCTGTTTTTAATCTCAACGTTACCAATTTTCCAAGGAGTAAACAATGCTTCATACTTCTGATCCATTAAAAACACATCCTTTTTTTGTGCATATTTTCTTACAATAATAAGTATATAAAATTAGTCAAATTATGTCAATAATTTAACAAACATATTTAAAAATATTTGTTGACATTTTGACACATTGAATATAAAATAGTTTATAAAAGTTGACAAAATGACACAAATTCGCAAAAAACAAAAGTAGAGGCAATTTCTTATGAAATATCAGATTTTTAAACATCAAATTACAATCGAAAATAAGATAATTGAAACTTATGGAATTAATATTTATGAGAATAAAGTTCTTATTGACAAATTATATGATATTTCAACAGATTATAACGCCTTATCGCATTTAGTTGACTCATTAAATAAAGATAGAATAGCCTTAATTCATTTTGATTCAATACTTGAAGATTTCTATCTTGATAATGTTTAGCATTTAATTGCTTTTAATAAAGAATTATGTTATTATCTAAAATATAAATTAAAACTTTGAGTTGGTGTATATGTATAATTTTTTTGTTGATAAAGACAACCGAAAAGGTGAGTGCTATTTAATAACTGGCACGGATTTTAATCATATCAAAAATGTTTTGAGAATGCATATTGGTGAAACATTTTTAGTCAGCGAAAATGGTGTCAGCAATCTTTGTGAAATTGAGAGTTTTGACAGTGAATCTGTAATTGCGAAAATTATCGAAGAAAATTATCAAGATACAGAATTACCAATTAAAATTTATCTTTTTCAAGGACTTCCCAAAAGCGATAAAATGGAACTTATTATTCAAAAATGTGTTGAATTGGGTGTTTATAAAATTATCCCTGTTGAGATGAGCCGTTGTGTAGTTAAAATTGACGACAAGAAAAAGAAATCAAAAGTTGACAGATGGCAAGCAATTTCAGAAAGTGCCGCAAAACAGAGCAAAAGAACATTAATTCCCGAAATTGGCGACATTCTTACATATAAACAAGCTCTCAATATGGCGAAAGACCTTGATTTGATTTTAGTGCCATATGAAAGCAAAAACGGAATGATTGATACAAATGACGCTTTAAAAGAAATACAAAAAGGTATGTCAGTGGGTATTTTTATTGGTCCAGAAGGTGGTTTTGATGAAAAAGAAATCGACCTTGCCAAAGAAATTGATAGCAAAATCATTTCTCTCGGTAAAAGAATTCTTCGCACAGAAACTGCCGCAATAACAACAACTTCAATGTGTATGCTTTATGCAGAAATGAGCTTATAAAATGAAACAATTACCAATCGGATTTGAAAACAGAATGAAAACTCTTTTGGGTGATGAATATGAAGATTTCATAAAAGCTTTTGATGAGCCACCTGTGAGAGCATTTCGTGTGAATACAGATAAAATCTCTCTCGAAGATTTTGAAAAGATTAACTCGTTTTCTAATGAGAAAATCCCATATGTAGAAAATGGTTTCTATTTTGACTATGACGGAATCGGCAATCACCCTTATCACCACGCAGGAATGATTTATATTCAAGAACCCGCTGCAATGGTGCCTGTTGAAAGCATTGAAATAGAGAGTGACTGGAAAGTCCTTGATATGTGTGCCGCACCAGGTGGTAAAAGTAGTCAGATTAAAAACAAATTAGGTGAAAACGGAGTTCTTGTTTCAAACGAAATTGTACCATCACGTTGCAAAATTTTAACAGGCAATATTGAAAGAATGGGCTTTCAAAATGTGGTCACAACTTGTGCGAGTCCACAGAAACTTCTCAAAACATTCCCAGAACAATATTTTAATATGATTATGGTTGACGCTCCTTGTTCAGGTGAGGGAATGTTCAGAAAAGAAGATATTGCAATAGATGAATGGTCGCCTGAAAATGTGAAAATGTGTGCTGAGCGTCAAGCGGAAATTCTCGATTGTGCGGCAAAAATGGTAAAAGTTGGTGGATATATTGTCTATTCGACTTGCACATATTCGCTTGAAGAAAACGAAATGACAGTTGATGCCTTTCTTCAAAGACATCAAGGTTTTGAACTTGTTCCCGTAACAGAAAAGGTGCGAAAAAATACCGCAGACGGAATGAACTTTGATGGTTGTAAATGTGAAAATATGAACTATACCCGTCGTTGCTATCCACATAGAACAAAAGGTGAAGGGCAATTTGTGGCAGTAATGCGTCTTACAGATTCAAACATTGATTCAGAGCATTTCTTCGTGCCGTTTGGCAAAGAAAAACTTGATAAAACACTTGTGGAATTTCTTGATGATACTCTTGCAACATATAATAAGAATTATGTGCAGACCTATAATGGCAACCCTGTTTATTTCACACCTGATTTCCCTGTGTCAAGGGGTATTGCATTCACTTGTGGTGTAACAATCGGTGAAATCCGTAAAAATTATGTTGTGCCACATCATCAATTCTTTATGGCGTTGGGTAAAAATTTTAAAAGAAAAATCAATTTAACCAGAGATAGTGATGAAATCAAGAAATATCTTCACGGTGAAGAATTCCAGACAGACTGCGACAATGGTTGGGCAACAGTATTTGTTGATGGTTGCACTGTGGGTGGAGTAAAAGTGTCTAACGGCAGAGCAAAAAATCATTATCCAAAGGGACTCAGAACAAAATAAAAGACTTTTGAGGTGACAATATGAATAAATGGAATTTCTATACATCAAAAGAATTAAAACCTCAAGGTTGGCTCAAACGCCAATTAGAGATTCAAGCAGAAGGACTCAGCGGTAATCTTCATAAAATCTGGCCAGATATCCGTGATAGCAAATGGATTGGTGGCAACTGTGAGGGTTGGGAAAGAGTGCCTTATTGGCTCGATGGCTTTATTCCGTTAGCATATCTTTTAGAAAATGACGAAATGATTGCAACTGTGAAAAAATATATTGATGCAATTATTTCAGCGCAAGAAAATGACGGTTGGATTTGTCCTTGCAAAAAAGAAGAACGAGCAAAATATGATACTTGGGCAACTCAGCTTATTTGTAAAGTGCTTAAAGTTTATTACGATTGCTCAGGTGATGAAAGAATCCCACAAGTTATTTACAGAGTAATGAAAAACTATTATGAATTACTCAAAAGTGGTGAAATCAAACTTTTCCAATGGGCAAAATTCAGATGGTTTGAATCTTTTATCTCTCTTAATTTCTTATACGAAAAATATCATGAAGATTGGATAAAAGATCTTGCAAAAATTATTAAAGAACAAGGTTTTGATTATAACACTACAACAGAAAATTGGAAAAATCCAAGTCACAAATGGCAAATGAATACTCATATTGTTAATATGACAATGATGCTTAAAAGTGAAGCGGTTTCTCACGATTTGTTGGAAGAAGAATACACCGATAATGCTGAAAAACTTCGTGAAATTCTCGATAAATACAACGGCACGGCATTTGAAAGCTTTACTGGTGACGAAGTCCTTTCGGGTATTGACCCAACAAAGGGCACGGAGCTTTGCGCAGTTGTTGAGCAGATGTATTCTTATGAAGAAATTTTTGCTCACACAGGTGACAATAAATGGCTAGAACGTCTTGAAATGCTTGCGTTTAATGGCTTGCCTGCAACGATTAGTGAAGATATGTGGACTCATCAGTATGTTCAGCAAGTCAATCAGATAGCTTGTCAAAAAACAATGATTATGGCGCCATTCAGCACAAATGGTCCTTATGCACATACTTTCGGACTTGAGCCCAACTATGGTTGTTGCACTGCGAATTTTAATCAGGGTTGGCCTAAATTTGCGCTCTCACCATTTATGAATAACGACAACACAATAATTAATTCAGTTATGTTGCCATCAGTTTTAAATGATGGTGGTGTTACGATTAAGTTGAAGACCAACTATCCATTTGAGAATAAAATGCACTATTCAATAAATAGTGATAAGGATTTTGAGTTTGTAATCCGTATTCCATCATTTGCCAAAACTCTTAAAGTTAATGGTGAAAATTTAGATTCAAAAGACCTTGAATTTGCAATAAAGCGAGGTCAAACTAATATTGAAATCGAATTTGAAACAACACCTCGTCTCAAAGAAAGACCAAATAAACTTTATGCTTTGCAGATGGGGTCACTACTTTTCTCTATCCCAATCAAATATGAAAAGAAAAAGCGAGAATACACTAAAAAAGGTGTAGAGCGCAAATTTCCATATTGTGATTATGAGTTTATTCCAAAAACACCTTGGAATTATGGCTATGCTGATGCGAATTTTGAAGTGAAATTCAATGAGATAGGGGATATCCCATTCTCACAAGAAAATCCACCTATAATCATAAAAACCAATATGCAACAAATCGATTGGGGATTTAAATTTCCTTATAGAAGTATTGCAAGAAAAACTCCAAAATCAAGAAAACCAATATCAAAAGTGCAAGAAATTGAGCTTTGCCCATATGGATGTGCAAAACTTCGAATGACCGAAATGCCAATATTAAAGAAATAAATAAGAACACCCCTAATTTTTATTAGGGGTGTTCTTTGTTTGTGCACCTTACTATTCTAAAATAAAAAAGAGCCGTAAACACGACTCTCTCTTTTTTGGCAGGGGCAGTAGGATTCGAATTATAGACCCACAAAGCGAATGAGGGATTCGCTTTGTGCTCTTCGCTAAAAACGATATACCATATCGTTTTCTTAACGCTCAGACCCTCACGGGTTCGAATCTTTTATATTCATAAATAAAAAAACACTCGCTATAAAATAGCAAGTGCATTTTCTGGCAGGGGCAGTAGGATTCGAACCCACGGCACGTGGTTTTGGAGACCACTGCTCTACCAACTGAGCTATACCCCTGTATCAACGT
>JAZLBL010000008.1:0-33314 GCA_045613685.1 Candidatus Fimenecus sp. | reverse complement strand
AAATGGCTTAACAGCAAATGCAAATGGTTTTGCAAGGAATGCAAGCTTATAGAACCATTCAACATTGTTCATCATATTCTTGAAGTACTGCTTAACAGGAATATTAGCACGGAAATGGCAATATTTTTCAAGCTTGTCACCATCATAGTACCACTGACCGTGGAAGTTACGAGTTGTAAACCAATGTGGGTCGAAAAGTTTCTTAGGTGAACCAAGTCCTAATGTACCAAGAAGGAGTTCTTCGAACTCAAAGTTTGTAATTCTGTACTCTTCACCTGAACCAATGTTATAGAAGTTTCTCCAGAATTCTTCAGGAATATCGTCACCACAAACATTTGCAAGAAGTCGACCTGAATCTTCAACAGTTGCCCATTCAAGAACACCATTGATTGGAACGTGATACATAATTGGTTCCATATTTTTAAGGATTGCAGGATAAAGGATACCTGACTGACGAAGTGATACCCAATATTTAAGACCTGATTCAGCAAAAACTGCTTCAGCTTTTACTTTACTGATTGCATAGTGGTCATAAACACTGATTTTAATAGGGTCACCTGTTCTTGCCCAATGTACAGGAGCATTTCTGTCACCTGTTTCAGCAACTGTACCTATGTAAACAACTTTAACTGCATCAGGATTTGGCTGTGCTTTAACAGCGTTAACAATGTTCTGAGCAGCAGCAACATTTGTCTTCTGTGTCTTTACAGGATAATAGTCAGCAGCAGGAGAAACCATACCACCAACGTGAAGAACGTAGTCAGCACCATTTACCATTTCGAGAACGTCTTCGTAATTTGTAAGGTCACCCCAAACAAGCTTAACAGCAGGGTCGTTTTCATAAGCCGCAAACTTTTCACGGTTTTTCTTACTGTCACGGTTAAGGACAACAATGTTGAACTTATCTTTTTTTGCGTAAAGCTCTTTAAAACCAGCCCATCCCATAGTACCTGATGAGCCTGTAAGAGCAACGGTCTTTTTCTGCATAGGAATACCCCCATCTATATATTTCATACGAATTTATTATACATTTTTATTACATATTTTGTCAATATTAATCGTTAATGTTTTATCAATAATGAATAAAAAAGAAAGCACACGAAATAAATCGTGTGCTTAAAAGACTTAATAAGAAATTACATCATGCTTGCGATTTCAGCAGCAAAATTATCTTCTTTCTTTTCAATGCCTTCGCCTTTTTCGAAACGAACAAAGCTTGTAAGCTTGATGTCAGTGCCAAGTTCCTTAGCAACTGAATTAACGTAACCATTAACATCGCCATCAAAAAGGTCTGAACGAACAAATGTCTGTTCAAGAAGACAAACTTCTTTAATCTGCTTTGCAAGACGGCCCTGAACAAGACCAACGAAAATTTTGTTTTCAGAGATTTCTGCTTTACGAGCAATAGCGATTTCAGCCATTGTAGCATAAGCTTCTTTTGAAATGAAGTTTACGAAGTTCTTTCTCTGTTTTTGGTCAAGACCATTATAGATATTTGCGTCTTCATCGCTCCATTTCTTATCATTAATTGCTTCTGTAATAATGCTGTTAAGAATTGGAACTGGAAGTGAATCAGGCTTGTTGAGTGCACTATCAATTGTGATTGATTTCATCTTTGCAAGTTCTTCATCAGAAATGTCTGCTTTACCTAAATATTCTGGGTTCATAGCAGCAATCTGCATTGCAACGTTTTTACCCATTGCATCAAATTCAGCTTTAGCTGCTGTTGCATCATCAACATCAAATGCAACAAGAACGCCAACAGTACCACCTGCGTGAATGTATGTTGCTGTGTGTCCTTCAACAAGAGCAAATCTACGAACTTTCATATTTTCACGAAGAGCAAGGAATACTTCCTGAACTTCTTCTTCAACAGTTTTGTCAGAGTCAACTGCCTTTGTTGCAAGAAGAGCTTCAACATCAGCAGGCTTTGAAGCAACAACTGTCTTAACAACCTTAGCAGCAAGGTTAACGAATGGTTCACCCTTAGCAACGAAGTCTGTTTCACAGTTAATTTCAACAAGAGCACCTGCATTAGCATCGCTGTATGCTGCAACTACACCTTCAGCAGCTACACGGCTTGCCTTTTTAGCAGCAGAAGCAAGACCTTTTTCTCTAAGAATTTCAATTGCTTTTTCAATATCACCATCTGTTTCAACAAGAGCTTTTTTACAATCCATCATACCAACGCCTGTCTTCTCGCGAAGAGCCTGTACGTCTTTTGCAGTAAATGCCATTTTCTTTTCCTCCAATTGTAATAGTTTCAAAATAGCCCGTAACAGTAAAGCCACGGGCTAAAGTTCAAAAATTATTCAGCAGCTTCTTCTGCTTCTTCAGCTTCAGCAGCAACTTCCATCTGTTCACCCTGACGACCTTCGATAATAGCGTCAGCCATTGCACCAGCAATAAGCTTAACTGCACGGATAGCATCGTCGTTACCAGGGATAACATAGTCAACATCGTCTGGGTCACAGTTTGTATCAACGATAGCGATTACTGGAATACCAAGTTTCTTAGCTTCAGCAACTGCAATCTTTTCTTTTCTTGGGTCAACAATGAACATAGCAGCTGGCTGCTTTTTCATTTCTGTGATACCACCAATGTACTTTTCAAGTTTTTCAATTTCGAGTTCGTACTTTGCAACTTCTTTTTTAGGAAGAAGGTCAAATGGACCATCTTCTTGCATAGCTTTGGGGTGAGCAAGTCTCTTGATTCTTTGCTTAATTGTTGTGAAGTTTGTAAGCATACCGCCGAGCCAACGAGCGTTAACATAAGGCATACCGCAACGTTCTGCTTCTTCCTTAACTGAGCTTTGAGCTTGCTTCTTTGTGCCTACAAAAAGAACTTCGCCACCATTTTCAGAAACTTCTCTGATTACTTTGTAAGCCTCTTCAAGTTTTTTAACTGATTTCTGAAGGTCAATGATATAAATACCATTTCTTTCAGTGAAGATGTATTCAGCCATTTTAGGGTTCCATCTTCTTGTTTGGTGTCCGAAATGAACACCTGCCTCGAGTAACTGTTTCATAGATACTACTGACATTGTTTTTTCCTCCTTATTTATATCCTCTGCACGGGTCAACTTTTAATAGGACATACTGTGTATGCAATACCATTAAAATCACCGCACATGCGAATTGCTGAAAAATTATATCACAAGAAATTTAGTATTGCAAGTAATTTTTCATAATTTATCCAAAAATTTTATTTTGTAAATCTAATAACCTATCTTTTCTCAATTTTTCTTCATCAAAATCATGAATGAATAGGTTTGCATCTGTTTTAATTAAGATATTCCCCTCTTTAACATCAAAAGGTAGAAGCGAAATATCCACTTCATGAAAAGTTTCATCAGGATATTCAAGTATAGCAACATTATTTTCAATTCTGCTGACTGAATAATACTCTTTATTCATAAATTGGTAGCCACTCCTTATTTTGAGTTTGAATATCAATATTTTTGCCGTCGCTTGTTACAGTGATATCCCCTGTTTGTGCTGTAACATAAAAACTTATATTATTATTTTTCAATCTTTCAATAACTTCGTCATGTGGGTGTCCATAACTATTGTCAGCACCACATGAAATTATTGCATATTGAGGATTAACTGCTTTGAGATATTTATCAGTTGAAGATGTATTACTACCGTGATGTCCAACTTTGATGACATCTGCTGCAAGGTCAAAATCAGAATTTAACAATTGTTTCTCAACAGTTTTTTCGGCATCTCCTTGGAAAATAAAGCTTGTTTCACCGTATACAACTTTTAAAACTATTGACATATTATTTAAATCTTCGTCTTGCTTTGATGGATTTAATATTTGCGCTGTTGCATCACCTAACCAGAAATTTTGTCCAACTGTCGCAGGAATTGCATTAACTTTTTTATCTACGATTGAGTTAAGTAAGTTTTCGTAGCTTGTAGTTGTAACCATATTAATTTCTGAAAGCTTCGGCATAATTATATTCTCAACTTTGTACTTGTCAATAATGCTTTTCGCACTACCCATATGGTCATCATGTTGATGTGTGATTACAAGATAATCAATTTTATCAATGGATAATGATTTCAACGCTTCTTGAATATCTTGTGTGTGGTTTTTTGTACTTGTATCAATCATCATAACCGAATCATTTGATTTGATTATTGTGCAATCCCCTTGCCCAACATCAAGATAATAAATTGAAAAGTCACTATTAGGATTTACAGGGCCATTAAGGCTACCTGTTGCATTATTTAAATCATTCCAAGTGAAGATATCATTTTTATCTAAAAAAGACATAACAAGAGAAAATATAAATAATACTAGTGCAATAATTATTGTTATCTTCTCTTTACGTTTTCTCTTATTAGAATAATAACCGTTAGGATTTCTTTTTCCTTTTTTGTAAATTGACTTTTTTTCTGCCATTATTATAGCCTTTCTTGTTGTTTTGTATTTTATTATTCTGTGCACGGTCATTAAATTTTGGTGCAATCAAACATTTATTTGAAGTACCGATTAAATCGCTTCGACCACACTTTTTTAATGCCTCATATACTAAATCATAATTCTTAGGATTAAAATATTGCATTAATGCACGTTGAAGTGCTTTATCGTGTGGCGTCTTTGCAACAAATACAGGCTCTAATGTATAAGGGTCAAGTTCAGTATAATACATCGCTGTAGATATTGTGCCAGGCGTTGGATAAAAGTCCTGAACTTGTTCTGGATGAAGCTTTTCGTTTTTAATAAACTCTGCTAACTCAACAGCATCTTTTAAAGTAGCACCCGGATGTGATGACATAAGATAAGGGACTAAATACTGTTCTTTACCGATAGATTTTGTAAAGTTAAAATATCGTTTTGAGAATTCTTTATATGCTTCAATATGTGGTTTACCCATTTTGTCAAGAACTACAGCTGAACAATGTTCTGGAGCAACTTTTAATTGACCGCTGACGTGATGTTTAACTAACTCTTTAAAGAAATCATTGTTTTTATCACACAAAAGATAATCATATCGAATACCAGAACGAATAAATACTTTTTTTACTTTTGGAATGTTTCGTATTTCTCTTAAAATATCAAGGTATTCTTCATGAGTTGAGATAAGAGCGGGACAAGGGGCTGGAGCAAGGCACTTTTCACCTTTGCATAAACCACTTTTAATTTGTTTATCGCAAGATGGTCTTCTAAAATTCGCTGTTGGTCCACCAATATCGTGAATATATCCCTTGAAACCATCTAATTGAGTAAGCATTTTTGCTTCATTAATAAGTGATTCTTTACTTCTTGAAGTAATGTATCTACCTTGATGAAAGGCTATTGAGCAAAAGTTACAACCACCAAAACAACCACGGTTATGGGTAATAGAAAACTCAACTTCTTGAATACCGGGAATTCCCCCGTCCTTTTCATATATTGGATGATATGTTCTCATATATGGTAATGCATAAACTTCATCAAGTTCTTCAGTTGTTAACGGTTCCATTGGTACATTCTGAACAAGCATCATTTTACCATGGCGTTGCTTAATAACTTTACCACGAATATGGTCTTGTTCATCTTGTTGTATTCTGCAAGAAATAGCATACTCTTTTTTAGATTTGCAAACATTATCAAATGAAGGGCACTCAACACCTATATAAGGCGTTTCAGTAACAGGAACTGCATAGCATGTGCCTTTAACATCTGTGATAGTTTTAATATTTTCACCACTATTAAGTCGGTTTGCAATTTCAACTGTTTGCTTTTCCCCCATACCATATGAAATAAGGTCAGCGCCAGAATCAAACAGAATAGATGGTCTAATTTTATCATCCCAATAATCATAATGTGCAAAACGGCGAAGCGACGCTTCGAGTCCACCAATGATAATAGGAATATCACCATAAATTTCACGTATTTTCTGACAATAAACAATGACTGCCCTGTCAGGCCTTAACCCAAATTTTCCACCGGGTGAATATGCATCTGTACTTCTCTTCTTTTTAGCTACTGTGTAGTGTGCAACCATTGAATCAATATTGCCAGATGACACAAAAAAGCCCAATCTGGGCTTACCGAAAACAGTAAAATCTGTATCGGTAGTCCAGTTGGGTTGTGAAATAAAACCTACTTTATATCCAGCATTTTCAAGAACTCTTGTAATAATGGATGCACCAAAACTAGGATGGTCAACATAAGCATCGCCTGATACATATACAAAGTCAACTTCATCCCAGTTTCGAGAAATCATATCTTGTTTTGAGATTGGTAAGAATTGATTATTCAAAATTTTGTTCATCGCTTTCGTCTTCACCATATGATTTATTAGCGCCACCCTGTGCCAAAGCATTCATTTCAAGCCACTGTTGTTTTGAAACAAGAACTTTTCGAGGCTTTGCGCCTTCATATGGACCGATAATTCCGCGTTCTTCAAGCTCATCAACAATACGAGCTGCGCGAGCATAACCAAGTTTTAACTTTCTTTGAAGAAGTGTTGTTGATGCTGATTGAGCCTCAATAACAACCTCTATTGCTTTTGGAAGCATTTCATCAGATGGCCCTGCTTCACCATCTTCACTTGGTGTGGAATCCTTCTTTTTAACACCACTATTTGCGGCATTTTTATCTATTTCCTTTATAACATCGTCATCATAAGAAGATTGCTCTTGTTTTTTGATAAAGTTTACAACATTTTCAACTTCTTTATCAGACAAATAACAACCTTGAACACGAATTGGTTTTGGAATACCAACAGGATAATAAAGCATATCACCATTACCAAGAAGTTTCTCTGCACCAACAGAGTCAATGATTGTACGAGAGTCAACCTGAGATGAAACAGAAAGTGAAATACGGCTTGGGATATTTGCTTTGATAATACCTGTAATAACATCAACTGATGGTCTTTGAGTTGCGATTACAAGGTGCATACCAGCGGCACGAGCCATCTGTGCAAGACGACAAATTGAATCTTCAACTTCATTCGGTGCGGCCATCATAAGGTCTGACAACTCGTCAATGAAGATAACTATCTGTGGCATCTTCTTTTTGCCTTCGCTTTCGCAGATGCTGTTGTATCCTGAAATATCACGAACACTATGTTCAGAGAAAGTTTTATATCTTGTAAGCATTTCTGTTACAGCCCAAGCAAGTGCACCAGAAGCTTTTCTTGGGTCTGAAACAACGGGAACAAGAAGATGTGGGATACCATTATAAACAGTAAATTCAACTTGTTTAGGGTCAATCATAAGAAGTTTAACTTCATCAGGTGTAGCATTATAAAGAATGCTGACAATCATTGAGTTAAGACAAACTGATTTACCAGAACCAGTTGTACCGGCAATAAGCAAGTGTGGCATTTTAACAAGGTCTGAATACACGAATTCGCCTGTAATATCTTTACCAAGTGCGACTGTAAGTTTTGATTTTGCTTCTTTATATTGTGGTTGGTCAATTACTTCGCGCATTGAAACCATTTTTCTGTTTTTATTTGGCACTTCAATACCAACAGCTGCTTTATTAGGAATTGGTGCTTCAATACGAACACCTGATGCAGCAAGATTAAGTGCGATATCATCAGCAAGATTTGTGATTTTACTGATTTTAACACCTGCAGCAGGTTGAAGTTCATATCTTGTAACTGACGGACCTGGTGAAATACCAACAATTTTTGTTTCAACACCAAAACTTCTCAATGTGTTAGTAAGTTTTTCGGCATTCATTTTACGCTCTGCTTCATAGTTGGCAGCAGAACCAGTTTTTGGTAAATTTAAACATTCTAATGGTGGAAGAATATATGGTTTAACCTTTTCTTCTTCCCAATCATCATCGTCATATGTTTCTACAACTTCATCGATTTTCTCTTGAATAGGTTCAGTTTCAACAACATTTTTCTTTATAATATCGTCGAGATTAATTACTTTTTCTTCTTCAACTGGCACTTCTTCTGTTGGTTCAATATCAATGTTTTTCCCTGTTACAGTAGAATAAGACACTAAATCATCATCAGGAATTTCTTCATTAAACAAAGGAATTTTTTCTGCGTCAGGTTCTGGTTCAGGACCTAAATCAACATCCGCAATAAATTCTTTCTTTCGCTGAACTTTTTCTTCATGATGTTGTTCAATTTTTTCGCCATATTCTGCAATCTTATCTCCTGTTACTTCACCAATCTTCTTAACAGGCTTAGAAATGCCCCTAAAAAGTCTTTCGAGAGTAAGATTTGAAGTAACCATTAAAAGAACAAAAAGAATAATAAAAGCGATTACAAGGCTCGCAGCAACGCTTCCACCAGTGATTAAAAGAATGATTCCACCGAAGATAGCACCAAATACACCACTACCAAGCATACTGCCATCTATCTGATATGTATTATATGCATCTTTTATAGCTACAAAGAATTCTGTGTTGCTATCACAAACAATTATATGCCAGATACTACAAATAACTGTGATAATTAAAGTTACTTCAATTAGTTTTGTTGTAAATTTACCATCAGTTTTATCGAGAGTAAGAAAAATTGCAACAACAAACAGTAATAATGGAAAAACGAATGTGCAGAAACCAAACATACCAAAAAGGAATGTTCTGAGAATTCCCCATAATCCTCCAGCATCTATTATTGCAAGACATAACAACAAAATTGCAATAGCAAAGAGAATAATTGCACTGAACTGTCTATTAACAGAAAAACTCTTTTTTGTATTTTGCTTTTTACTTCTAGAATTAGTTTTTTTACTTCTTTGATTTGCCATCAAAACATCTCCAAATTAAAGTCCAAGAATACTACAAATTAAAACTACAACACCGAGCACAAGACAATAGAAACCAAAATATTTCCACATATCTTTTGTCAAAATCCATTGTAAAAGTTTAATACAAGCAACGCCTGAAACCGCTGCAACAACTATACCGATAATTGTTGGTAATAATTCTAATTGTGCGCCAACATCAAGAGCATCTTTAAGTTCAACAATATTAGCCACGAGAATTGCAGGAATACCGAGAATAAATGAATATTCAACCATTGTTTCTTTTGATACACCAAAAATCATACCCGTTGAAATTGTTGAACCTGAACGTGAAATACCTGGAAAGCCAGCTGCAAATGCTTGAGCAATACCAATTGCAACTGCCTCTTTAGGATTAACATCACTTGTTAAAGTTTTTCTTTTGCCGATATATGTAGAAACTAATAATAGAACACCAGTTACCAAGAAACAAAAACCTTCAACAAGGATACTATCATCTTCCGAAAAACTTGATAGAACATCCATAAGTTTAAGGTCATTGCCTACAGGAATTAGAAGTAATAAAAGTGGAACACAGGAAACAACAAACATGAATAACATTTTTTTCTTTCCTGTAAGCTCGTTAAACTTAAACTTACCTGTAAATATCAATTTTAATAAATCAAAGCATTCGATAATGAGTTCAAAAATAGTTTTATGAAAAACTATAAATACTGCAACCAACGTTCCAAGATGTAAAAGAACAGAGAATAATAGTGAACCTTCACCAGAAACACCTAAAAAGTGTTGAAATAGTGACAAGTGGCCACTACTAGAAATTGGTAAAAATTCAGTTATGCCTTGAACTAAACCTAAAATAATTGCTTTAATAATTGACATTTAATCATCTCCATTATTTTTGTTAATTTCAGAATATAAATATGACAATGCGTCTTTTAAATTACCAATATTATCAATTAAACCTTCTTTTACGGCAGTTTCGCCATCTAAAACAGTGCCTACATCCATTATCAATTCACCAGTTGCTAACATAAGCTGACGGAAACGGTCTGGTTTAATATTTGAATTTTGTGATACAAAACTCACTATTCTTTCTTGCATTTTATCAAAATAAGAAAGTGTTTGTGGCACCCCTAAAACTAATCCATTCATTCTAACTGGATGTATAGTCATTGTGGCTGTCGGAACGATAAAGGAACAGTCAGAAGAAACAGCAAGTGGTACACCAATTGAATGGCCACCGCCAAGAACTAATGAAGCAGTTGGTTTTTTCATACCTGAAATCAACTCAGCAATCGCAAGTCCTGCTTCAATATCCCCACCTACTGTATTAAGAATAATAAGCAAACCATCAATGTTATCATCTTCTTCAACAGCAACCAGTTGAGGTATGACATGTTCATATTTTGTTGTTTTATTTGTTGGTGGCAATATATAATGACCTTCAATTTGCCCTATAATAGTAAGGCAATGAATATATTTTCCATTTCTACCAACAGAAAAAGCACCATTATCTCTTATTTCATCACTAGTTGAAGCATCTTGTTCATTATAAACTTCATCTTGCAAATCATCAGAGCTTTGAACTAAAACACTATCATTAAAATATAAGCACATTGTTATTACCTCCCATAGATAAAATTATTTTTACCTAAAAGAGCGAAAATAACCACATATATGCTAAATATTGTATCACAATTAAATTTCAATATCAATATTTTGAGAAAAAATACTTTTTAAAATACTTATTATATATTGACAAATTTATCACAATGTAATAAAATCTTTGTAGATTGTTAAAAAAATGAAAAAGTCCAAGGAGTGATTTAAAATGGGTATGACAATCGGACAAAAACTTATTAAATCTCACCTTGTCAGTGGTGATATGACACCCGGCAGTGAAGTTGGTTTAAAAATTGACCAGACATTAACACAAGATGCTACAGGCACAATGGCGTATCTTGAACTTGAAGCAATGGGCATTGAACAGGTTAAAACTGAACTTTCAGTCGCTTATATTGACCATAACACATTACAGACAGGTTTCGAAAATGCAGATGACCACAGATTCATTCAGAGTGTTGCTAAAAAGCGTGGTATTCGTTTTTCACGTCCTGGTAATGGTATCTGTCATCAGGTTCACCTTGAAAGATTTGGTAAACCTGGTAAAACATTGATTGGTTCTGATAGCCATACACCTACTGGTGGCGGTATTGGTATGCTTGCAATGGGCGCTGGTGGTCTTGATGTTGCTGTTGCTATGGGCGGCGGTACATATTATATTACAATGCCTAAAATGGTTAGAGTTAATCTTATTGGTAAACTTAGTCCTTGGGTCGCTGCAAAAGATGTAATTCTTGAAGTTCTAAGAATTATGACTGTTAAAGGTGGCGTTGGTAAAATTATCGAATATGGTGGCGAAGGTGTTGCTACACTTTCAGTTCCAGAGCGTGCAACTATTACAAATATGGGTGCTGAACTCGGTGCTACTACTTCTGTGTTCCCTTCTGACGACATTACAAAAGCATTTTTGAAAGCTCAAGGTCGTGAAGAAGATTGGGTTGAACTCAAAGCTGATGAAGATGCAGTTTATGATGAAATAATTGAAATAAACTTGTCAAAACTAGCTCCAATGGCTGCATGTCCTCATATGCCTGACAGAGTTAAATCTGTTACTGAAATTGGTAAAATCAAAGTTGATCAAGTATGTATCGGCTCATGCACAAACTCATCACTTCTTGATATGATGAAAGTTGCTGCAATTCTTAAAGGTAACACAGTTCATCCTGCAGTTAGCCTTTCTATCGCTCCTGGTTCAAAACAGGTTCTTAATATGATTTCACAGAATGGTGCTCTTGCAGATATGATTGATGCAGGTGCTAGAATTCTTGAAAGTGCTTGCGGTCCTTGTATTGGTATGGGACAATCTCCAAACTCTGCTGGTGTATCGCTTAGAACATTCAACAGAAACTTTGAAGGTCGCTCAGGTACTGCTGATGCTGGTATTTATCTTGTAAGTCCTGAGGTTGCCGCAGCATCTGCTATTACAGGCTATCTTACTGACCCAAGAGATTTAGGCGAATTCCCTGAAATAGTTCTTCCTGATGAATTCATTATCAATGACAATATGGTTGCAATGCCTGCAACTCCTGAAGAAGCAAAAGATGTTGAAGTAATGTACGGACCAAACATCAAACCATTCCCAACAAGCGAACCTATGGGTGATGATATTACAGCAAAAGCTGTTCTTAAAGTTGGTGATGATATAACAACTGACCATATTATGCCTGCTGGCGCAAAGATTCTTCCTTATCGTTCAAACATCCCATTCCTTTCACAGTATTGCTTTGGTGTTTGTGATAAAACATTCCCAGAAAGAATAAAAGCTGAAGGAAAAGGTATTGTAATTGGTGGTGCAAACTACGGTCAGGGTTCATCTCGTGAACATGCCGCTCTTGTTCCACTTTACCTTGGAGTTAAAGCTGTTATTACAAAGTCATTTGCTCGTATTCACTGTGCAAACCTTATTAACGCTGGTATTCTTCCTCTTACATTCGCTAATGCTGATGATTATGATAAGATTACACAGGGTGATGAATTAAGTCTTAAAGGAATTAAAGATGCTATTGTAAATAATAAACCTGCTATTCTTGTTAACTTAACAAAAAACGAAGAATATGCTATCAACTATGACCTTTCACAGCGTCAGAAGGATATTATTCTTGCAGGTGGCTTATTAAATTATACTAAGGAATCATTCTAAGGAGAAAATATTATGGAAAATCAGATTAAAGAAGCTGTTGCAAAGTTTGAAGCTCTTGTTAGAGAACAACTTGCACGAAATGAAAAGATTAAATCACAAAAAGAGTTTTTAGATTTTGATAATCTTGATAAAATTATTATTGGTGTTTGTGGTGGTGATGGTATTGGTCCAATCATCACAAAAGAATCAGCTAGAGTACTTGAATATATGCTTGCAGATGATGTTAAAGCGGGTAAAATTGAATTCAAGGTAATTGATGGTCTTACTATTGAAAATCGTGTTGCTGTAATGAAAGCAATTCCAGATGATGTTCTCGATGAACTCAAGGAATGTCATGTTATTCTTAAAGGACCTACAACAACACCACAGGCTGGTGACCCATGGCCAAACATTGAAAGTGCTAATGTTGCAATGAGAAAAGAACTTGACCTTTTTGCAAATGTTCGTCCTGTTAAGGTTAAAGAACAAGGAATTGACTGGACTTTCTTCCGTGAAAATACAGAAGGTGCTTATGCAGTAGGTTCAAAGGGCGTTAATGTTACTGAAGACCTTGCAATGGACTTTGTTGTTACAACAAGTGAAGGTACAGAAAGAATTGCTCGTATGGCTTATGATTATGCAAAGCGCAATGGAAAAGAAAGAGTTTCAATTATTAATAAAGCAAACGTAATCAAGACAACTGATGGTAAATTCTTAAGAATCTGTAAAGAAGTTGGTAAGGAATATCCTGAAATTATTACTGATGAATGGTATATTGATATTACAACAGCAAAACTCATCGACGAAAAGAGAAGAAAAGACTTTAAAGTTTTTGTTCTTCCTAATCTTTATGGCGACATTATTACTGACGAAGCTGCTGAATTCCAAGGTGGTGTTGGTACTGCGGGTAGTGCTAACCTTGGTAAGAGATATGCAATGTTTGAAGCAATTCACGGTTCAGCTCCAAGAATGATTCGTGAAGGTCGTGGAGAATATGCTGACCCATGCTCAATGCTTCGTGCAACTGTTATGCTTCTTTCACATATCGGCAAACAAAAAGAAGCGGATTTACTTGAAAGAGCTCTTGATATTTGTATGTTTGAAGAAAAGAAACTCACAATTACAGGTCGTGACAATGGCGCAACATGTAGTGCTTTTGGCGATTATGTAATGGAAACTGTTAAAAAGCTTTCATAAGAGGTGAAAAATATGGGTAAAAATGATGGAGTTTCAATTTCTGTCATTAAGCGACTCCCCCGTTATTATCGTTTTTTAGGTGAACTAAAATCAAAAGGCATTGTAAGAATTTCATCTAAAGATTTATCTGAAAAAATGGGTTTTACTGCATCTCAAATTAGACAGGATTTAAATTGCTTTGGCGGTTTTGGTCAACAGGGCTATGGATATAATATTGAAAGCCTTTATAATGAAATCGGTAAAATTTTAGGTGTTGATAAGACAAGAAAAGCTATTCTCATTGGTGCAGGTAATCTTGGCAAAGCAGTGGCATTACATATGTCATTTGAGGCAAGAGGATTTAATCTTATCGGAGTTTTTGATAAAAACCCTGCACTTTCTGGCCAAATGCTACGCGGTATTCCAATCAGACATATTGATGGACTTTTTGATTTTTGCAAAGATAACTCACCTGTTGTAGCAGTTCTTTGTATTCCAAGTTCTGCAGCAGAGATGCTTGCACCACAACTAGTGCAATTAGGTATCAAAGGTTTTTGGAATTTCAGTCATTACGATATATCTGTAAATCATCCTAATGTTGCAGTTGAAAACGTTCATTTAAGTGATAGCTTAATGACTCTTAGTTATCATGTGAGTAATTTATAAGTAAAGCATTAAAAAATTAACCACTCACCTTTCGTGAGTGGTTTTTTCATATCTTTTTTAAATTTTCTAAACAGGTTGGACAAATATTAGTTCCTTTAAATTCAACTAAATTATTCTCATTTTCACAGAATACACATTTTGAATGAAATCGTTTTAAAACAATCGAATCATCGTTGTAAAAGAACTCTAATGCAATTTTTTCATCATCTTTTGCCTTGAAAACGTCCCTAAGAAGATGTTTTGGTAGAACAATTCTTCCGTTATTATCAACAGGTCTCACTATCAATGTTGATTTCATACAAAATACACCACCTTTTTCTAAAATATACCATAAATTGACATATTTGTCAACAAAAGGCATACTTAAAAAGGTGGTGTTTCGACTTAATTATTTAAAATATTTAATAGCAGCTTCAAACATACGGATATCATATTCACCAGGTACATTCTTATAAAGACCGTCACCGATGCGCTCGCTGTGACCCATCTTACCGAATACACGACCATCAGGTGATGTAATACCTTCAATAGCACACAATGAACCATTTGGATTGAAGTCGATATTTGATGTAGCGTTGCCGTCAAGGTCAACGTACTGTGTTGCAATCTGTCCGTTAGCTGCAAGCTCTGCAATCAATTCAGGAGAAGCAAGGAATTTACCTTCACCATGAGAAATTGGAACGTTTACAACATCGCCAACATTCATAAGGCTGAGCCATGGTGATTTTGTAGATGCAATTCTTGTATGAACAATTCTGCTCTGGTGACGACTGATGTTATTGAATGTAAGAGTAGGACAATTTTCATCAGTATCAATAATCTTACCATATGGAACAAGTCCAAGCTTAATAAGTGCCTGGAAACCATTACAGATACCGCACATAAGACCATCACGATTATCAAGAAGGTCTGTAACTGCTTCTTTAACTGCAGGGTTACGGAAGAATGCAGTAATGAATTTAGCTGAACCGTCTGGTTCGTCACCGCCTGAGAATCCACCAGGAATGAAGATAATCTGGCTCTCTTTTACTTTAGCAGAGAAACCTTCAACACTCTTTGCAACACCTTCTGCAGTAAGGTTTCTGATAACGAAGATTTCTGCTTCACCACCTGCTTTTTCAACTGCACGAGCAGAATCATATTCACAATTAGTGCCTGGGAATACAGGAATAAGCACTTTAGGTTTCATAACCTTATTTGCAGGAGAAGCACTACATTTGCCATCAAAAGAGAATGTTGGGATTTCACCCTTATCTTCTTTTGCTTTAGTAGGATATACATCTTCAAGTGTTGCAGTATGTAATTCATAAAGTTCTTCGATTGTTGCAACATCATCATTGAGTTTAATTACAGGTTCTTCAGTAGTTGTACCGATTTTCATAACACCTGGAATTTCAACATCTTCTGAAAGTTCTGCTACAATGAATCCCCACATACCAAGATGCCAGTTTTCTTTAAGGTCAGCAGACGATGTGAAACCGATATTATTACCGAACGACATCTTCATAACTGCTTCACCAATACCGCGTTCTACTGCCCAAGAAGCTTTAACCTTGCCTTCTTGGCAAAGTTTGTGGAATGCTTCCCAAGTTGCTTTAAGTGAATCAGCACTTTCATCAGTTGCACCAAAGAGATATACAGGATTATTTGCCTCTTTAAATTCAGGGCTAATTACATCTTGCTTTTTAATTGGAGCAATTGCAAATGAAATGAGTGTTGGTGGAACATCTAAATCAAGGAATGTACCTGACATTGAGTCCTTACCACCAATAGCAGCAGCATTTAATTCAAGCTGAGCATCAAATGCACCAAGAAGTGCAGCAAAAGGTTTACCCCAACGCTCTGGCTCTGTTTTAAGTCTTTCAAAGAATTCTTGTAAAGTTAGATATGCGAGTTTATAGTCGCAACCTGCAGCAACGAGCTTTGCAACAGAGTTGTAAATTGATGCGTGAGCACCTGTATAAGGGTCAACTGAAAGATGGTCAGGGTCGCAACCCCAGCTGAATACGCTTGCCTGGTCTGTTTCTTGACCTGGAAGCACTGGTAAAACCGCAGCCATTGACTGTGTAGGAGTAAGCTGACGCTTACCACCGTAAGGCATAACAACACTACCTGCACCGATAGTTGAGTCAAAACGTTCAACAAGACCTCTCTGGCTTGCTGTGCGAAGGTCAGAAGCCATTTCTCGCAATGAGCCAAACATTGCTTTGCTTAATACTGAAAGGTCTTTTTCAGTAACTGTAACATCCATATGCTTAACTGCACCGTTTGTATCAAGGAATGCACGGCTAAGGTTAGCAATAACATTGCCCTTCCATTTCATTACCATACGTTCTTCTTCTGTAACAACGGCAACAAGATATGCTTCAAGGTTTTCTTCTTCTGCAAATGCAATGAACTTATCTGCATCTACTGCTGCAACAACAAGTGCCATTCTTTCTTGTGATTCAGAAATAGCAATTTCTGTGCCATCAAGACCTTCATATTTTTTACGAACTGCGTCAAGGTCAATCTGAAGACCCGGAGCAAGTTCGCCAATTGCAACAGACACACCACCTGCACCGAAGTCATTACAACGCTTGATTAAACGAGTAACTTCTGCGTTGCGGAAAAGTCTTTGAATTTTTCTTTCTTCAGGTGCATTACCCTTCTGAACTTCTGAAGCCATTGTTGTAAGTGACTTCATATTGTGGCTCTTTGATGAACCTGTAGCACCACCGATACCATCACGGCCTGTGCGTCCACCAAGAAGAATAATCACATCACCAGGAGCCGGACGTTCACGACGAACATTATATGCAGGAGCAGCAGCAACTACTGCACCACATTCCATACGTTTTGCAACAAAACCTTCGTGATAAATTTCAGCAACATGGCCTGTTGCAAGACCAATCTGGTTACCATAAGATGAATAACCTGCAGCAGCTGTCTGACAGATTTTACGCTGTGGAAGTTTACCTGCTAATGTTTCTGCGATTGTCTTTCTAGGGTCGCCTGCACCAGTTACACGCATTGCCTGATGAACATAAGCACGGCCTGAAAGAGGGTCACGAATACAACCACCGATACAAGTTGCTGCGCCACCGAATGGCTCAATTTCTGTAGGATGGTTATGAGTTTCGTTTTTAAACATAAGAAGCCAATCTTGGTCCTCGCCGTTTACAGTAGCTGTAACGTGAATTGAGCAAGCATTAATTTCTTCACTTTCATCAAGTTCAGGAAGAAGACCACGTTTTTTAAGTGTTTTTGTACCAATAGTAGCAATATCCATCAATGTTTGTGGACGAGCTGCTGCTTTTTCTTCACCATAAACTTCTACTCTTGCAGCAAGATAACGTTCATATGCTTCTTGCACTGCAGGGTCATTAATACGTACATTGTCAAGATGTGTAGAGAATGTTGTATGACGACAATGGTCAGACCAATATGTATCAACAACACGAATTTCTGTTATAGTTGGGTCTCTGTGCTCTGTATCTCTAAAATATGCTTGAAGGAACTTAAGGTCATCAAGGTCCATTGCAAGTCCTTTTTCGTCAAGAAGATTGCTCAGAGTAGCTTCATCCATAGAAATAAAGCCGTTAACTGTAGCAACTGTTTCAGGTGCTGCATATTCTACAGCAAGTGTTTCAGGTAATTCAAGTGATGCTTCACGGCTTTCAACCGCATTGATAACATGCTTTTTGAAAGCTTCGATATCTGCTTCTGTCAATGCACCATAGAGAGCATAAACCTTTGCAGTACGGATAAGTGGACGCTCACCCTGTGAGATAATCTGAATACACTGAGCAGCAGAGTCTGCTCTCTGGTCAAACTGACCTGGAAGAGCTTCAACTGCAAAAACATAAGCATCAGTAATATTAATAGAATCAGAAACATTATCAAGCTGTGGCTCTGAGAAAACAGTTTTTACAGCATAGTCAAATAATTCTTCTGTAATATTTTCTGCATCATAACGGTTGAAAAGACGAATATCTTCTAACTTTTCAATGCCGAGCAAGTTTTTTGCTTCATTGAGAAGACCTTTTGCTTCGTTATCTAAGCCAGTCTTCTTTTCAACAAATATACGATATACCATTTGTTATTTTTCCTCCATTTTCACTTAGTTTAAAGCTTGAAGTGCTTTTTGACCAATATCACTTCTACGATAAGCACCCTCAAACTTTACACCATCTGAAAGACGATAAGCTTCTTTAATTGCTTCAGAAAGAGAATCTGCAACAGCGGTTGTGCCTGTAACACGGCCACCCCAAGTAACAAGTTTGCCGTTTTCGTTTTTTGCACCTGCCACAAATGTTGCTTTGAGTGCCTCATCTGTGAAGCTCATTTCAAATCCCTTCTCATAAGCAGTTGGATAACCTGCAGATGCTAAAATTACACAGCAAGCGTGCTTGTCTGCAAATTTTACTTCTGTATCTGCCAAAGTACCATTTGTTGTTGCCATCATAACTGTGAGCAAATCATTTTCAAGAAGTGGAAGAACAACCTGTGTTTCAGGGTCGCCGAAACGACAGTTATATTCAATCACCTTTGGACCATTTGGTGTAAGCATAAGTCCAAAATAAAGACAACCTTTAAATGTGCGTCCTTCTTCATTCATTGCATTGATTGTAGGAAGGAAGATCGTTTCCATACACTCATCTGCTATTGCTTTTGTGTAATAAGGGTTTGGAGCAACTGTGCCCATACCACCTGTGTTAAGACCTGTATCATTATCACCGATACGCTTATGGTCCATTGAAGAAACCATTGGTTTAACAACCTTACCATCAGTAAATGCAAGAACAGAAACTTCAGGGCCTGTTAAAAATTCTTCAACAACTACACGAGAGCCAGACTTGCCGAAAATTCCACCCTCCATCATATCACGGACAGCAGTTTTTGCTTCATCACGAGTCTGTGCAATAATAACACCTTTACCGAGTGCTAAACCATCTGCTTTAATAACTGTTGGAATCGGAGCAGTTTCAAGATAATTTAGTGCTGCATCCATATCTTCAAACACTTCATATGCCGCAGTTGGGATGTTATATTTCTTCATTAAGTTTTTTGAGAAAACCTTGCTACCTTCAATGATAGCTGCGTTTGCTTTTGGCCCAAAACAAGGAATACCTTTTGCTTCAAGAGCATCAACACAACCTAAAACCAATGGGTCATCAGGTGCAACAACTGCATAATCAATTTTATTTTCTACTGCGAATGCTACAATATTATCAATATCAGTTGCACCGATATCAACGCAAGTTGCATCTGCTGCAATACCACCATTACCAGGTAAAGCAAAGATTTCAGTAACATCTTTATTTTCTTTTATTTTCTTGATGATAGCGTGTTCTCTTCCGCCACCACCGACAACCATAATTTTCATATCAAACCTCAAATATTAGTGGTGGAATAAACGCATTCCTGTGAATGCCATTGCAATTCCATATTTGTTACAACAATCAATAACAACATCATCACGGATTGAACCGCCTGGTTCTGCAATATATGAAACACCACTCTTGCGAGCTCTTTCAATATTATCACTGAATGGGAAGAATGCGTCCGAACCAACTGAAACACCTGTGATTGTGTCAAGATATGCTCTTGCTTCTTCAGCTGTAAGTGGTTCAGGTTGAGTCTTGAAGTATTTCTGCCAGATTCCTTCTGCACAAACATCTTCTTCATTCTTATTGATATAGCCATCAATAACGTTATCTCTGTCAGGACGACGAATGTCATCTCTGAATGGAAGTGCTAATACTTTTGGATGTTGACGAAGATGCCATGTATCAGCTTTTGTACCTGCAAGTCTTGTGCAGTGGATTCTTGACTGCTGACCTGCACCAACACCGATTGCCTGTCCGTCATAAGCATAGCAAACTGAGTTTGACTGTGTATATTTAAGAGTAATAAGTGCGATAATCAAATCGCGTTTTGCTTCTTCAGGAAATTCTTTGTTTTCTGTAACCATATTTGAAAGAAGTTCTTCATCAATTCTGAAATTGTTTCTTCCCTGTTCAAATGTGATGCCAAAAACCTGTTTCTTTTCTTGAACTGCAGGAACATAATTAGCATCAATTTTTACGATATTATAGTTACAATTTCTCTTACCCTTGTGAATTTCAAGAGCTTCATCAGAATAACCAGGAGCAATGATGCCATCAGAAACTTCGCGAGCAACAAGCTTTGCAGTTGTTGCATCACATTCATCACTGAGAGCAATCCAGTCGCCGAATGATGACATTCTGTCTGTGCCACGAGCACGAGCATAAGCACAAGCAAGTGGAGAATCATCGAGACATTCAATATCATCAACAAAGCAGGCTTTTTTAAGTGATTCAGGAAGTTTCACACCAACTGCAGCTGATGTTGGGCTAACATGCTTGAATGATGTTGCAGCAGGCATACCCAAAATATCTTTAATTTCTTTTACAAGCTGCCATGAATTGAATGCATCAAGGAAATTGATAAATCCAGGTCTTCCGTTAAGAATTTCGATTGGAAGCTCTGAGCCATCTTCCATATAAATTTTTGATGGTTTCTGGTTAGGGTTACAACCATATTTAAGTTCAAATTCTTTCATAATCAATCTCCTTATACGTTCTTATTGACAATTCTTGTTTCGGTTTCGTTTGTTGCTAAATCAATATATCTAACAAAAAGTGAAACTTTATTATCTTCGTTAAGATTTTTCCAAATGATATCAGTCATTGTGTCAATGTCAACATCAGGCAATTCGAGAGTTTTTGGCTCACCTTCAAAGCTTGGAAGTGGATTTCCGTCTGCTTTATATGTATGAATAAACTTTGCGCGACCTGCGATTGGGTTTGAATAAGCATATGTATATCTCTGGCAAGAAGAGCCATCACCATCTGCTGATTTGAGGATTGACATTGCATAATTCATTTCGCCATTTTCGTGGTGAATGATACCTGAAATACGCGGTGTATAGTTTGGAGCATCATCTTCAAATTCACGAGTACGGAGTGCTTGTTCAAATGTCATTTGCTTATCCATAAGGTCATAAATAGTATCTGTCTGGTCGCCATTAGTAACAATTGTTTTGTTGCCAAGAACTCTTACTGGATAATAGATAATAAGATGTGGGTCCGTCATTTTTGACTCATCAAAAGCCTTTGTTCTCATTGCTTCACCTTCTGCAACAAAAACTCTGTTACGGCTATTTACGCTTCTGCCCATAATGAAATAAGCAGTGATAGCTTTTTTGCTATCAGCACTCTTACCTATGATAATTCCTCTGCCGTGATATTGGAGAGAATTAAGCTCATTTTCAAGTGACTTGATTTCCATTTGAATATCCCCCGTTTATTTAATATAAGTTTTACCGTTTTCAATTACAATTTTGTCATCACAGAAAAGTTGAACTGCTTTTGGAAGAATCTTCCACTCAACTTGTTCCATAATTCTTTTCTGCAATGTTTCAGGTGTATCATCATCTAACACATCAACTGCTTTTTGCAAGATAATCGGACCTGCATCACATTCTGCAGTTACAAAATGAACAGTTGCACCTGAAACCTTTACGCCTTTTTTCAAAGCTTCTTCGTGAACATGCAAACCATAAAAGCCTTTTCCACAAAAAGATGGAATAAGTGCAGGATGCACATTTATCATTTTATTTTGAAAAGCATCACAGACATTCTCATCAAGGATTGTCATAAAGCCGGCATAAACAATTAAATCTGCTTTTTCTTCCATGAGCAAATCTCTCATTGCACAGCTATATGATTTGATATCTGCATAATCTTTTCTTATAAGTGTTCTTGTTTTAATACCGTTATTTTCGGCACGAGTGAGCGCATAGGCATCTGCTTTTGAAGCAATAACGCAAGTGATTTTTCCGTTGCCTAATTCCCCTCTTTTTTCGGCATCAATAAGTGCCTGAAGGTTTGTGCCGCCACCTGAAACAAGAACTACAATTCTTTTATTCATTATAAAAGCACCTTCTCGCCGCCTTCAATAATTTCACCAATTACATAAGCATCAATTCCATTATCTTTGAGAATTGAAAGAGAAAGTTCTACTTCATCAGCAGGAACTACGATGCTCATACCAACACCCATATTATAAGTGTTATACATATCACGCTCAGGAATGTTACCCCATTTTGCGATAACATCAAAGATTGGAAGCACTTTAACTGCAGATTTATCAATCTTTGCACAAAGTCCATCAGGGATTGAACGTGGAATATTTTCGTAGAAGCCACCACCTGTAATATGAGAAATACCCTTAACATTTACTTTTTCAAGCAATGCAAGAACAGGTTTAACATAAATCTTTGTTGGAACAAGTAATGCTTCTGCTATGCTCTTGCCACCTAATTCTTCACGAGCAACATAAAGTTCAGGATTATTGTTATCAATATCAAAAACTTTACGGCACAAGCTGAAACCGTTTGAATGGATACCTGTTGATGGAAGAGCAATAACAACATCACCTGCTGTCATTTTGCTATTATCAATCATTTTGGGTTTATCAACTACACCAACTGCAAAACCTGCAAGGTCATAGTCTTCTTCAGGCATTAAACCTGGATGTTCAGCAGTTTCGCCACCGATAAGAGCACAACCTGACTGAACACAACCTTCAGCAACGCCACCTACGATTTCTGCAATCTTTTCAGGAACATTTTTACCGCAAGCAATATAATCAAGGAAATATAATGGCTTTGCACCAACACAGATAATGTCGTTAACACACATAGCAACCGCATCAATACCAATTGTATCGTGTTTATCCATAAGAATAGCAAGTTTTACTTTTGTGCCGCAACCATCAGTACCAGAAACAGAAATTGGATGTTCCATTCCCGCAACACAGCTAAGGTCAAAGCATCCGCCGAAGCCGCCTACATCATCAACAGAGCCTTCGTTACGAGTTCTAGCAACGTGTTTTTTCATAAGTTCTACTGATTTGTAACCAGCAGTAATATCTACGCCTGCAGCTGCATAGCTAGCAGAAAAAGAATTTTTATGTTCCATTTTATATTCTCCTATAAGTTTTTTATTCTTTTCCGTTCCAACAATAGGTACACACCTTATCAGCTGGAAGTCCTATTGCTTTAATTATTCCGTCAATAGATTGGAATTCAAGAGATGTAAAGTGCAATTTTTCACAAATAGTATTTCTTAATTTTTTACCGCGTTCAGTAGAAGAGTCAATATATTCATCAATATAATTGAAACCATTTTTCCCTTCTAACTCCATAATAGTACTTCTAGCAATAAGTTCCATATCAGAAGTTGCTCTTGAAAAGTTAAGATACTTACAACCATACATAATTGGTGGACAAGCAGAACGAATATGAACTTCTTTTGCACCATTTTCATAAAGAAATTCAACAGTTTCACGAAGCTGTGTGCCACGAACAATACTATCATCGACAAAAAGTAATTTTTTATCTTGAATTAAGTCGTGTACAGGAATTTGCTTCATCTTTGCAACTCTGTTGCGCTCACTCTGATTTGAAGGAGTAAAACTTCTTGCCCAAGTCGGTGTATATTTGATAAACGGACGTGCGAATTGAATTCCACTTTCATTAGCATACCCTATTGCATGTGGTGTACCTGAATCTGGAACACCACTAACATAGTCAATATCTTGCGCTACATTATTTTCCTTATCTGTTTCAGCCATAATTTTGCCGTTTTTGTAACGCATCACTTCAACATTAACACCTTCATAGCAAGATGTTGAATATCCGTAATATGACCATAAAAAAGCACAAATTTTCATATCCTTGCCAGCTTCATGAAGGATTTTTACATTACTTGAAGTTAGCTCGACAACTTCACCTGGTCCTAATTCCTTATAATCTGAATATCCAAGTTTTTTATAAGCAAAATCTTCAAATGAAACACAATATCCATCTTCGCGAGCACCAATTAAAACAGGAATTCTGCCAAATCTGTCACGTGCAGCAATAATCTTACCATCATCAGTAAGAATTAAAATAGAAGCTGTGCCATCAATAAGACTTTGAGCATATGCAATTCCTTCAGCAAAACTATCCTTTTGATTTATCATTGCTGCAACTAATTCAGTAGAGTTGATACCTTCATTAGTCATCGCGCCAAAATGACCACCATTGGTAAAAAGATAATCCTCAACAAGTTTCTCCTTATTATTGATTAAACCAATAATACAAATTGCATATAATCCTAATTTTGAACGAACAAGCAAAGGCTGCGCATCAGAATCACTTATACAACCAACAGCTACATTGCCTTTCATTTTGTTTGAAATGTTTTCAAATTTTGTTCTAAATGGTGAATTTTCAATTTTATGAATTTTTCGTTGTAAACCGATACTTTTATCATATGCAGCCATGCCGCCACGACGAGTACCGAGATGAGAGTGATAGTCAGTGCCAAAAAACACATCTAAAACTGTATCATTATTACTGACCGCGCCAAAAAAACCACCCATTTAAGTTCTCCTTATGCAAAGAAAAGTTCTGAAAGTGTCATTGGGTCAATGTATTTGCCATCTTTATATACACGCATATTACCTGATGCGATTTCGTCAATAAGCATAACATTGCCTTCTGGGTCATAACCAAATTCAAATTTGATATCATAAAGAACAAGACCTTTTTCTTTAAGGTCATCAGCAACGATTTGAGTAATATCTTGAGTCATTTTCTTGATGTCTTCATATTGCTTATCTGTCATAACGCCAAGTGCAACAAGAGCATCTTTAATTACAAGTGGGTCACCTTTTGCGTCATCTTTAAATGTCATTTCAACATATGCTGGAAGGTCAGCACCATCTTCAATATAATCACCGTAACGACGAATGAAACTACCAACAGCTTTGTGACGGCAGATTACTTCAAGACCATGACCGAACACTTTTGCAGGAAGAACTTCCATTGTTGTATCTTCAAGATTTGCACTAACATAATGAGTTTTAATGCCAGCTGCATTAACCTTTTCAAAGAAATAAATTGACATACGAAGGTTAACATCACCAACACCGTCGATTGTAAGACCTACTGCATTTTCGCCTGGGTCAAACACGCCATCTTTTCCTGTGCAATCATCTTTAAATTTAAGAAGACAGTTGCCGTTATCAAGTTTAAATACATCCTTAGTTTTACCTGTGTAAATTTTTTCCATGGTTATTACTCCTTTATAAGAAAAATAATTTTATGAATTTAATTTAGACATTACGTCTGCATCTTTTTTTAGTACAACTTCTGCTGCATCTTTTCTCATTTGATTAAGTTTATCAGCTAATTCTTTGTCTTCAACTGCAATTATCTGTGCAGCAAGTAAAGCTGCGTTTGCGCCGCCATTAATCGCAACAGTTGCAACAGGAATACCTGATGGCATTTGAACGGTTGAAAGAAGAGCATCCATGCCATCAAGATATTGAGACGCACAAGGAATGCCAATTACAGGGAGTGTTGTATTTGCTGCAATAGCACCTGCAAGGTGCGCAGCCATACCAGCAGCACAAATTAATGCTCCATAGCCATTCTCTCTAGCGTTAACAGAAAAATCACGTGCCTGTTCAGGTGTTCTGTGAGCTGAATAAATATTAACTGTGTATGGAATTTTTAAATCATCCAAAACAGCTGTCGCTTTTTTAATAATTGGAAGGTCACTATCGCTTCCCATTACAATACCAACTTTTTTCATAAATACCTCCAAAAAAACGCAAATGGACAGTCCTATACAATGATTTTGTGTTAGGACTGCCCAGACGGTCGGCTTAAAATTGAAACCGTGCTCCATTGTGGTGCTCCACATTATCCGTCAGTCACACGGTAGTTTAATTTTTAACAATGATATTATAATATATTTTGCTATTTAATGTCAATTAATGTAGAAAAATCTTATGACGAAAATTCTACTAAAATCATATATTTTTTTGTTTATTTTTTTATTTAGCTTTACTTTCACAATAAAGACAGCGGTAAACTCTGTTTTCTTTATCTCTCAAAGTGAAAATATGTGGCAACTCTTGCTCAACTGTTGTTATACAACGTGGGTTTTTGCACTTAATGACATTTTCAATTTTTGCAGGAATATCAATATTCTGTCGTTTCGCGAGTTTTCCATCTTTAATAATATTAACTGTTACTCCTGGGTCAAGATATCCGAGAGCATCCATATTAATATCAATTACTTTATCAATTTTAATGATGTCTTTTTTACCCATTTTAACACTTTCTGCGTTTTTTATGAGTGCAACTTGACAATCGAGTTCATCAAGACCTAAAAAATTGTAGAGAGTCATTCCGTGACCAGCAGTTATGTGGTCTAAAACAATTCCATCTTTAATTTGTCCGATAATCATTTATTTTACCTCCAACAATTTCATAATAAGTGCCATTCTGATGAATTTACCATTATTAACTTGTTTAAAATAACAAGCTCTAGGATCTTTGTCAACTGCAACAGATATCTCATTTACACGTGGAAGTGGATGCATAATGCATAAATCTTCTTTTGCTGTTTCAAGTTTTTGTGGTGTGAGAACATAACTATCCTTAAGACGGATATAGTCCTGTTCATTAAAGAAACGTTCTCTCTGAACTCTTGTCATATAAAGAATATCAAGCTCAGGCATTGCATCTTCAAGTGATGTTGTTTCAATATATTCAAGATTTTTTGCTTCTAATTCTGTCTGCTTGATATATTCGGGAACTTTTAATTCTTCAGGTGATATGAGGACAAATTTAACATTCTTATATCTTGACATAGCACCAATAAGAGAATGTACTGTTCTACCAAATTTAAGGTCACCACAGAAACCGATTGTGAGATTGTCAAATCTACCTTTTTCACGCTGAATTGTAAGCAAATCAGTAAGTGTTTGTGTTGGATGGTTGTGACCTCCATCACCAGCATTAATAACTGGAATATCTGTGTTCATTGATGCAACCATTGGTGCACCTTCTTTTGGATGGCGCATTGCAATAATATCGGCATAATATCCAACAGTACGAATTGTATCCGCTACACTCTCACCTTTTGCAGATGATGAACTTTGAGCTTCTGAAAAGCCAAGAACATTTCCACCTAAACTGAACATTGCAGACTCGAAACTAAGTCTTGTTCTAGTTGAAGGTTCAAAGAAAAGAGTTGCAAGGATTTTTCCTTTACACTTTTCTGTGTATTTTGTTGGATTTTCAATTATATCGTTTGCAACTGCAATGAGTTCATTAATCTCATTAACAGAAAGCTCTTGAATATCAATAAGACTTCTCATAATTATCTTCCTTATTTAGCACCATTTACTTCAAGGTACTTTTTAATTCTTTCAACATTTTCACGATTTGCTTCGTCTTCTTCAAGGTATTCAATAATATCATAAACATCAACTACTGAATATACTGGAAAACCGAATTGTTCTTCAATTTCTTGCATTGCACCTTTTTCTGACTGACCTTTTTCTTTGCGGTCAACCATAATGAAAGTAGCAATTACTTTTGTTCCTTCAAGGTGCTTAAGAATATCCATTGATTCTCGAATAGCTGTTCCGGCAGTAATTACATCTTCAATGATAACTATTTCTTCGCCTGCTTCTGGAACATAGCCGACGAATGTGCCACCTTCGCCGTGGTCTTTTACTTCCTTTCTATTGAAAAAGAAAGGAACGTCAAGGCCATTTTTCGAAAGAGCAACTGCTGCTGAAATTGACAAAGAAATGCCTTTATAAGCCGGGCCGTAAAGAACAGCATTCTTTTTGCCAAGCTTATCAAAATAAGCCTTTGCATAGAATTCACCCATTTTTGTAATCTGGTCACCTGTTTTAATCATACCTGCATTAACAAAGTATGGAATTTTACGACCTGATTTTGCGGTGAAATCGCCAAATTTAAGAACTCCTGCACCTTCTAAAAATTGTATAAACTCTCTTTTGTAAGCTTCCATTTTAATATCTCCTTATCCAACGAATTCAGCTACACATCTCTTATATGCAGCAACTGGGTCTACAGCTGCAGTAATAGGTCTTCCGACAACAATATAGTCAGAACCTGCTTCTTTTGCTTTTTCAGGTGTCATAACACGAACCTGGTCACCAATGTCACCATCAGCAAAACGAATACCTGGTGTAACTGTAACAAAATCCTTGCCACATTTATTATGAACCTTATCTGCCTCAAGCGGTGAACAAACAACGCCATCAAGTCCTGCAACTTTAGCATTGTGAGCATAGTGCATAACAACTTCGTCAATAGGTTCTTTAATAAGTAAATCCCTTTCCATAACTTCCTGACTTGTTGATGTCAACTGTGTAACAGCAATAAGAATAGGTCTTGTGCCATCAGCACGTGTTAAACCTTCAAGAGCACCTTCCATCATAGGAATTGCGCCACCCGCATGAAGATTTGTCATATCAACATCAAGATTTGAGAGAACTGCCATTGATTTTTTTACTGTATTTGGAATATCGTGAAGTTTAAGGTCAAGGAAAATCTTATGACCTCTTGCCTTGATTTCTCTTACGATTGATGGTCCTTCTGCATAATAGAGTTCCATACCGATTTTTACAAATGGTTTAACATCTGTGAACTTATCAAGAAATGCCATTACATCAGCTTTACTTGAAAAGTCACAAGCAATAATTACATCCTTACCCATTAGTGTGCGCCTCCTATAATTTCATTTATATCTTTAACATTAAGTTTTGCGAGTTCATTTGGCAAGTCTTCAATAATTGTCTTGCATGCAAATGGGTCAACAAGATTTGCTGCACCCACTTGAACTGCTGTTGCGCCTGCCATCATAAGTTCAATTACATCTTTTGCAGTTGAAACACCGCCCATGCCAATAATAGGAATTTTAACTGCGTCATATACCTGATAAACCATTCTAACGGCAACAGGGAAAATTGCAGAACCTGAAAAACCACCCATTTTATTAGCAATTACTGGTTGACGACGCTTAATATCAATTCGCATACCAAGTAATGTATTAATCAAACTAATACCGTCTGCACCAGCCGACTCAGCAGCTTTTGCGATTGAAACAATGTCTGTAACATTTGGTGAAAGTTTAATAATGATTGGCTTAGTTGTAACTGCTTTTACTGCTTTAACAACTTTTTCAACTGCAGCTGGCTCTGTACCAAAGCTCATACCACCATTATGAACATTAGGGCAAGATACATTTACCTCAATCCAACCAACCTGTTCACAAGCATTAATTTTTTCACAAGTATATGCATATTCATCAACTGAGAAACCACTTACGTTTGCCATAACAGGTTTGTTGAATACTTTAGCAAGTTTAGGTAACTCTTCACTGATAACCTTATCGACACCAGGATTTTGAAGTCCAACGGAATTAATCATACCAGCATTACACTCCGCAATTCTCGGAGTTGGATTACCAAATCTCGGTTCTTTTGTTGTTCCTTTAAATGAAAAAGTGCCAAGAATGTTTATATCATAAAGTTCTGCAAATTCATAACCAAATCCATAAGTACCACTTGCAGGAATAATTGGATTATCAATTTCAATACCGAGAAGATTTACTTTTGTATTCACCATATTATCTCCTCCCTTTCAAGCACTGGACCATCTTTGCAGATTCTTTTGTTACCATATTTTGTTTTGCATGAGCAACCCATACAAGCGCCAAAGCCACAACCCATTCTTTCTTCAAAACTATACTGACCACTTGTTGTTATGGTCGCTTCAATAGCCTTAAACATAGGCATTGGACCACATGTGAAGAAATATGAGTATTCTGTATCTTTGAGCGCATCAGTTACAAAACCTTTGATTCCATAAGAACCATCAACAGTTGTCACTTTAACATCTGCACCAAGTTTTTTAAATTCATCCTCATAGAAAATTTCGTCTTTTTTATTAAAACCGAGAATAACGGTTACTTTTTTACCTTCATTAATGAGTTTTTTGCAGAGATTATACATTGGTGGAACTCCTACACCACCACCAATGAGAACAGGCTTGTCCGATGATTTTGAAGTGTCAAAACCATTGCCCAAACCACAAAGAACATCAAGTTTTTCACCTGCGTTCATTTTGCTCATTACTTCTGTACCTTCACCAACAACTTTGTAGATAATTGTAATTGAAAAATCATCATAATCACAAATAGAAATTGGTCGACGAAGGTAAAAACCATCAAGCTTAATATTAATAAACTGACCACAGTTAGTAATGTCAGATGTGTCACCCACAAGAACCATTTTATATACTGAATCCGTCAATGCTTCGTTACTACGGATATCAAAAATACTTTGTTTCATAGTTTCTCCTTTACTTTAGGGGAATGGTATATATTCATCTGAAGGGGAGAAAGATAAACTTCTCCCCTTTAAGATTTATTATGCATCAATTGTTGAAATAGTAAGTGTTGTTTCTTCAAGAACACCAAGAAGAGCGTCAACAGTGTCAAGTGATGTGAACATTGTTACATTATACTCTGTTGCAACCTGACGAAGTTTTGCACCATCATTATTGCCACTTGAACCTGGGTCTTTAGTGTTGATGAAATAAGCGATATGACCCTGACGCAATGCATCTGGAATTTCGTCGCTGCCTTCACTGATTTTAGAAAGTTCGTGTGTACGGATTCCGTTATTTTTAAGGAATGTTGCAGTACCTGATGTAGCCTGAATGTTAAAGCCAAGCTTATAGAAACGTCGGATAAGTGGAAGAGCCTCTTCTTTATCCTTGTCTGCAATTGTGCAGAATACTGTACCATAATTTTGAAGATGCATACCTGAAGCCTGAAGTGCTTTATAAACTGCGCGAGTTCTTGTTCTGTCATAACCGATTGCTTCACCAGTTGACTTCATTTCAGGTGAAAGATAAGCATCAAGACCACGAATCTTATTGAATGAGAATACAGGTGCTTTAACATACCAACGGTCTTTTTCATCTGGATAGATGTCGAAGAATCCTTGTTCTTTAAGGCTCTTGCCAAGGATAACTTCAGTTGCAATGTCTGCAAGTGAATATCCTGTTGCCTTTGAAAGGAAAGGAACTGTACGAGAAGAACGTGGGTTAACTTCGATAATATAAACATCGTCTTTGTCGTCTACGATAAACTGAATATTGAAAAGACCAACAATGCCAATTCCAAGACCAAGCTTTTTAGCATATTGAAGAATAATGCCCTTAACCTTATTAGAGATAGAGAAAGGAGGATAAACTGAAATTGAGTCACCTGAGTGAACGCCTGTACGCTCAACAAGTTCCATAATACCAGGAACAAATACATCTCGGCCATCACAGATAGCATCAATTTCAACTTCACGGCCCTGAATATATTTATCAACAAGAACTGGCTTGTCTTCATCAATTTCAACGGCAGTTTTAAGATAGTGGCGAAGTTGTTCTTCGTTTGCAACAATCTGCATTGCACGACCACCAAGAACGAAAGAAGGACGAACAAGAACAGGATAACCGATTTCAGCAGCTGCTGCGATTCCATCTTCCATATTTGTTACTGCTTTACCCTTTGCACGAGGAATATCAAGCTCGTTGAGAAGATTTTCGAATGCGTTTCTATCTTCTGCACGGTCAATAGCAGCACAATCTGTACCGATTATTTTAACGCCACGGTCAAAAAGTGGTTGTGCAAGGTTAATTGCAGTCTGACCACCGAGAGAAGCGATAACACCTTCTGGTTTTTCAAACTCTACGATGTTCATAACATCTTCTGGAGTGAGAGGCTCAAAATAAAGCTTGTCAGCAGTTGTATAGTCAGTTGAAACTGTTTCAGGGTTATTATTGATGATAATAGCTTCATAACCTGCGTTTTTAATTGTTACAACTGCGTGAACTGTTGAATAGTCAAATTCAACACCCTGACCGATACGAATTGGACCTGCACCAAGAACGATAATTTTTTTCTTGTCAGTCAAGCGTGATGTATTCTCACCTGTGTATGAAGAGTAGAAATAAGGGATATATGCACCTGTGTGGCAAGTATCAACCATTTTAAACACAGGGAAGAGATTATTCTCTTTACGCATATTATAAACATCGATTTCTTCACATTTCCAAAGACGAGCAATATATTTATCACTGAAGCCCATCTTCTTAGCAGCAGTAAGTGCTTCGATATCTTTCTTAACACGAAGTTCTTCTTCCATATCAATAATATTTTTGATAGCTTCAAGGAAGAATGGAGTAATCATTGTGATATCGTGAATTTTTTCAATAGAAACACCATGATAAAGAAGCTCTGCAATAGCAAAAATGTTGTCTGCACGGAAGTCTTTAATATAGTCAAGAAGCTCGTCGACACTCATATTGTCAAACTTTGAAAGATAAAGGTGTTTTGCACCTATTTCAAGTGAACGGATACCTTTGAGAAGTGCTTCTTCAAGGTTTGAACCGATACCCATAATTTCGCCTGTAGCTTTCATCTGAGTGCCAAGCTTGTTAGTAGCAGATACAAACTTATCGAATGGGAAACGAGGCAATTTTGCAATAACATAGTCAAGTTTTGGCTCAAATGCTGCATTTGTGTTAGCAATCTGAATATCTTCAAGTGCCATACCAACAGCAATTTTTGCAGTTACACGAGCGATTGGATAACCTGAAGCTTTTGATGCAAGTGCAGATGAACGAGAAACTCGAGGGTTAACTTCGATAAGATAATATTCTGATGAATGAGGATTAAGAGCAAACTGAACATTACAGCCGCCTTCAATTTTAAGCTCTTTGATAAGCTTGATAGCTGAATCGTTGAGCATTTTTTCGTCTTCTTTGCTAAGAGTCATAATAGGTGCTACAACACATGAGTCGCCAGTGTGCACACCAACAGGGTCGATATTTTCCATACCACAAATTGTGATAGCGTGGTCATTTGAGTCGCGCATAACTTCGAACTCAATTTCTTTATAACCCTTAACAGATTTTTCAATAAGAACCTGATGCACAGGGGAAAGGTTAAACGCATTAACACCGATTTCCATAAGTTCTTCATCGTTATATGCAAAGCCACCGCCTGTACCGCCAAGAGTGAAAGCAGGACGAAGAACAACAGGGTAACCGATAC
>JAZLBL010000007.1:0-26229 GCA_045613685.1 Candidatus Fimenecus sp. | reverse complement strand
GAGCTGAAAGTCTTCTCTTATGTGTAAGTTCTGCAAGTGGGTTTGTCTGGTCCATGAACTGAGAAAGTGGAGATGAACCAAAGAACTCTTTGATTGCAGCCATTACAGGACGGATATTGATAAGAGCAGCAGGTGTAACCTTATCTGGCTCTTGTCCTTGAAGAGTCATTCTTTCTTTAACAACTCTTTCCATTCTTGCAAAACCAATTCTGAACTGGTTTTGAAGAAGTTCACCAACTGAACGGATACGACGATTGCCAAGGTGGTCGATATCGTCTGTTACACCAACACCTGATGCAAGACCGTTAAGATAGTTGATTGATGCAAAAATATCGTTAATAACAATGTGTTTTGGAATAAGGTCGTCTGCACGAAGAGCCATTTCTTCAAGGAGAGCGTCTTTATCGTCACCACATTTGTCAAGAACTTCCATAAGAACTGGGAAGCTAACTTTTTCGTTGATACCGATTTCTTCGAGTTCATCTGCTGTGAACATTGGAACATATTCAGCGATGTCAACCATTCCGTTAGAGTAAACTTTAACTTCTTTGCCGTCAACATCAAGAATTACTGTATCAACACCTTCTTGCTCAATTCTGTAAGCAAGTTTTTCGTCAATCATATCACCAGCGTCTGCCATAATCTCACCGGTGAGTTGGCTAACAACTGGTTGCGCAACTTTATGACCTGCAATTCTGTCTGAAATTGCAAGTTTCTTGTTGTATTTATATCTACCTACACGAGAAAGGTCATAACGGTGAGCATCAAAGAACAAACTGTCAAGGTGTGCCTGTGCTGTTTCAAGTGCAGGTGGTTCACCTGGACGAAGCTTTTTGTAAACTTCGATAAGAGCCTGTTCTGTATTAACTGTTGTATCCTTTTCAAGAGTAGCTTCGATTCTATCATCATAACCGAAGAATTCACGGATTTCATCGTTTGAGCTAAGACCCAATGCACGAATGAAAGTTGTGATATAAATCTTTCTGTTCTTATCTATTCTTACATAGAAAAGGTCGTTCTGGTCTGTTTCGTATTCAAGCCATGCACCACGGTTTGGAATTACAGTTGTTGTGTAAAGTTCTTTACCTGTTTTATCATGAGTCATACCATAATAAACGCTAGGTGAACGCACAAGCTGTGAAATAATAACACGTTCTGCACCGTTGATAACGAAAGTACCACTATCTGTCATAAGTGGGAAGTCGCCCATATATACTTCGTTTTCTTTAACCTCGCCTGTCTCTTTATTGAGAAGACGCGCAGTTACTCTGAGTGGAGCTGCATATGTTGCATCTCTTTCTTTGCACTCTTTAACTGTGTACTTTGGTTTATCGTCCATGCGATAATCCACAAAGGTCAATTCGAGATTTCCTGTGTAATCGGTGATTGCATCGATATCACGGAACACCTCTTTAAGTCCTGTTTCAAGGAACCACTTGTAAGAGTTTTTCTGAACTTCAATAAGGTTAGGCATCTGCATAACTTCATTAATCTTTGAGAAACTCATACGGGTATTTCTGCCAAGTTTTACCGGTTTGACATTTACCATAGGGCTTAATCACTCTCCGTTCGTTTTTTTATTCCTGAGCCCAATATTATATGTATAATATTAAGCGTGGAGATTACTAAATTTTTATAGTGTTTTCACGCTTGATTTTTGTCAACTTTTATGATAGCATTTTCGTTGAGCAAAATACGCCAGCGTATAACATTCCACTATAATAGCAGTTTATTATTATAGACCAGTCAAGTAAAGATGTCAAGCATTAATTTGAAAAAGTTGGAAAAATTTTTAAAAGCAATTTTTTCTCTCTTATAAAGTTTTTATTTTGCTATTGTCGAACGCTAATATATAATGTATAATGTATGTAATATTTTTGTTAACATAAATTTCCAGATAAGGAGTTTAACTTATGAGAAATTATAAATATGATTGGGAAAATCCTGCAATTATTAAAAGAAACAAGGAAGACGGTCATGTTATCGCCTTTTCTTATGATAATGAGCAAGATGCATTAAACCGTGCTGAGCCTAAAACAAAAATGACTCTTAACGGCACTTGGAAATTCCATTGGCAAAGAGGATTAAATGACTGTCCTACTGATTTTTATAAAGACAGTTTTGATATGTCTTTCTGGCGTGATATTACTGTTCCGTCAGTATGGCAAATTGGTCAGGATACTGAAAGTTATCCTTACTATTATGCATCTACATATTGCCGTGCTATAAGCCGTAGCAAAAATAAGATTCCATCAATTGACCACTCAATGCAAGAAATCGGTATTTATGTAAGAGATTTCGATATGCCAGAAAACTTTGATGGTCAAGAGATTTTCTTGCACTTTGGTGCTGCAAAATCTGCTATTGAAGTTTATCTCAATGGTGAATTTGTTGGCTATTCACAGGGCTCAATGACACCACACGAATTTGATATTACAAAATATGCTCGCAAGGGTTCAAACAGAGTTGCAGTAAAAGTTTATCGTTTCTCTGACGGCGCTTATCTTGAAAACCAAGATATGTGGCTTCTTTGTGGTCTTTACAGAGAAGTTTATGTGTTCTGTGAACCTAAAAAATGTGTTCGCGACTTCTTTATCACAACTGATTTAGACGCAGAATATAAAGACAGTAACACAAGCCTTGAAATCAAAGTGAATGATTATTCAGGTAGTGGCTCTGCAACTGTTAAAGCAGAAATCATTGATGGTGACGAGAGAATTGTTTTAGGTGAAGCAGAATTTGACGGCTCTGCAAATCTTAAATTCAACAAGCTTATCCCTAATCCAAAGAAATGGTCTGCTGAAAGTCCATATCTTTATAAATTGCTTATCAGTATTACTGTTGACGGCAAGACAACATATAAATGTATCCGTTTTGGTTTCAAGAAAGTTGAAATCATTGGTGAGAAATTCCTTTTCAATGGTAAACCTTTAATGCTTCGTGGTGTTAACCGTCACGACTTTGACCCTGACAATGGTTGGGCTGTGCCTACTGAAAGATATCATCAGGACTTAAACTTTATGAAGAATGCGAATATCAACTCTATTCGTACTTCTCACTATCCTGACGACCCATATTTCTATGAGCTTTGCGACGAATATGGTTTCTATGTTATGGATGAATGCGACCTTGAAACTCACGGTGTACGTCGTAAGGGTGTTCCTGGCGATAACCCAATGTGGACTGATGCAGTTGTTGACAGAATGGAAAGAATGGTTCTTCGCGACAGAAACCATGCATGTGTATTTATGTGGTCACTTGGTAACGAAGCTGGTGACGGCAACAACTTCTTAGAAATGAAGAAAGCAGCACTCAAACTTGATACAACTCGTCAATTCCATTATGAAGGTGACTTTAATTTCACAAAGAGTGATGTTATCTCTCGTATGTATCCTGTTGAATCAGTTATGAAGAAACTTTGCAACAAAGAGCCTATTGAAATCACTCTTTATGACAATATTGCAAACGCACTTGCTGCTGACTCAAAACCAATCAAGAAAGAAGATTATTGCAGACCTGTTCTTCTTTGTGAATATGCTCACGCTATGGAAAATAGCCTTGGTAACTTTCAGGAATATATGGATGACTTCGAAGCACATGACCATATGTGCGGTGGTTACATCTGGGACTTTGTTGACCAAGCAATCCGCAGAAAGACTCCAGAGGGTGACCAGTGGCTTTATGGTACTGACTTTGAGCCTTATGAGCCAGGTAGATACACACATCTTCCTAACACAACTGCTATGACAGGCTCAAACACATATTTCAATGCTAACGGTATTATCACAGCAGACAGAAAACCTCACCCATCATATTTTGAAGTTAAGAAGGTTTATTGTGAAATCAAGGTTAAAGAAAAAGATTTAAGCAAGGGTGAATTTACTCTTATCAATAAGAAACTCTTTACTGACCTTTCTGATTTTGAATTCAAATGGAGTTTGCAAGCAGAAGGCAACGAAGTGCAGAGTGGTGTTGTTGACATTAACTGTGCTCCCCTTTCTGAAATTGATTTCACAATTCCTTATGATTTGACAACTCTCCCTGAAAAGGAATGTGTGCTCATTATTTCATTCCTTAACAAAACTGCACACGCTTGGTGCGAAGCTGGCTATGAGCAAGGATTTGACCAGTTTGTTGTTAAAGAAGCAGTGGCAGAAGAAAAGACATATTCAGGTCAGCTCACTCACGTTAAGAATGGCTCAGTTGTTACTGCACAGGGTGATGGTTTCTCAATCAAGATTGATGGTGGCAAAATCGTTTCTCTTGAATTTGACGGCAAAGAATATCTTAAATCTGCAGTTGCGCCTAACTATTTCAGAGCACTTACAGACAACGATTTCTCTAACCTTAATTTTATTCCATTCTTGCTTCCATTCACACCATATCTTAACTGGCAGAGAGCAACAAAGAATGCAAAAGGCACAGTTAAGAATGTTGCAAAGAATAGCAAGGGTCAACTTGTTGTTAATGTTGACTGGAATGTTCAATTCTTCTCAGGTGTTACATCTGTTATTGTTGTTAATCCTGACGGAAGTCTTGAAATCACACACACTGGTACACCAAAGGGAATGAATCTCACTCGTTTTGGTACAATGATGGGTCTTCTTCGTGAATTCGACCAAGTTAAATGGTATGGTCGTGGTCCACAAGAAACTTACTTTGACCGTAAGACCGGTGGTAAGATTACTATCCACGAAAAGAGCGTTGCAGACCTTGAACATCATTATATGAGACCACAAGAAAATGGTAACAGAACTGATGTAAGATGGGTTGAAATCACAAATAAAGATGGTAAGGGTCTTCGTTTTGAGGCTATGGGCGAAACACCAATCTGTTTCAGCGCATGGCATTACACACAAGACCAGCTTCACCTTGCAAAGCATATCCACGAATTACCACACTATGATATTACAACATTCAATGTTGACTTGAATCAAATCGGTGTTGGTGGCGATATGCCAGGTGATGCACAGGTTCGTGAAAAGTATCAGATGAAACCTAATAAGGAATATACATACACATTCCGAATTGCACCAATTAAATAATTAAAGAAAAAAAGCTCCCTCTGACGAGGGAGCTGTCGAACGAAGTGAGACTGAGGGAGAGATTTAGTTTTAAGCAGACTTTATCTCTCCCTCCGTCTTTGCCTAAAGGCAAATCTACCTCCCTCGTCAGAGGGAGGCTAAAAAGCAATTACGCAAATATGAGTGGTGCTATAAATATTGCCACGCTTAATATTATTAACATAAGCAAATATATGCCTATCGTAATATCAGATATTTTTATTCCCATTATGCTTGTCATATAATCATAACTGCCAAACAAATATCGAATAAAATCAAAAGCATTGTTCTTACAAACTTTTTCAATAGATTTTTGGCTTAATTTTTTTATTTTTTTCTCAATAAGTTTTGCAAGCGAAAAAAGAAACATTTCTTCTTCAACTAACTTAGCTTTACCATTTCTCTTAAAACACACTCTAAAAGCATATTCTTTTGCTTTTGATGTTTCTACAATATTCTTTTCAATCGGCAAAAATTTTACAACTATATACGAAGAAAATTTCATCTTTTGAGGGTCATCAGTTTCAACAAGTGGATTATGTTTGTTTAATTTAAACTTATATCCTTTTTGTTTATAATCTTTCATTGTAACAGAGCAACGAACTCCTTTTGTAGAAAGTTCATCTTCATATTCATCAACTATACTCTGTGCTTTTTTTATTAAAAAATGTGATTCTTTCACAATTTAGCCCCCCTACAATTCATTACCATTTAATTTCTGTGTTGTAATCATCGTAGCCGTAGTTACCTGCGGTGTTTATGAGAAGTTCTGCAAGGTCAACCTTTTCACCATAAGGGTCTTTGACGGTGATTTTCTTTAGAATTGGTTTAATTCTGTTGACAAATGCGATAAACACATCACCCTCAGGTGTCCCTTTATTATAAGTTTGATTGCCGCGAAAGATATTTCGCACAAGCACAGTTGCGTAGTCAATGAGTTTTACTTTTTTAATACTCTTATCACATTTAATAAAGAGTAATTTTGCAAGAGTGCCGAGCTTTACTGAACAAAGAATTTTGCCTACAATACGAAGTGCAAAGACAAGACCTTTACTCTCTTTAATATGGAACTTTCTCATTGCTCTTGTGGTGTCATCTCGCAAATCAAGAAGAATATTTCTAATCATTGCATCAAAAACTGATGCGAGATATTCTTTGCAAGTCATACCCTTTGTATCATAATCGAAATCAGGTGTAGGGATACTCTGGATTTCTGCTTTGTTTTCGTCAAGAGTTACAAGTCTTATGTATGATGGGTCAGCGATTATTGAGCCCGTTGTAACATCAAAGAATTTATTGCCATTTTCGGTTTCAAATTCGTTGATGCTTTGGTTGTGCATATGCCCTGTGAAAACAAGGTGCGCACCTTCGTCTGCAAGTAATGTTGCGATTGCTTTATAATCATACATAAGTGATGATTTGATTATTGAGAAAAGTGGTTGAATCGGAAGCACTGGATAGTGGCAAATTGCAAACATTGTCTGCTTGTCTTCTCTCGCCTTCTTGGTTTGCTCTTTAATCCATTCAACCTGTTTTTCAGTTAAACTGAATTGACCTTTTGTTTTGACATCTGCATTCATTGCCAAAAGTCTTACATTATCACTTAATTGTGCAACATAAGAAAGGTGCTCTTCGTCAACTGCAATAGCGTCGGCAAAGCCGAAGTCGTTATAAAGTTTGATAAGGTCTTCTTTTTGTGTTGGCTCGGGCATATATCGACCATTTTCACCGAATGCGAATGGGTCATTTTTCCAATCGTGGTCGGCAGTGATAAGATAAACTTTTTTACCCTTTGCCTTTAAATCATAAAGTAACTTTATAAACTTTTCGTGGCTTTTTCTTTCGCCATTCTGTGTTAAGTCACCTACGATTAAAACTGTATCGGCTAAATCTGTTTCACCTAAATATTTGAACACCGCATTATTGATACTTTCTGTTTCTGCAAAGCATTTCTGCTCATAGTGCATAAAGTCGTCATAATCAGGACCGCTGCACCCTAAATCAGTATCAAAAAAGTGTGGGTCTGTTAAAACCAAAAATTTAAAACTCATAATATCACCTATAAATAAGACCTACATATAAAATGTAGGTCTTTGCTTATTATTCTTGAACAACGAAGCCTTCTGACTCACGCTTTGCCTGAAGCTGTGCAATCATATCTTTCTTCTCTTTGCCCGCAATCTTATAGAAGAACATTGGGATTGAGCAGAGAAGCATACTGATACCAGGTACGATTGAAACCAGTGAGAACATTGCAAATCTCATTTCAGGTGGCATATCAAGTGCTGATACAACTGATGTTGAAGAAAGCATCTGAGCTGGGTCAAGACCGATTACCATATACATAATAACGATACCTGATGTTGCGAAAGCATTACCGATTTTATTGATGAAACCTTGGCAAGCAGCACCGAGAGCATTGTCACGGAAACCTGTTTTAAGTTCCATAAAGTCAAGACAGTCGCCAATCATTGCAAGTGAAACTGTGTTGATAACGCCAAGTGGGATACAAGAAATAATGATAAATGGAATACAAGCATAAAGATTCATTGTAAACCAACCAACAATAGTTGTAATAATACTTGCTACAAAACCTGCAAGGCAAGTTGTGATGACAAGTTTCTTATAGTCAAACTTTTTCATAAGTTTTGGCATAAAGAGTGTTGCTCCGAAAAGACCAACGATTGAACTAATCTGGAAAACAGTTTTAACAGTTGAGATGCTTGACTCAATTGCCCCGATTCTCTCTGCTTCAGTTGCAAGAGTTGCAAGGTCAGGACCGATATAGAAAGAATAACGAGCAACATGGATAGCCGCCGCTGAAACCATATAACGTCCACTTGAAAGAACACCCATTAAGAGAACGAGAACAAGTGGTTTGCACTTAAATACACGAGCAAGTTGTGATGGTTCACCAGGTTGACGCTTGCGAACAGGCATTTTAACTCTTTCTTTAACACCTGTACAGGCACGTGCATAAAGAATTGTACCAAGCCCAACTGTCACGATTGCCATAATGAGATATTTTCTTTTTTGAACCATAAGTGGGTCAGGTGCTACTTCTTGACTTGAAACCCAAGCACCAATAACAAGTCCAACTACAAGGAAAAGAACTTCAGGTACTGCTGAACCGATTGAGTTATAAATTTTACTTACAGAAATTACTGAACTACGCTCTTCTGAATCAGGTGTTATAACATTTGGGAGACCCCAGAAAGAAACATCACCAACTGTGTAAATCATACCCCAAGCAACATAAACGATTGCTGAATAAATCATCAATTCAGTTTTTGGGAGATTTGGGCTTAAATACATAAGCAATGTTACGGCAGCGATTGGAACAAGTGCAAATCTGATAAATGGAATCATTTTGCCACTTTTAAGTTTGCTTCTGTCAACAATCATACCCATAAGTGGGTCGTTAATTGCGTCCCACACACGAGCAAGAAGCATAAGCAACAATACGAACATTGGTGTTAACTGCAAAACGTTTAGATAATAGTCACTGATATAGCTTGACATCAAAGCATATATCATACCTTGACCTAAACCAGCAACACAAAAAGCAGTTAATTCTTTTTTAGGAACATATTTTTTGTTTTCCATTTTAGTTCTCCTTAGTTAAATAAAAGTGTACTTGCGAACAAGAACTGTGCTAAATAATAAAGTGTATGGTTTATGATAACATTCACTTTTGTGTTCTTGCCTTTTTCAAAATAGATTGATGAAAGAACAAGGTCAGAAAGTACGAATGCAACTGAACCAATCATTAAAATCAAGAATTTCTTTGATTGTCCGAAAAGGAAGAACCCGTTGATTGAGCAGAACATTGTTGCTGCCACAAAAAGTGCATAAATCAATGTAATTAATCTAAATTCACCATAATCAAGATTCTTATTGATTTTTTCCATAAGACCTGCTATAACTGCAAAAATCACACAAGAGCCAATAAGATGTGGAACCATCCACCATTCATATTCTACAAAATTTAAAAGTATTGCCGGAATGAAGAATGTGTGGCCAATCATAAAGCAGATAAAACCTGCATAAGTATAAGGTCTTGTGCATTCTTTATGTACATATTTAAGGTCGAGCCAGATATCACCCAACAAGCTGAATATGAAACCTAAAAGCATTAAAATGCCATATTCAAAATTATGTTGGTCATATCCATTTTTTTCAATATTATAAGCAAAGGTTATAAATGCTGTACCGATAAAGCAAGCAGATGCACCCGCTTTAACAAACATTGCGCCAAGCCCACCTTTTGTAACTCGTAATGCTAAGAAAAATATAGTAACAATAACACCTAATGCGATTACGCCTATTACTAATCCTTCCATATAAAAGCCCCCTAATTTATATATAAAAATATTATACTGACAATTGACAGAAAATTCAATTATCAGTATAACCAAAAACTAATTCTGTTTTTTGACAATTCCGTACTCGTCATAAAGTCTGTAATAAGGACATTGATAGTTTGACGATGTCAAAAACCGCACCATTTCGTCTTCGTCAAGGTTTATATCACAGCAATATTCTTCTAACTCATCGTCATAATAATAATTTGTGCAAGTTTCGCAATTTGTTTTTGACATATTAGTTACCCCTGTATTTTGTGATAAGTTAAGTTTAGCATAAAACATTAAATAAAGCAAACAAAAAAGACGGATAAAAAATCCGTCTTTCAATTTACTCTTTCCAGATTATAAATTTATAACTTTCAAGTGTATGAAAATACTGTGCGAGGCGCTCATAAAGCGGTTCGGCTTTGTCGCCAAAATGCTCTTTGACGAGTTTTCCTAACTGATAAACATTTTTCTCACCATCTATGAGTGGCCAAATAAAGTTGCCCATTTCATCAAGGTGAATAAAGCTCACTTTTGGCTTTTTAAGAATTAACTGAAACAGTTTATTAGCAAGTCCCCTATTCTCAACTTCGAGAGTTATTTCACCAGTTTCATTGACTGTCCAGTTGAGCCCGTCTTTATGCACAGGAATTTTTTCAAGATAATTTTCAGTAGCTAATTTACGGCTCATGATTTTTTCTCACGCTTTTTCCAAAGGGAAAATTTAAGAACTGTAAAAATAATGATTGCAAAGAGTACAATACCGCCTATTGTCATTACAGGTGCAGGAATATTAAATCTTGAACCAAGGTCAACAAATTTATCCACACCAACAACTGCAAGAAGTGCAAGAAGAATACCAACAAGACCCTCGCCTGCAATCATACCTGAGCAGAAAAGAACGCCGTCGTTGATGATTTCTTTTTTCTCATCTTCACTCTTCTTGAGTTTTTCCATAATAAGACGGATAACGCCACCAATCATAATGCAAGCGTTAAGCTGAACAGGAAGATAAACACCGATTGCAAATGGAAGAACTGGGATACCGATAAGTTCAACTACGAGAGCAATGCAAACACCGATAAGAACGAGGCTCCAAGGAAGATTGCCACCCATAACACCTTCGATAATAAGTTTCATAAGTGTTGCCTGTGGTGCACCGAGTTCATCTGAACCAAAGCCCCAAGCGCTATCGAGAATATAGAGTGTTCCACCGATTGCAAGAGCAGAAGAAACAACACCTAAAATTTCACCAATTTGTTGTTTCTTTGGTGTTGCACCGAGAATATAACCTGTTTTAAGGTCTTGTGATGTATCACCTGCGATAGCAGAAACGATACAGATAATCGAGCCGATTGCAATAGCACTTGCCATACCAGCAACACCATCAGCACCTGTTACTTTAAGGATGAGTGTTGCAATAAGAAGAGTTGCGATTGCCATACCAGAAACAGGGTTGTTACTGCTACCAACAAGTCCAACCATTCTTGAAGAAACTGTTGCAAAGAAGAATCCGAAGATTACAACAATAAATGCGCCCAAAAGTGAAACAGGAATTGCAGGAATAATCCAAACAAGAAGTGTGAGAATGAGAATTGCAATAATTACAACTTTAAGGTTTATATCTTGTTCTGTACGCTCGTTTGATGCAGCGCCTGCACCTGAAATACTCTTCATTGCGCCTGCAAAAGTTTTAATGATAAGTGGTAATGATTTGATAAGACTGATAATACCACCAGCTGCCAAAGCACCTGCACCAATGTATCTGATATATGTGCTCCAAATTCCACTTGCGCCACTTTCAGCAAACATTTCACCGATTGAAACAGTGCCAGGATAAAGCACGATTTCTGAACCGAAAAGTACAATCAATGGAATAATAACCATCCAGCTAAGAAGGCCACCTGCGAACATATATGATGAAATTCTTGGTCCACAGATAAAGCCAACGCTCATAACTGCAGGATAAATCTGTGTACCGATTTCGCCTGCATAGCCTTTGAATTTAAGTGAAATTTCACCTGAAACAACTTTGAGGCCGTCAATAATGAATTTAAAGAGTGCTGCAAAGCCCATACCTGCGAAAACTGTGCCTGCATTTGCGCCACCTTTTTCACCTGCTAAAAGAACTTCTGCACAAGCTGTTCCTTCTGGATAAGGCAATGTGCCATGTTCTTTAACAATCAAAGCATTGCGAAGTGGCACCATAAAGAAAACACCCAATAAACCGCCGAGAAGTGCGATAAGAGTGATTTCAATCATGCTTGGCTTGTCCATTTTACCTTCTGCTGCCCAAAGGAAAAGTGCAGGAAGAGTGAAAATAGCACCTGCTGCAAGTGATTCACCTGCAGAGCCAACTGTTTGAACAATATTACTTTCAAGAATTGAGTTTTTGCGCATAATAATGCGAATAACTCCCATTGCGATAACAGCTGCAGGAATTGAAGCTGAAACCGTCATACCTACTCTAAGTCCCAAGTAAGCATTTGCTGCGCCAAATACAACTGCAAGAAGCATACCCATAACAATTGATGCAACTGTTATTTCAGGTGTAACTTTGTTTGCAGGAATATAAGGTTTGAATTCGTTTTTGTTATCCATATATACTCCAATCTTTCACGGTTGAATAATCAACACTTTTTTGAACGGTTAATTCTATCATAACAATAGAATTAAATCAATAAGAATTATTTACATTTTTTCAAAAGTTCCACAAGTACATTGAAAATCTTTTCTGTTGAAGAAATGCTGAGTTTTTCGTTAGTTGTGTGCACATCATAAAGCGCAGGACCGATGGCAATACAATCAAGACCTTTAATTGCTGATGTGAAAATTCCACATTCAAGACCTGCGTGTATTGCTTCAACATTTGGTTCAAAGCCACAAGTTTCTTTATATACTTCTTTGTAAAGCACTTGAAGAGTTGAATCGTCTTTAAATTCCCATGGTGGATAATGTCCTGATGTATAAACCTTACAAGGAATTGCTTTAAAGAATGTTTTGAGTTTTTCTTCAAGGAAACGCAACGCAGATTTTTTATTACTTCTAAGTGTGAAAAGCATTGTGATTTTATCGTCTTCTGTGCAAAGCACACCTAAATTAAGTGATGTTTCAACAAGGCCTTTAATTTCAGCACTCATTTCAACAATTCCGTTTGGCACACAAACCAATGTGAAAATCAATTTTTCACGCAAGCCGGAATGCAAAACATCATATTCAGCTTTCTCCCCTATTTCAATTATTGGTGCAAAATCATTTTCACGTTCTGAAATCTCTTTTTTGAGAATTTCAAAATACATCTCTGCATTTTTTGTAAATGTATCAGGATTTTTCACACAGAGTTCAATTTTGCAAAGGTTTGGAATTGCATTACCCTTGTCGCCACCATTGACAGCTATAATATCAAAATCTGAGATATTTGACATATGATTCAAGAAACGACCTGCGAGAATGTCGGCATTAACTCTTCCTTTATCAATTTCAACACCTGAATGTCCACCTTTAAGACCTTTGAGTGTTACTGTGATTTTTGTGCCTGTCTGTTTAACACGGTTAAGTGGAATAACTGCTTTGAAATCACTGCCACCTGCACAAGAAACTGTTATAGCATCATCTTCTTCTGCATCAAGATTAATCATTTTTTTAGCAGTGAGCACGCTCATATCAAGTTTGCCTGCACCAATCATACCGATTTCTTCGTCAGTTGTGAAAACTGCCTGAATTTCAGGATGTGCAAGCTCATCGCTTTCAAGAATTGCGAGAATCATTGCAACTGCGATTCCATTATCAGCACCCAAAGTTGTGCCACGAGCCTTAACAAAGTCACCATCAACAAATAAGTCAAGTCCGTCTTTCATAAAGTCAATAGTTGAGTCTTCTGTTTTCTGACAAACCATATCAAGATGCCCTTGCAAAATAACAGGCTCTGCGTTTTCATATCCACTTGTTGCAGATTTGAAAATAATCACATTGTTTGCGTCGTCACGAATATATTTTAGTGAATGATTTTTAGCAAATTTTACGCAATATTCAGAAATTGCATCCATATTCTCAGAACCATGTGGAATTGCACAGATTTCTTCAAAATATTTAAACACATTTGATGGATTCAAACTATCTAATTTTGCCATATTTATTCCTCCGTCATATTAATGTTTTATATTGTATCATAATGTAATCTTTAACACAAGAAAAGTTAATAATTTGACAAGATTTACTTTTATTATTTCCAGAAAAAAACTAAAAGACGCGTTAAAGCGTCTTTTTATAGTCTTTATATAGGATTTTTGAATTTTTGTGACCTGCAAAGGCTTTTGAATCAGGTGGATTCATTAGTCCTAAATACTGATAGCCTAAAATCTTATCAGCATAAGGTGCGACATTCTCAATTTGTTTTTGAATTCGTTCAAACGGTGCAGGGATTAATGCACTTTTATAGACCATACCTTCAAAATCGAAAAGTTCGATATCTGCCCAGAGTTCTGAACGCCCTGCTTTGTCGTGAGCAATACGCAATTTTTCAAAAAGGCGTTTTGTATTATCAACCTTTGTTTTGCGAACACCAACTTCGTCCTGATAAGCAATAAAATCAACATCAAGCTCGGTCAGTTGTCGAATAAATTTATTATTTGCCCATACAAGATTTGTGCCAAAAGGAGCTATGAGTGTTTTCTTGTCAGGGGTAAGCAAATGACAACGAGCAGAGCATAAATTCACATAATTCATAAAATCTTTTGAGTATCTTAAAATTATGCAGGTTTCGTCGGGAAAATACCAACCATAAAAACTTTTATGATGAGCATAAAGAGTTGCAAGTTCTTCCATCGCACGAAATGAACGGTCAATGACTTCTTGACTTTTGATATTTTGATTTGCTTTTCGCCAATCGCCATAAAATCCGTTACCCAAAAAGACTTTCACATTGCATTTATCGGCTTCACAAAGCAATTCTTCAATAGGGTCGGTGCAAGGAATATCTGCAAATGGAAATACTGATGATTTGAAATAGCATTTTTCATAGAGTGCCGTTGCCATAACCACAATATATTCCATACCCAAAGACGAAATTTCTCTCACTTTTTCACGCCAGTTTTCACCTGTGAATTTGTCGATAGTGGGATTCCAATATTTACCCTCGGGGGTATTGTGATGATGAAATTCAAAGAATGTTCCGTCGATTTTTCTGTTCATTTTATCACCTCGGTAAATTGGGAAATTTTTATCCCCAATGCAATTCGTAATAATACCAATTATCTGTAATTTGTTTTACAAAACACCAATCTGTACCATCGTTTGGTTTGCCAAAATAGGTGCCACCATCTGCTTCATATTGTTCGCCTAAATTATCGTCTACATAAAAATTGGGAACAACAGCTTCATTATTAGCGGTGTAGTAGTAACCATAATAAACTCCACCGACAGTCAAGCCTGTAGCTTCATAATCAAAAAACTCAAGTTCTTTTTCAGTTGTAATGCTATCTTTGTTTTCCAAAACATAATTTGATATTTCGTCATATCCTTGAGTTGATATAGAAGTTTTCATACAAGCTGTAAAACAACTAACAACAAGCACAAAAACAAAAATTAATGAAAACTTTTTCATAAAAGCACCTCACAAATCATATTTAAGATAAATCAAATTATCCATTGGGCTATTATTATAACTAGGGATTTCATAAAAGCCATATTTTTTATACATATTTATCGCAGTTTCAAGAAACGGCAAGGTATCTAACAAAATATACTTATATCCGATTTTTCTCGCTTCTTCAATAATATTTTTCACAAGAAAACTTGCTATCTTCTTACCACGAAACTGTGGTTTTACATAAAGACGTTTCATTTCGCAGTTTTCATTATCAAGTTTTCGCAAACCGATACACCCTGCTAAAACACCATCATAAAAGGCAAGATAAAGACGACCATATGGCAAGCCATATTTGTCTTCTAAATCTTCTAATTCGTGGTCGTAATTTTGCAACTCTAAATAGTCTTTGAAATTACTGTCACCATCAATTAACATTTGTGTGTATTCATTAAAAAGCGCTTTAACTTCTTCTTTATGTGTATATGCTTCAACTAACTCAATACTCATAGTTTTCCTTACCAGATAAACGGGATTAAACGATATTTTACTTTTTGTTTATATTCTTTATATCCATTTAACTCTTTTTCTAAAAACTCTTCTTCGTGCTTGATTCGTTTTGCGATTATGAATGGATACATGGAGAAAATGATAAATGAATAAACTGAGCCCAATACAAGTGGCATTGATAAGAACAACAACAATGTTACACTATACATAGGGTGTCTGACAATGCCATAAAGTCCTGTATCAACAACCACCTGACCTTCTTGCACTTCGATTGTACGACTGAGATATGTGTTTTCTCGGAGCACTTCGGCATAGAGAATATATGCGATTAAAAACACAACTGCAAATGCAATAGCAACAGATTTTGGCAACATATACCAACCAAAACGGACACCAAGTCCTGCAACAATAAACCCTGCTAAAAACATAAGTCCGCTGAGTTTAACTACAACATCTTGCTCTTTCTGTTTTTCTTTTGCATCAAGTCGGGTTTCTAATAATTTTGGATTTTTCGCCATCATTACAAGTCCTGCTAAAAACATTGGTACAAAGAGAATACCCATAAAGAGCCAACCGTTGAAATATTCTAATGTACCAGCAGGTAAAAAGATTAAAGCCCCAACTAAAACTACACCTAATGTAAATTTAAGTATTGCACTAACAAATAATTTCATTGTTATCACCTTTCACATTTATATCTTTGTTTGCCGACTGTTTTCTTACCGTATTCAATAGCACCTGTTGGGCAATATGAGATACACGCCATACAATGAGTGCAATTTTTATTCCACACAGGTTTGTTATTTTTAATCTGAATATTATTGAGTGGGCAAACTTTCACGCATTTGCCACAGTTTGTGCACTTATCGTCAGCAACAAATCCTTTTGCTTTAACAAACATTGGATAAAAAAGCATATTCACAGGACCACTCATAAATTTGTCTTGAATATTATTGCGTGGTGTTGGAAATGGTTTATTATTCAAAAGTGTATCTGCTAATCTTTTGATTTTTTTATCTGCTCTAAAAAAGATTGTTTCTATTTCTTTATCATTCGGCGAATTGAACATAGGAATATAGTTTTCAGGCATTACCACTCCCGCTGAGCCCATATAGATAAAATCTTTTTCTTTGCAAAGCTGTTTATTATATTTTTCTGCATTGCCGATTTCACTGCCACAAGTCATTACGAAATAAGTATTTTTTGCACCTTTAAAGTTTGTTTTCAAAATCCAATCTCTAACAACTCTTGGAATTCGCCAAGCATAAGTTGGCACAACAAAAATCAGTCTATCATTTGCAACAATATCATTTGTTTCGTTGCTTTGTAGTTTTTTGTTGATACTGATAATTTCATCGCCGATAATTTTCGAGATTTGCTCGGCTACATAGCGACTATTACCTGTACCGCTGAAATATAAAATCATATTTTCACCAACTTATTTACAATAAATTTTTATTGCTTTGCTTATAAACTCTGCTGTGCCAACTGAATGTTTATCGATATTATTCTTAAATCTTTCGTCGGCAACATACATTTGACCTAAACCTGCAAATATTTCCTTTGTGCAGGTATAGAAATTCTCGGTTATATAACTTTGCAATTTTTTCACAAGGTTTTGTGCATCAGTTGAGTCAAAACTTGCACCACTATTCATACATTTTGCAAACTCACCCATTATATCATTCATTCCATCAGTGAGAGAATTGAAATTATCTTTTGAATAGTTTTTTGATTTTTGTAAGTATTCGTTATATGCTTTGGTTTGACCCCATTTTTCTTTGACTTCGTTTTTGTAATTCATACTATCTCCTATTCAAGATTATCGTAATTAAGTCCCATTTGTGCACGAATTTCGTCGAGAAGATGCATAACGTCTGATGTGTGTTTAAGTGTTACCATTCGGCTTTCTTTTAAACCCTCACGAATTTCACTTGCTACTGTATCAAATTCTTCAACATAAGAAATCATTTTTGGCCCTTTGCCCTTGAATGTTTCTTTTTTAAAGAAAGACTTTTTGAATGTTACACCATTCATTGCATGATAAAGAGTTGCTTTGATTTCGCCATTTTCACCTTTGATTGACATTTTTTCAAAGCCCTTGAAATCGGCAATAGAAGCACTGATATTCACTTTGAAATCAGGATAAGTGAACACTATTTCTTCACTTATATCAATGCCATTCTGCACATTACCTTGAGTTTCAATTTTCTGTGGGACACCCCAAAGACGATAAGCATAAGTTACAGGGTAAATTGTAATATCAAGCAGTGCTCCCCCTGCTCTTTTAGGGTCTCTGACACGCTCTGCACCATTTATAATATTCACGTGGTATGTGAAATCGGCTGAATATATTTTGCCAAGCTTTTGCTCATCAATCCACTTTTTAGTCTGATTTGCAGATGGTGAAAACCAAGTCCACATTGCTTCACAAAGATATAAATCTTTTTCGCGTGCAAGTGCTATAAGTTGGTCGGTTTCTTCTGCTGTTACTGTAAAGGATTTTTCGCAGAATACGGGTTTGCCAAGCTCTAATGCAAGTTTTGCATAACGGAAATGTGCATTATGTGGTGTAACGATATATACACCGTCAACGTCCTCTGCTGTGATTGCTTCTTCAGGTGTTTTGTAAGCTGTGCCACCGTATTTTTTTGCGAATTCAACGCCTTTTTCATAGTTTCGTGTATAGCAAGACACTATTTCGTGGCGACCACTTCTATTTAGTTGAAATGCAACTGTTTTTGCAAGAGAGCCTGTACCAATAAAGCACCATCTAAATTTTCCCATAATAATACTCCTTTATGGAAGTTTATTTCCTGCGGCACGATAGATTTCATACCATTCTTCACGAGTGATTTGAATGTCGCTTGCCTTTAAGCAATCTGCAAGCCTAATAAGATTTGTTGTGCCTGTTACAGGTTGCATTCTTGCAGGGTGACGAAGAATCCACGCGAAAGCTATTGTTGTTTTTGATACGCCATATTTATTAGCAATATCTTCAAGAACTTTATTAAGTTCAGGGAATTTGGGATTATCAACAAAACAGCCTTCAAAAAAGCCATATTGCATTGGTGACCAAGGTTGAATTGTGATTTTATTAAGTCGGCAATAGTCAAGCACACTTCCGTCACGGTTAACACCTGACTCGTTATACATATTCACATTTATGCCCGACTGAATCATTGGTGCATGCATAATAGAAAATTGCAACTGGTTTGCACAGATTGGCATATCCATAGCATTCTGCAAAAGTTCCATTTGATAAGGATTTTGATTTGACACACCAAAATGACGAACTTTGCCTGAATTTTTAAGGTAATCAAATGCTTTTGCAACTTCTTCAGGCTCCATTAATGCATCAGGTCTGTGAAGAAGCAAGACGTCAATATATTCTGTGCCGAGTCTTTTAAGACTGCCGTCAACAGAATTCACAATATGGTCATAAGAAAAGTCAAACTGACCTTTACGGATACCACATTTTGTTTGAATTATCAAATCTTCTCTATTTAATGATTTAATTGCTTTACCGAAAACTTCTTCGCTTTTGCCACCACCATAAATATCGGCATGGTCAAAGAAATTTGCACCATTTTTGAGTGCAGTATCAACAAATGCTGACACTTCACTTTCTTTCATATCGCTAATTCTCATACATCCAACTGCGATAGTTGGCACTTGTAATCCACTTTTACCAAAATCTATTTTATACATAATTATTTCCTCTTTTGTATTATAACATCACAATTTCTGTATTTCACTCAAAACAACTGATAACATCTGAATCCGATTTAACAAATGCAATGAATTCGTCAATATTTGCTGCGATTTCATATGTACCTTTTGTATAGACTTTCTTATCCTTTGTAAGCACCCATTCGCCGTCGGGGATATACACAGTTTTTATAGTTTGACCTTGCTCTACAATAGGTGCGAAGATAATATCATCACCAAACATATATTGACTGTCAAGTGTGTAGCAAGTTTCGTCATCAGGATATTCAAAAAACATTGGGCGCATTACAGGATAACCCTTTTCACTTGCAATATCCATTTGTTTTTGAATGTATGGTCTTAATTTTTCACGGATAAAAATGAGATTTTTGAGAATCTCGAAATTTTCTTCTCCGAAACTCCAAATTTCATTAGGGTCACCACTTGGCTCTTTGAGTCCTGGAGTTGGCTCAAAATGACGATTTCGTGAGCCATGAAGTCGCATAACAGGGCTAAACAAACCAAATTGGAACCAACGGACAATAAGCTCTTTGAAATAATCACTTGTGATGTCAGCACCATAAAAACCACCAATATCAGTATTCCACCAAGGGATACCGCACATAGACATATTAAGCCCTGCCTTGACTTGATGTGCAAGAGATTCAAATGTTGATTCAATATCACCCGACCACACAAGAGATGCGAATTTCTGGCTACCTAAATACGCACAACGAGTGAGAGTTATAATATCATCTCTGCCCATAGACTTAAATCCGTCATAAGCCATTTTTGAGTAGTAATATGGATATAAAAGTGCCACCATATCGGCACGGCCTTTATGCCATATAAGATTATCAAAATGTTCAGGGTGAATTTCAGGCTCTGCCTCATCAAACCAAAGAGCATCAACACCATTATCAATATAGTTTTCTTTTAATTTACTCCAAACATATTCTCTTGTAGCAGGATTCGTAACGTCAATTTCACCCTGCCAGCCATAAAAATCGAACACTCTGTCAGGACCACGAGCTGTTCGCATAAGCATATTATTATTTCTCATATAACGATAGTTTTCACTACCACCATTTATTGTTGGCCACATTGAAACTATGAGTTTCATATTCATACTATGAAGTTCATTAGACATAGCTTTCACATCAGGCCAGTATTTAGGGTCAAACTTATAGTCACCCTGTTCTGTCCAATGAAAATAGTCAGCAATAATTGCAGAAACAGGAATTCCCAATTTGTTATATTTTCGTGCAACCTCAAGAAGTTCTTCCTGTGTTTCATATCGGAGTCGGCTCTGCCAAAATCCTGTTGCCCATTCAGGCATTTTGGGTGTGAATCCTGTTAAGTCTGCAAGAGTTGTGCAACATTCTTTTGGAGTACCCGCCATAACAACAAAGTCCATAAACTTGCAACAGTCACAACTCCAACGGGTACGGTTATTTGAAAGTTCACAAAGACCTGTTGAAGGATTATTCCAGAGAAAACCATAACCCAATGATGAATATACATAAGGAATTGTGCATTTTGCATTCACATTACGAATGTCTGTTGATGTTCCTTTAAGGTCAAATTCATTATCCCAACTATGACCTAGGCCAAAGAAATGCTCATTCTCGTTTGGCTCAAACATAACACGAGCGGTCCAGAGCCCACTACCTTTATTATCGAAATGACGGAAATTGCTGTTAAATGTCATTTCAGGCTTTTCCTCAATTATTTTCTTGTCATTCGCATAAAACGTAAGTTTACCATTTGGTTCAAGTTTAACTTTTAAAGTGCCACATGTAAGAGTTACAAAATTGTCAAATTCTTCAATTTTTGCATCTGCTTTTTGTGGCATAAGAGTATAATTTTCGTCAATTATCTGACAATCAGGGAAAGACTGAAAGCGAATAGCATTATTGCCACAAGGGGTGATACGAACAAGTTCAGTATATCGCATTAAAAGAAGTTCATTGTTTTTAATTGTAAGATTATTCATAATATAACTCCGATTTGTTGTGTTTTTTATTTTCTCTCAAGCAAAAACGCTTTTGCTCTGAAATCGTTATCGAGAGCACTACCAAACTCTTTTTTGATATTCCAATCTTTAAATATATTTGCACAAGGTGGATTTGCACCATTTTTGAATGTATGAACAATAAGCAATGCTTCATTGTCGAGCTCACGAAGTACAATTTGATAACCATCAGGGTCGTTGTAATCTTCCACATTACAATCAATAATGCTTGTGAAACCATCTTTGATAATGTGTTTAATTTCATCGTAGAATTTAATTGAATCAAGAGCAACTTGCCAGTTTTCTTGTGGCAAATCAAAGATTTCGCCGCTGATACAAAGACGACCTAAAAAGCCCGAAATAAGACTATAATAAGTTCTGTAAACATCATCTTTTGCACGAAGCACAGCCCAAATCTGACTTTGACTTGGTTTAATCATTCGTTGCACATTTGCTGCGATAATCGGAATGCTTGTACATTCGTGTGCATCAGAGAAACTTGCCTGTGAACAAAGTTCCATTGTTGATGGCTCTAATCTGTGTCCACCACTTGCACAATTTTCGATTACTAAATCAGGCAACTGTTCTTTTATGCGCTTAAAGTAATTCTGACTTGCAAGTACATACTGACGAAGACCTTCGCCAAGACTTTCTGCGCCATCACAACCGATACCGATATTCTCGTTATAATCAACCTTTAAATATCCATAACCACTGTCACGAAGAAGTTTAATAACTTTTTCGTCAAGATAATCCACACACCACTGGTCACGCAAATCAAGGAATCTGTGCCCTGCCACATTAAGTGGTGCACCCATACGAGAAAGCAAATGGTCTGTTTCACCATAAATCTGTGACAATGGTGCAACATTTTCCATTTCAAACCATATGCCCGGAATAAGACCATAGGATTTAATCATATCGTTGACTTCTTTAAGTCCATTTGGAAAAAGTTTTTTGCTAACATTCCAGTCACCGATGGTATCCCACCAGTTTTTATCTTCTTCCTTATACCATCCACTATCCATTACAAGATATTTAACTCCGCTACCCTGTAATTTCTCTGCGGTTTTACGAAGATTTTCTATTGTTGGATTACCCCAAGATGTGCAGTATTCATTGAATATAACAGGTAAGTCTTCATCAACAGGTGAAATATTCGGATTCTGTGCACGTACGAGCATATCACAAACTTTATTGAGCGAATCGCCAACTGCAACAACTGCTTTTGGAGTTGTGAAACTTTCATTTGGCTGAATTTCCTTATACCAATGACCATAATCAAAATCGGCAATACCACCTAACAATGTCAATGGCTCTTTATGACGGAAAAGTTCTATTTGCCAACTTGATGGAATATAAAGCTGAACACCAATAAACTCACTTGTCTTACTATTTTCAACTGCTACAAATGGGAACCATTTGCGGACAGGCATTGAACCTGTTTGACCGAATTTCTCAATTCTTATGCCATGACCACTCCAAGAACGTTCCATATTGAGTTCTGTGAGTTTCTGACTGAGCATTTTACCTTCTGCACTCCAGAAAGATGTTGCTCTGTGCAAAGTATCAGCATCAATATCTGTAATAGCAAACGATGAAATCATATCAAGAATTACAGATTTATCTGTGTTATTCTCAAAAACTGTGTAACACTCATACACATCGCCTTTTTTGATGTGATATGCTATGATTTTATATCCATCTTCTGACTCATACACATTTTTCTCATCGTCACTAGAAATAAGTTTGCATTTCCACACGCTTTCGCTATCGGCCATTGAAATGCCATTTATAAAGTGACCACCAAAATCGTCACCACGAACCTTAAATTGTACACTGAATTTCATATTGCTACCTCTATTTTCAATCAGGATAAGTTACTTGTCTATCTGTAAATGTTTCTGCAATTTTGCGATAAATTTTACTTGCAGTTTTCTGAATTTTTCCTTTAACCGCAAATTCACGAGCCATTGTATATGTGAACTTATCGCCATTTTGCTTTTCTTCTTTTACAACTTGGGAATCGAACATATCATATATGCGAGCTACTCGTGTTTCGTAAGTTGAAGTATCATTTTCGTCAATTTCAATTACACGATAACCGCATTGTGTCGAGTGAGCAAGCCCTATGTAACGGGTGCTTAAAGAATTGACAATATCTATCCCTTTATGCTCAACTGCAAAGGCATTTGTGTGGTCGTGACCTGTGAACATAGCGAGCACATCGCCTTTTTCAACCATTGCTTCAAACTGTCCATAGTTTTCATATCCTGGACAAGGGTATTCTCTTATTGTACCGTAATTCACACGGTCAGGGTCAAACATATAGTATTCTTCTTTATTATATAAGTGTTTGAATGCATAAGGTTTCCACGAATCCGACTTTTTGAGAACATCATAAATTTCACCAACGATTATATGTTGAAAAACTAGAGAATTTACTACTTCGCCATTATTCTCAACCTTGAGTTTATCGGACACCTGCTTATACCATTCAATCTGGTCGGGTTTAACACAGCTGTATCTTCCCTCTTCGTCATAATCACCTGAATCGAACACCCAAAGATTGAATTTTACCTTTTCGCCATCGGATGAAAGTACGGGAATGTTGTATGTGCCACAACCTGAAAGTGCTTCACCATCATCAACTGAAACTGAACAAGAAAACGTGTTGTAGTATGCCATCAAATCTTCTCGTGACATTGCGCCCTGCTCTGAATCGTGATTTCCAAAGGTAACTGCAACAGGAATATTTCTTGAATCAAAAATATTCATCAGTGCATTAATCATTTTCTTTGTATCTTCTGCATTTTCGCAATTTACAACATTGTCGCCTGTAATCATAACTATATCAGGCTTTTCTATGTCACACGCTCTCTCAACCAACCAGATTGTCGGGTCAAAGTTACGATTAAGATTAAGATGAGTGTCAGTAACATGCAACATTTTAAGTTTGCCATTTGAATCGAACTTAATTGTTTTATCTGTTTTGTTCTGACTATCTGCGGGATTATAATTAACTCCACTATATTCAGGTCTTATTGAAAGTAATAAATATCCTAATGCCATAACAATCACCAATCCTAATGAAATAACTACTTTAATTCGTTTTTTCATTGTCTCATCTCCAAAAATTCAAATCAAATTTTATAGGTTAATTATATCACTTTAACAAAAGAAAAAGCAACAGTTTCTATCGTATTAAAAGACATTTATAAAGACATCATAAAACAGTATTTGCAACCACTCGAACAATGAATAAGACTCACGTAATTCGTTTTAGCGTGAGCAGTGGTCTCCAAAACCTATTCTATAGATATTTACTGACTTTCAGGTTTTGGCTTAAAATCGTCAAATCCCTTATATATCAAGGGTTTCGAGATTTTTAACTTTCACCGATTTTAATCAAAAAAATTCAAAAATGGTCGTCTGACGCTCCAAAAACGGTACATTTCGGGTACATTTTTGCTCGAAAAAGTGGCTTTTTTACACTTTTTAAAACAATAATTGCATTTTAAAAAATAGTGTGTTATATTTAAGATGATTGGAGGGATAATTATGTCAAATCAACATATACACAAAAGAAATGATGGCAACTACTATTTTAAGCTTTTTGGCAAAACTTATGTAAGAGCAAAGCGCAAAGATGCTGAACAATATTACACTGAACTACTAAATAATGAAAAGTTCAGAAAGTTAGTTGATAACTATGGCAAAACTACAGTAGCTCAACTTATGTATGACTGGCTTGATTTGCAAAAAGGTCTGACCGAAAAAGTTACTACCTATGACCGCAAGGTGCAAATCGTAAAAAATCAGATTGTCCCCTATTTTACAAAACAGCAAGTCATTTCATTAACTTCAACAACTATTCAGACATGGCTTAATGAGCTTGCTGTGCAGGGTTATAGCAAATCTACAATTAAAAAATCAAAAGAATATTTACAGGCGGCTTTACGCTTCTTCAAAATACTTAATAAATTTGAAGAAAACCCATTTGCCGAAGTTAAAATCCCTGCAAGTGCTCCATATAAAGAATCAAATGATATTGTATATTACACTGAAAAAGAATTAAAGAAAATCTATGCTGCTGCTACCAAAAAGGATGGCGCAGGTAATTACATATACAGACTTGGTGACTCTATTATAGTACTTGGTGAAACAGGTATGCGCTCTGGGGAGTTCTTAGCTCTGACATGGAATGACATTGATTTTAAAAACAATATTATATCAATCAATAAAACAAGACAGCATGTAATAAATCACAATAAAAAAACACCCACGGAACCAAGTTACGTGGATGTTATTAACAAACCTAAAACTAAATCAAGTATCAGGACTATTCCAATGTCAAAGAAATGTAAAGCAGCAATGAAGCGTCTTTATAAGCTTAATGAAAGTCATCAATATGTATCTTCTACTGAAAAAGGAACACCTATTTCAGTTCGCAATTTTGCACGGATGTTCAGAGACATTCTTTATGCTGCAGAAATGGATAAAGCCGAAAATCCGAGCGGACTCGGCACTATCAATAAGATAGCCGGACCCCATAGTATGCGCCACAGCTTTGCGACGAATTTAATAAATAAAAAAGGTGCAAACATTGCTGTTGTCTCCGCCCTTCTTGGACATGCTGATATAAGCGTTACTGTCAATAAGTATTTACATACCAAGGACGAAGACAAGATTAACACAATTAAATTGCTTGATTAAAGATAGAAAACTTTGTTTTCATAAAACTCAAGCCACTCTTTCAATGCGGAGACTGTTACATAGTAACGGCCTCCGATTTTTGTTGAAGGAAATGCTGGTGACCTGAGCAAGTCATATGCTCGATTGATACCACAACGCATCACCTGTTTTAACTCCTTAGCTGTAAGAAGCTCACCTTTAAGATTTTCGAAATTGCAATCGTTATTTACTAACATACAAAATTCTCCTTTTTTAAATTTATTTGCAAAAAGTATGAAATATTTTTTATAAAAAATTTTT
>JAZLBL010000006.1:0-9149 GCA_045613685.1 Candidatus Fimenecus sp. | reverse complement strand
TAATTAAAAGATTAATATGAAAAACGGTAAAAATAACAACAGAAAAACCTTTGTTTTTCCGATAATTGCATTATTTTCATTGACACTTTGTTCCGTGTTAGCACTTTTGTTGGTGGGTGGCGAAGAAACTGTCTATAAACTCAGTCAGTTGAACTTTATACCCGACGAAAAAACAGTTTGCATTGACCCTGGCCACGGCGGTGATGACCCAGGCGCATTAGGAAAAAACAGAAAAGAAAAAGACGATAATCTTCGTCTTTCTCTTCTTGTGCGTGATATACTCACAGATAAAGGATATACTGTTGTAATGACCCGCGAAAACGACAGTGCTCTCTCTTTGTCTGAACGATGCAAAATCGCAAACAAAGCGAGAGCTTCTTTATTTGTAGCTATTCATAGAAATAGTAGCTCGGGTAGTGGTAAGGGTATGGAATTGTGGGTGCATTCAAGTAAACCCACGGACGACACACTTCTTGCAGAAAATATAATGGAAAACCTTAAAATTGTTGGATTTTCAGCGGATAGGGGAATAAATTTCGGTTATCGTGAAGGTGAAAATATGAATTATCATGTAAACCGAAACACCAAAATGCCGTCTTGTCTTTTAGAAGTGGGATTTATCACAAGTGATGAAGATAACAAAGACTTTGATGAAAAACTCAATGCCTATGCCAAAGCCATAGCCGATGGAATTGAGCAAACATTATTAGAAATGAATGGTGAATAAACACAAATCATATTAATTCTCCCGTTTAGATTTTCAGTATTTGGTAATACTTTTATTGAAAAAATAAACGGGAGTGTTTTTGTGCAATTTACGAGAGTTGAAATTTGTGGTGTTAATACAGCAAAGCTTAAAGTTTTAAAAGAATCAGAGAAAATGGCGTTGCTAAAAAAAATCAGAGAAACAGGAGATGAGAGAGCCCGTCAGGAATTGGTTGAGGGTAATCTGCGACTCGTTTTGTCAGTTATTCAAAGGTTTTCAAATCGTGGTGAAAATCCTGACGACTTGTTTCAGGTTGGGTGTATTGGGCTAATTAAAGCAATCGACAATTTTGACATTTCACAAAATGTGCGATTTTCAACCTATGCCGTGCCCATGATTATCGGTGAAATCAGAAGGTATCTGCGAGATTACAACACAATAAGAGTCAGTCGCTCACTTCGTGATACTGCATATCACGCAATGCAGATTAAAGAGCGAATTCAAAATGACACCGGGCGTGATGCCACCATTGAAGAAATTGCAAAAGAGATGGAAATTGAGCCTGTTGATGTTGTTTTAGCCCTTGAAGCAATCGTTGAGCCCATTTCACTTTATGAGCCCGTTTATTCTGATGGTGGCGACACTATTTATGTTATGGACCAAGTGGGAAGTAACGAAAGTGATGAAGATTGGCTCAATGAAATATCAATTAAAGAAGCAATAAAAAATCTTGGTGAGCGAGAAAAACAGATTCTAAATCTTCGTTTTATGCAGGGTAAAACCCAAATGGAAGTTGCAGAAGAAGTGGGAATAAGTCAGGCACAAGTCAGTCGTCTTGAAAAAGGTGCGATTAAAAAAATTAAAGAAAGTTGAAAATCAGCCCCTACCCTTGCATATTATATTGCAGGGGTGTTTTCATATATGAATTGTTTTGTTACTGACATGAGGGAGAAAGAAGTCATAAATTTATCTGACGGTTGCAGACTCGGTAACGTGTGTGATGTTGAAATTGACACCTGCTCAGGCTGTCTTATTTCAATTATAATCTGGGGCAAATCAAAATGCTTTGGAATTCTCGGCAAATACCCAGATATTAAAATCTGTTGGAAGGATATTAAAGTCATTGGTGATGATACGATTTTAGTTGATTTCGAGTGTCCTCAAGAGTGTAAAAAATGCTCTAATCCCGGGTTATTCGAAACTCTTTTCGGGCATAAATAAAGCAACTTGAAAATCATATGTTTATGTGATACAATTACAATATAAATGTATCGGAGTGTGAAAGTTATGGATAAAAACAGAGTCAGACTTGATATTTGCGGTGTTAAATATTTTATTTGCACTGATGAAAGTGTTGAGCACACAGAAGAATTAGGTAAGATGATTGATAAAAAGATGTCTGAAATTTTAAAGGCAACATCATTCATTTCTGCTAATCAGGCAGCTGTGCTTGTTTCTCTTGACATTGCAAATGAGCTTTCAAAAGCACAGGCAGAGACTGAAAATTTCCGTAATCAGATTAAAGAATATCTTGAAGATGCTGCAAAGGCTAAATCTGAAAGAGATTATTATAAGCGTGAGCTTGAAAGAATCAAAACAGAAGCCAAATTCAAGAATGACCAGATAAATCTTTTCGCAAAATCCGAAAAAGCATATGACGGAGAAATTGATGAATAAAGTTGAAATATTAGCTCCTGTCGGTAGCGAAGAAACCCTTAAAGCCGCAGTGCTCAGTGGTGCTGATGCGGTGTATTTTGGGTTGGGCAATTTCAACGCACGAAGAAATGCCCAGAATTTTACTGACGAGCAAATTGAAAACGCAATTAAATATTGTCATTCAAGGGGTGTTAAGGTACATATTACTCTTAACACCCTTATTAAAGACTGCGAACTTTCAGATTTAATTGACACTATAAAAAAGATTTGCAATTCGGGTGCAGATGCTATCATCATTCAGGATTTGGGTGTGGCAAGACTTGTTCGTGAGATTTGTCCTGATATAGAAATGCACGCATCAACACAGTTGAGTGTTGGCACATTAGAAGGGCTTAAAATTCTCAAAGAATTAGGGTTTTCTCGTGCAGTGTTGCCAAGAGAATTAAGTTTTAAAGAAATCAAAGAGCTTTGCAAAGAATCTCCTATTGACCTTGAAGTGTTTATTCACGGTGCGCTTTGTATGTGTGTTTCAGGTCAATGCTTAATGAGTGCAGTGCTTGGCTCACGAAGCGGAAATCGCGGCCTTTGTGCTCAACCTTGTCGTTTGCCTTTCAAAGCAGAAAACGGCACAGGGCACGATTTAAGTCTTAAAGATTTATCTTTAATTGAGCATATTCCTGAACTTGTCAATTTGGGTGTGTGTTCATTCAAAATTGAAGGTAGAATGAAACGCCCTGAATATGTGAGTGCTGCTGTAAAAGCTTGTAAAAAGTCAATAAACAATGAATATAACTTTGACATTCAAAAGGATTTAAGCGACCTTTTCTCTCGTTCAGGGTTTACTGATGGATATTATCAGGACAAGCTCGGTCGAGATATGTTTGGCTACAGAGAAAAAGAGAATGTGCAATCTGCTACAAAGGATTTACTTAATAAATATTCGATAAACTATGAAAAAGAATTGCCACGATATGATATAAGCTTTAAATTTTGTGGCAAAATTGGTGAAAAAGCAAGACTTATTGCAAAATATGAAAATCATATTGCCATCGCAGAAAGTGAAATGCTCTGCGAAGCACCAATAAACAGACCGATTGCAAAAGAAAGAGTTGTGGATGCGCTCAAAAAATGTGGTGGCACACAATTCAACGCAACAAGCATTGAAATCAATGGTGAAATTGACTATTCACTCCCTGTTTCTGCACTTAATCATATGCGAAGACAGGCTCTCGATTTTCTCACTAAATCAATTCTTGGTGAAAGTGTAAGAGTAATAAACGAGCCGAGTGCACCGTCAAAAATTGATGCTTATGACGATAAAATTCTCTATTTAAGATTTGATAATGTGGAGCAAATCCCTGAAAGTGCAAAAGACCATGTAGTTTTTGTACCACTTGGCACAGACGACGAAATCGTTAAAGAAAACGCCTATGGTGTAGAATTACCACACGGAATGTTTGGTAACGCTCACAAGGTTGAAAAAATACTTTCATCTTCATCTGCATATTTTGTGCTTTGCCACACACTTGATGCAGTTGCTATTGCGAAAAAATGTGGCAAAAAGGTTGTGGCGTCGCCATCACTTAATATTTTCAACTCACACTCAATGGATGTTGCAGAGAGTCTTGGAATAGACGAAGTGATTATCTCAAACGAATGCACACTTGATAATTTCAAAAATATTTCTGCACCAATATCTAAGGGAATCACGGTTTATGGTCGAATTCCACTTATGCTCACAAGAAATTGCCCAATTAAGAACGGCAAAACTTGTGCCGAGTGCAAGAGAAATAGTGAAATCACAGACAGAATGGGAATAAAATTCCCTGTGAAATGCTTTATGGGATATTCTGAAATTCTTAATTCAAGACCTATATATATGGGTGACAGAATGAAAGAAATTCCATCAGCTGATATACTTTTCTTTAACTTCACAACAGAATCCACAAGAGAAGTTAAAGAGATTTTAGACGCTTATGAAAACAACAAAAAACCACAGATTGAATTCACTCGTGGACTTTTATACAGAGGTGTTGAATAATGAAAGAACTTAAAATAAAAAAGGTTAGAGAAAATGCAAAAATTCCAACCCGTGCAACAAGTGGTAGTGCAGGTATGGACCTTTATGCTTGTATCGACGAGCCAATTACTCTTAAAAAAGGTGACAAGGCGATTATACCAACAGGTATTGCAATCGGACTTGATGACCCACATTATGCTGCATTTATCTATGCGAGAAGCGGACTTGCCATTAAACACGGAATCGGACTTTTAAACTCTGTTGGTGTTATTGACTCAGACTATCGTGGTGAAATTTGTGTTGGTGTTATAAAGCAGACCGACCCTGAATACACAATCGAGCCATTTGAAAGAATTGCACAAATGGTTATTGAACCTGTTGAATTGCCTGAAATTGTTGAAGTAAATAACCTTGACGACACAGACCGTGGTGCAGGTGGATTTGGCTCAACAGGAACAAAATAAAATATAAGAAAGCAAAATTACTTTATTTTTTATCTAAAAACTCTTGACATTTTTATTTTGTTGATATATAATTGCTCTTGCTCGTTGGGGAATAGTGTAACGGTAGCACGACAGACTCTGACTCTGTTTGTTGGGGTTCGAATCCCTATTCCCCAGCCATTAAAAGTAAGAAGGTAGGTCAAAGACCTGCCTTTTTACTTTTCTTTATGAATTGTGTTGTGGGTTCGAACCCGTGAGGGTCTGAGCGTTAAGAAAACGATATAGTATATCGTTTTTAGCGAAGAGCACAATGTGAATCTCTCATTCACATTGTGAATTTATAATTCGAATCCCTATTCCCCAGCCAAAAATAAAAACGGATGCCTATGGGTGTCCGTTTTTTATTTTTCGTTTATAGTGTAAATGAATTCGAACCCGACAAATTTGAAATTGTCAAAAAATACAATTCTTGCGTTTTGAGTTCGTTTATGATAATATCCTATTGGTGATTTTTATGAATACTTATCCAAACCCATTTATCCCAGAACGTGCTGACCCTTATGTAACAAAGGGACCTGACGGGTTTTATTATTTCACAGCAAGTTACCCTGCTTTTTATAATGTTGACGCAGGTTATGACCGCATAATTTTGCGCAGAAGCAAAACAGTCAAAGGACTTGCTGATGCACAAGAATATACTATCTGGAAAGCTCATAATAAAGGCGTAATGTCAAAGCATATCTGGGCACCTGAAATCCATTATATAGGTGAAAAATGGTATATTTTCTTTGCTGCGGGCGAAAAAGAAAATGTGTGGAATATTCGTCCGTTTGTTATTGTTTGTGATGGTCAAGACCCGATAAAAGACTCTTGGACAGAGCTTGGCAAAATGCAAGCAAGTGATGGTGATAACCGCTCATTTACTGAGTTTTCACTTGATATGACTTACTTTGAGAATAATGGCAAGCATTATCTAATCTGGGCTGAAAAGTTGGAAGATTCATCACTATTTATGGCAGAAATCGATGAGAATGAGCCATATAAGCTTATTTCAAAACCTATTCTTCTCACAAAACCAGAATACGATTGGGAATGTGTTCGTTTTCGTGTGAATGAAGGTCCTGCAGTGCTTAAAACTGACGATAAAATCTATGTTTTCTTCTCGGCTTCGGGTACAGGTGCAGAGTATTGTATGGGCAAAGTCTATGCCGACAGAAATGCGGATTTAATGGATATAAAAAATTGGACAAAAGACTCAAATCCTGCTTTGCAGACTGAAGATTTAATCGACCAGGCAGGGCCGGGACACAATAGCTTTGTTGTTGATGAAAACGGCGATTTACTCATTGTTTATCACGCTCGACCATTTTCGCATTTCGAGAAAAACTGTGGTACATATTGTGATGAGCCACTTTATGACCCTTGCCGTCATGCAAGAATCAAAAAAGTGAATTTTGATGAAAACGGCACACCAATTCTTAAATAAAACAATAAACTCAAGGTGCACAATGACGAAAAGTGTTGTGCACCTTGTTGATTTTTTTATAGCTTTTTCTTGCACAATGCACATATGGAATTTGTTTACAATTTATTCAAATTTTGTTATACTATATAAGTAAATTTTCGTAAAAGGGGAATTGCTATTATGAAAAATTTCAAAAAAGTAATCTCTGTTGTTTTAGCAGTGGTTATGATGTTGTCTTGTATGTCAATTTTAGGTTATGCTCGTGACAAGAGTTATACACCTACAATTATCATTCCAGGACTTTTCCAAAGTGAAACATATCACTATGTAAACGGTGAAAAAGAATGTGATGCTGACGGTAATCCTATTCCAGGCCCATTCTATGTTTCAGTTTCAGAAGAATTTATCGCTGCAGCTCTTACAGAAGCACTTATTCCTGTGATGACAATGTTTGTTACTCAAGAAGATAAAGACCAGGCAGCTGCAAAGGTTGTTGCTGAACTTCTCAGTGACCTTTTAATGGGCAAACAGGCAAGTGATGCAAACGGTAACCTTGACCCTGATGTTCGTCCAGAAACATATTATGGAAGTTTTGAAACATTTTCAGATGTTTCAAGAGAACATATGCTTAAGAGCTTCCCGGTTGAAGAATATTTTGATATTGCAGGCGAAGATAATCTCTATGTATTCAACTATGTTTCAACAGGTAATATGATTCAAACTGCACAGGAACTTTATGATTATATTCAGTTTGTTAAAGCAGATACAGGTGCTAAAAAGGTTAACCTTGTTCCTGTAAGCCAAGGTGGTTCAATCGCAAACGGACTTATGCAACTCTATGTTGATAACGGAAGCAACATTTCAGTTGACGTTAACAGAATTGTATTTGCAGTTCCTGCTCTTGATGGTGCAAACCTTCTCGGCGATGCTTACACTTATGGCCTTAACGACGAAAGTGCAGCACTTTATACAACAATGTTCACATCTCTCTTAGGTGAAGGCAATGTTCTCAGTTATGTGCTCAGTCTTGCAGTCAGACTTATGCCAAAAACTGATGTAAGCAATCTTCTTGATGTAATTGCTGATACACTCATTGGCAAATATCTCAGATATTCAACTCTTATGTGGGGACTTGTTCCATCAGTTCAATATCCAACTTGCCGTGATAAGTACCTTGCAGGTGATGATATGGCTGAGATTCGTCGCCAAGCTGATTGGTATTACAATGCTCAGCTCAATTCTGACTACAACATTTTATCTGCAAAAAAAGCAGGCGTTAAAATCTTTGATATCGTTGACACAAATGTTGAACTCTATGAACTCGCAGTTTCTCATGGTTACACACAAGCTGACGGTATCATTCAGGTTGACTCAACATCAATGGGTGCTTATAGTGTGAATGTAGGAACAAGACTCCCTGCAGGTTATAAAACTCCATGGGTAAAAAATAATTGTATCTTGCACGAACATATTGACCCAGAAGGAATTATAGATGCTCACACTGGTCTTCTTCCTGACCATACATTCTATTTCAGCGGTCAGAACCACGCAACAACAGCATCAAACGATGTTATTATGACTCTCATCATTCATCTTCTTACAGATGAAAACTTCACAGATGTATTCTCATATCCTGACAGATTCCCACAGTTCAACAAGAGCCGTGAAACTATGCAGCTTCGTCAGGATGTTGCAACAATGAAAGAATATGACACATCATCACTTTCTGCTGAAGATAAGAAAGAACTTGACGGTGCAATCAAGCAGGTTGAAGATATGCTTGCAAACACAGTTATTGATGTTGCTGAATACAAGGCAGCAAACGACAGATTCTATGCAATCTATGACAAGATTATGGGCGAAGATGAAATTGTAAGTGAAGATACTACATCAAAACTTGCTGTTTCAGCTATCAAGGGTATTTGTGACGGACTTTATGAAGTTTATGGCGATGCAGCTTATAGCGAAATCCCATTCCTTATTCTCGGTCAATTATTCTCATAATAAAAATTGTAACCCCGTAAGGCTAAGGCTTTACGGGGATTTTGAAATGAGGGATTATTATTAAAACATTTCAAAAAATATTGTTTTGTGTTTTGGTGCTTATAATGGTTACTGCTTTTGCATCTTGCAAGAAAACAGAGCAAGGGGCACAACCTGACCAAACCACAACCACAACAACAGAAACCACAACAGAAGAAGACTTGGGACCAACATTGAGCCCTGCCGAAGCAAAAAAGACAATAGCTGGCACATGGGTTTGTGATGAAACAATTTCACCACAGAAATTCTATGGTGATTATTATAATTCCAAAATCACAAAGACCAATGTGCAGATGAGCACAACTTATAAATTCAACAAAGATGGCACTTATAGCACAACTGTTTCAATTACAAATATTTCTGATGTGCGAAAAGAATATCGTTCATTGATGGTTGAAGGTGCAAGAAGAAAAGTTGAAAAAGAAGGCAAGTTTTTGACAACTGACGATGTGCTTTATTATGAAAAATATGCAGATGATATTCTTAAAGACATCTGCAAAACTACAAAGGGCACATATAAAATTGATGGTAACAAACTTGTATATAGTAACTCTGAAACAGAACAATTTGCAATTAGTGGCAACAAATTGACACTTGACAAAATAGTTTTAGAAAGAAAATAGTTATAATTTGTTGTGGGAATATTCTCCCACCATTTTCATTTGACAAATTGGAGTTTGTCTGTCTCTTGTATATGGTGATGTCGCCTCCCTCTGACGAGGGAGGTGGATTTTGCGTAGCAAAAGACGGAGGGAGAGAAAACGAACTTTGCAATTACTAAATCTCTCCCTCAGTCTCGCATACGCTCGACAGCTC
>JAZLBL010000005.1:0-60384 GCA_045613685.1 Candidatus Fimenecus sp. | reverse complement strand
GACGAGGGAGGTGGATTTTGCGTAGCAAAAGACGGAGGGAGAGAAAACGAACTTTGCAATTACTAAATCTCTCCCTCAGTCTCGCATACGCTCGACAGCTCCCTCGTCAGAGGGAGCCAAAGTAAATGCACTTTAAAAGAGTTAAACAAATTCAAATTTGCATAGAAAAGCGGCAGGTGTAATAAACCTACCGCTTATGCTTATTCAACAATATATTTTTGAAATTTGTCTGCATAATCAGTGGGGATAATCACCTTTAAAAGTGTACCATCATTGGTATATTCTTCACTGATTATTTTTGCATTATTTCGCAAGTAATTCACTTCGCCACCATCAGAAAATGGAATAAGCAAATTGATTTCAATGATTTTAAGTGCAAGTGCCTTTTCAATTTCTTTTAAAAGCAAATCAAGGTTAACCCCTTTTAATGCACTAATCATAACGGTTTTACCCATTGGAAGAATATCAAAAATATTTTCTGCTTTATCGCATTTGTTCATAACAGTTATGATGTTGTCACCGTTGCAACCTAAGTCTTTTAAAATACCCGTTGTGATTTCAATATGCTCGGTACAATGCTCGTCCGACGCATCACAAACATTAAGCACAATGTCAGCACTTGCCGCTTCTTCAAGAGTTGAACGGAATGCTTTGACTAAATCGTGGGGGAGTCGGCTGACAAATCCAACAGTGTCAATAAGCATAACATCTTGTCCGTTTGGGAGAGATAATTTTCTTGATGTTGGGTCAAGTGTGGCAAAAAGTTTGTCTTCTGCAAGCACACCTGCGTCTGTCAGCGCATTCATAAGCGTTGATTTGCCCGCGTTGGTGTATCCAACAAGTGCAACAGTTGTAACATCGTTTTTCTCACGTCTTTTTCGAAGTAAGGCACGGCGTTTTTCAACTTCGTCAAGTTGTTCTTGCAAAGCATACATTCTTCGCATAATATGACGACGGTCGCTTTCAAGCTTTGTTTCACCAGGACCACGAGTACCAATACCACCACCAAGACGAGATAACTGTTTACCCTTGCCAGTAAGACGGGGTAGAGCGTATTTAAGTTGAGCTAATTCAACCTGCAATTTACCTTCACGGGTTTTGGCACGAAGAGCGAAAATATCAAGAATTAATTGAGTGCGGTCAATAACTCGCACATCAGTTGCATTTTCAATATTACGGATTTGCGACGGAGTCAATTCGCCATCACAGATAATTAAATCAATCTCTTGATTATGACAAAAAAGTTCTGCTTCTGCAAGACGTCCCTTGCCGATATATGTTGCACCATCAGGACTTTCTCGTCTTTGAATAATTGAACCCACGACCTGTGCCCCCGCACTTTCGGTGAGCAAGGTGAGTTCTTCTATTGAACTTTCAGCGTCAAAATCACCTGTGTCAACACACAAAAGTAATGCCTTTTCAGGTGATGAGTCAATTTCATAAAATTCCATAATATTTACTCCGTAAATTTATCTACATAAATTCGGCGGGAGCTGAGCCCCCGCCCTATTTTAAAAGTCCTTAATGTTTACTGATTAGCAGCAGCCGCAGTCAAAATCTCTGCGAGCACAGCCGTTGTTGCGCTCACAACCACAACCGCAACCATTGTTGTTATCTGTGAGAAGAATTAAGATGATAATAACAATCAACCATGAGTTGTTACCAAAGAAGTTACACATTCATTTTTCCTCCTTCCCATATTGAGCTTACATTACATTCTATGGGAATTGTGGAAATGTGTTACATCATACAGTAACTTTATAAATTGTAGTTGTTTTAACTACTTCGTCCTTATCAAACACACAATTATAAAAGCTTGGTGTGTTTGTGGCATTTGGATAATACTGTGTTTCAAGACAGAAACCTGAGCGGAATTCCATTGGCGTGTTGTTTTTGCCGATTTTACCTTCAAGGAAGTTACCAACATAGAGTTGCATACCAGGTAAGTCAGTAAGACAGTCAAGGCGTACACCATTTGGAGCGGTAACAGTTGCAGCAAGACGAAGTTCTTTGTTGTAATTATTGATACAGAAATTATGGTCATAACCATTACCTGCATCTAACTGCTCATAATCTGCATCGATATCTCTGCCGATTGTTTTTGGCTCTCTGAAATCAAATGGAGTGCCTGTTACATCACGGATTTCACCTGTTGGCACAAGACCTTCACCCATAGGTGTGAAAGCATCTGCATTGATATAAAGAGTGTGGTCGAGAATGTCGCCATTCTGATAACCTTTAAGGTTGAAATATGCGTGATTTGTAAGATTAAACGCAGTTTTTTTGTCAGAAACTGCTGTATAATCAATGATGATTTCGTTTTTATCAGTAAGAGTATATCTAACTGTTACTTTCTTGTTGCCAGGGAATCCCTCTGTGCCGTCAGCACTAAAATATGAGAATTCAACAGCGTCAGAGTCAACGATAATTGCATCCCAAACTGCAGTTGAAAATTCACCGTTACTGTGAAGTGTAACATCACCATGAGTAGTTGTAACAGGAATTTTTTCACCATCAATAGTGAGTCCACCCTTTGAGATTCTGTTAGCAACAGGACCAACAATCACACCCTGATAATCATGGCGATTTTCGAAACCTTCCATATCGTCAAAACCGAGCAATAAATCAAGCTCGTTTTCGTCCTTGTCCTTAACGAGAATACTCTGCAAAGTAGCACCCCAAGTGATAAGGTTAATTTTCATATTGTTGTTGTTTTCAATGAGAAAAGCGTCAACCTGCTTGCCGTCTTTTGTAACACCGAAAACTGATTTTGTAATACCCATATTTTCTCACTCCTGAATTGGATTTATGTATATGTTAATTATATATTTAGTGCGTATCAAAGTCAACAATATAAAGCGGATAATTGTTAAACAAATTTGAATTTGTTTAACTCTTTTAAAGTGCATTTACTTTGGCTCCCTCTGACGAGGGAGCTGTCGAGCGTATGCGAGACTGAGGGAGAGACAGGATAGAATTAACTTGGTTTTGTTTATCTTTCCCTCCGTCACTCGCTTTGCTCGTGCCACCTAATTCTCGCCTGTCGGCTCGGTCGGTGCTTCTGCTTCGCAGAGGTGTCCACCGGACACCCGCACCTCGTCAGAGGGAGGCAAGGCGACATAACCATATAAAAGATTTCGACAAACCCCAATTTGTTAAATTGAATTGGGTTGTTTTTATATCTTTCCACTATATCTTGTGATTGCAAAAAATGAAGAATTATGTTATACTTATTGTCCCTGACCATATTCAAAGAAAGGAGAGATAAAAATGTTCAAAATTGCACCAAAAGTTTATTCATCAATGTTTTCTTTGCCAACAGAAATCGCTGATAAAGGACTCAAATTTGCAAGTGGTGAACAGTTAAAAGTAATCATCGCAATTTTCAGAAATCCTGAAAGCGATGAAGATGGGCTTGCAAAGGTTACAAATCTCTCACTTTCAACAGTTAAAGAATGTGTTGAATATTGGGTTGATAGTGGGATTTTGCAAGAAGAAAAGTCGAATGAAACTGTTAAAACTGAAAAACAGACAGAACTTGCAACTGAAAAAGTTAATGTTCCATTACCTGAAATTCATTTTTCAAATCCAACTCAAGAAGAAATCGAAAAAGTGCTTAAAAAGAATGGCTCAATGAAACGCCTTTTCAATGAAGCACAACAGATTTTGGGCAGAACTTTTGGCTTTGCAATGCAGAGTACAATTTATTCGGTTGTTTATCGTTATAACATCAAGCCCGATGTTGCTAACTGTCTTTTGCATTTCGCAAAGAGTATCGACTCAACAGGGCATAATGATATTTTGAAAATCGCAAAATATTGGGCAGAAAATGGGATTACAAATCTCTCGTCTGCTGACGATTACATAAGAGAAACCGAAAAATCATTAGCTCTTTTTAAAGAATTGGCAAAGCGCACAAATAACGACGACTCTGCACCAAGCTTTGCAGTGCTTGAACTCATTAGTGAATGGATTCGTTGGGGTTATACTATTGACGAAGTTGAAAAAGCTTTCAATATAATGAAAAACGAAAAGCAGACAGGTCGTCTTGTATGGGTGAATATGCGCCATATTAACGGAATAATCAAAAAATGGCACAGTGCAGGAATGCTCACCATTGATGATATTGAAAAGGGTACAAAGAAATTCGAAACTAAACAACAGAAAACAAATAAAACAAAAGAAACATCATTTGATATACAGAAAGCCGAAGAAAAGGCAAAGTCCAATAGAAAAGACTTCGGTGAAATGAAAAACAAGAGGAAGAAAGTAAAGGGGGCATAAAGTTTGGCATATTCAAGAGAACTTCACGAAAAAGCAAAAGCAGAACTCAAGAGAAGAAAAACCAATGCAGAAAATGACGCTGCACAACGAAAACAAGAAATGTCAGAAAAATACCCTGAGTTTCAAATGATAGAAACTGAACTTTCAAAAACAGGTTTTGAAATCTTGTCAGTTTATGCAGGTGGCAAAGAAAACACAGCAGAAAAACTTTCAGCTATTCGCAAAAAGAATGAAGAATTAAAAAATGAAAGAGCAAATCTTTTAAAAGCACTTAAACTTCCAACTGATTATTTTGATGTTAAATATACTTGCTCAAAATGTCAGGATACAGGCGTCATTGAAGATTATGATGAAGACCGCAAAGTGTCTTACGGCTCAAAATATTGCGAATGCTATATGGATATTTTAAAGAGAAATGCCGTGGGTGAGCTTACCCGTTCAACGCCATTAGAACTTTCAAGTTTTGATGAATTTACTCTTGATTATTATCCAAAAACAAAGATAAATGGCGATTCACCATACGAAGAAATGTCAAATGTGTTTAACTCTTGCAAAAAATATGCAGAGAATTTTGATATTGACTCAACATCACTCTATTTTTATGGCAGAACAGGGCTCGGCAAAACTCATCTCTCACTTGCAATCGCAAACGAGGCAATTAAAAAGGGCTACAATGTACTTTATGGCTCAGTAATCAATTTCCTTAATAAGATGGAAAAAGAAAAATTCGGCAGGGTAGAAGCACCGATTGACACCGAAGAATTGCTAATAGATGCAGACTTGTTAATCCTTGATGATTTGGGTGCAGAATTTTCAACTGCTTACACAGTTTCGGCACTCTATAATGTAATCAATAGTCGAGTTGCTCGTGGTGTTCCAACAATTATCAGTTCAAACCTTGATTTAGAAGAACTCAAATCAAGATACCCTGAAAGCATTGCATCAAGAATTATCGGAACATATGCAACAGTACAATTTATTGGTAAAGATATAAGACAAATAATAAATGAAAACTAACGAAAGAAGGAAATATAAATGGAAAACAAAAAGTCAAAGAAAATTATAATTGCTGTGATTTGTGCAGTTGTTGCAGTAGCTTTGGTTGTTGCAATTCTTGCAATCACAGGTGTATTCAGCAAAGACCCTAACGAAGACCCAAGCAATTCAACAACCACAACAACAAGCAAATATGACCCAACAAAATATGTAGTTCAGGGTATCGACGATAAATCATATTTGGTTTTGCTTGATGAAAAGGGTAATGCAATTATCAACGATAAAAACCAGATTGTTGTTGTCGACAGAGATAAAAACGGCGAAATCATCAAAGATGAAAATGGCGAGCCACAGACACACCTTGAACAAATCGACGATAAGTATGTAGTTAAAGATAAAATCTATACTGCTGACTATGAAATCAATGTTATCGAAGGTTGGGAAGCTTTTGGTAGTGGATATATCAGAAAGTTAGACACAAATGTCGGTGGAACACTTATGAAATGCACAAAAATCACAGGTGCAGATTATGCTTCAATGACACTTGACGAATATCTTAAACAGCATAATGCTAAGCTTCAAAAGAAATATGAAACACAGAAGAAAAATGGTTTCACAACAGATTACAGCGAAAAAGAAATCACAATCCTTGACAATGTAAAAGCATATTATTGCACAGAAAAAATTGTTAATAAAAATGGTGGACTCACAAATTACAGTGAAATTCTCTATTTTGAAATTAAAGGCAATAAATACAGATTTGAATTTGCTTTGTCAGATGATGCAAACTACAACGCAAACAAAGATTTTGACTTTGTTGATTATGTAAACAATAACTTTATTGTAAAATAATTTTTCAAACTACCTGATTTTTTCAGGTAGTTTTTTTATGTCTTGCTTTCGAATTTTTCATTTCACCAAAATTATATCTATTTGCTTTTGTTTGTGATATAGCATGGTCAATATCAAAGCTTGTTTCTTGTTGTTGAACTTTTGGCTTTGTATTTGTATTTTCGCGAATATCATTTACATATATTTTAAGTGGTAATCCGTTTTTTTGATATTCTTTATGTATAAGCCCTGCATTTTCCAAAGTTTTAAGAGTCTTAATTGCTGTTGTGTGGCTACATCTTAAATCTTGTGCAATTTTTTGATTTGTATAATAAATAAAAAAACCATTGTTATCACAAAAGCGTTTGCTATTCTTTTTTGAAATATTAAGTCGATTAAGCAAAAGTATATAAAGAAAAAATTCATCAGAAGATAAGTCTTTATATTTTTCATTATTTAGCATAGATAATGGAAAAATAGCATAAGAAGAATTACTTATAAAAAACACCTCCCATATATAGTTCAAACAAATACTTTTGTCTTAGGTTTTATGAGACAAAATAAGAAAAGTGCCGAATTGTTTACAAACAGTTTACAATTTCAGTGTTTTTTCTTTTATATATTATTTTTCTTTTTATTTATATTCTTATTTATACATTCCAATATTTTTAGTGGTGGATTTTAATTTTTATAGGGGATGAGTAAAATCTTTTTAGTAGTGGATGCTAAAATTTACAGGGATATTGAATGAAAAAGTTATATTGAAAAAACTTTGACCTTTTTTGACTTTTGCTATTGACAAGCAGAAAAACCTTGCTATAATAGAAACAGAAGGTCAAAGAAAGTCAAAGTCAAACTTTGATTAAAGGAGATGACGAAGTGAATATCAGCAATATCATAGCGACAATGATTCAAGAAATGATAGAAAATGATGGTTATACCGAAATTCAACGTAATGAGTTAGCACAGAGAGTTGGTTGTGTGCCAAGTCAGATAAATTATGTAATTTCATCCCGTTTCACACCAGAGCACGGCTATATTGTTGAAAGTCGTCGTGGTGGTGGGGGATATATCAAAATCACCCGAGCAAGTATTGATAGAAATTCAATAAAAATGCACATAATCAATTCAGTGGGTAATATGCTCAGTGAAAACACTTGCAGAGCACATCTTAAAAATCTATATGAAAATGATATTATAGATGAAAAAACGGTCAAAATATTCTTGTCAGCGTTGACAGGCAATGCATATCGTGATATCCCACGAGAGTATGGTGATATCATTCGTGCATCCATATTCAAGCAAATGATACTTAATATATTGTAATGAAGTCAGGAGGAAATTATTATGTTATGTCAAAATTGTGGTAAATATGAAGCAACAACTCATGTTAAAAGAATTATAAATGGTGAATCTGCAGAAGCGCATCTTTGCTCTGATTGTGCACACGCTTTGGGATATAATGATGTTTTTGGTGGATTCGGCAACACATTTTCAGAGCTTTTAGGTTCGTTTTTTGGTGAACCTGCAAGCGCTATTGGTTCGAGAACAATGCGTTGTGAAAAATGTGGAAACACATTCAACGATATTGTGAATAACGGCAAATTAGGTTGTGCTGATTGTTACACAACCTTCTATGATAAACTCTTGCCATCATTGCAGAGAATTCACGGCAAAACCCGTCATGAAGGCAAAGTTCCACTTATTCGTAATGCCAGTGCAGAAACACCAAAGATTGATAAACTTGCAATTCTTGAAGAAGAGCTTAAAAATGCAATCAATAATCAGGAATTTGAAAAAGCAGCAGAGCTTCGTGATGAAATCAACAGAATGAAAGAGGGTGGCAATAATGAGTAAATGGTATATCGGTGCAGGCGAACAAAGTGATATTGTTGTTAGCACAAGAATAAGATTAGCTCGAAATATCGCAGAATATCCGTTCCCAAATAAATTAAATACTAAAAGCCGTATGGAACTGAATAATGTAATAAAAGAGGCATTAGAGAGCGATAATAAATATAATCTCCGTTTTCTCGAAATGCGTACTCTCGCAAGATTTGAAGCAGCATCTATGGCAGAGCGTCATATAATCAGTCCTGAATTTGCATCAGACTTAGATGGCAGAGCACTGATGCTTTCCCCCGAAGAAGATATCAGTATAATGCTCAACGAAGAAGACCATATTCGTCTTCAGGTTATGAAATCGGGCTTTGCTCTTGATGAGGCATATAGCGTGGCAAATGAAATTGATGACATATTGGGTTCGAAATTCAATTTCGCATTTGATGAGAGAATTGGTTTCTTAACTCAATGCCCAACAAATCTTGGCACAGGTATGAGAGCATCTGTAATGCTTCATCTTCCTGCTTTAACTCTTAGCGGACAAATCCATAAACTCATTAACACCGTTTCAAAATTAGGGCTTACATTCCGTGGTGCGTTTGGTGAAGGTACAAATGCTGTGGGTGATATGTATCAGTTAAGCAACCAGATAACACTCGGAATTTCAGAAGAGTTTGCAATTAAAAACCTTAAAGCAATCACATTGCAACTTTGTGCACAAGAAAGAAGTGCAAGAGAAGAAATGCTTAAAGATGTGAGCACTGAAGACCGAATTTTCAGAGCATACGGACTTCTCAAATGGGCTCGACTTCTTACAACAAAAGAACTTATGGAAAATCTCTCATTTGTGCGACTTGGCTCAGTAACAGGTAAAATCAATATCTCTATTGAAACAGTTAATGAATTGATGGTTTCAATGCAACCTGCAACAATCAACGCAAGAGCAGGGCAAAAACTTGAAACTGTTGAAAGAGATACAGTAAGAGCTAATGAAGTGAGAAACAAATTAAACTAAAAATATAGCGGGGGAATAATTATTCTCTCGCTATTTTTATCAGTAGTATTATAAAATGGTCAGAATATGATTAAAATTAAATGAAGTATTGCTATGCAATATGAAGTAATCTTGCGATTATGAAGTATTTACTATTGTAAATATGAAGTGAAATAAATCTTATCATATGCCGTAAGGCATACTTCATAGCAATGCTACTTCATATCTGTTAGGATACTTCATAAATCCAAGAGGATTTATTTCATTTCAACGCAAAGCGTTGATGTTTTGAGGTGAACGAAATGTACAATTTCACAGGTTTTACAGAAAAAGCAAATATGGCGCTTAACAAAGCCGTAACAGTTGCCGAAGATTTAGGGCACACCTATATCGGCAGTGAGCATATTTTATTAGGACTATTAGAAAGCACCGATAGTGTTGCAGGCAAATTACTGTTAAACAAAGGCGTAACCTATCGAAAAGTATATGAAATGATAAAACAAGGCGTTGGTGCAGGGCTACCAACTGAATTAGCACCAACAGATTTCACTCCACGAAGCAAGCATATTGTTGAAGGTGCAATTATGCTCAGTAATGCAATGAAACAAAGTTTAGCAGGCACAGAGCATATACTTTTTTCAATGTGTCGAGAAGGCAACGGATATGCTTGCGATTTATTGAATCGTGCAGGGGCGAGTCCACAAAGCATTTTAAAAGAGCTTGGCAATATTGTGGGTAACAACAAACAACCAAAGCAGACAAATCCACAGAAAGACGATAAATCAACGCTTTCTAAGTTCTCAAGAGATTTGACCACCCTTGCCAAAGAAAACAAAATAGACCCTGTTATAGGGCGAGAAAACGAAATTCAAAGAGTTATTCAGATTCTTTGTCGTCGCACTAAAAATAACCCTTGCTTAATCGGTGAGCCGGGTGTGGGTAAAACCGCAATAGCCGAAGGATTAGCACTTAAAATCGCAAAAGGTCAAGTGCCTGAAATATTAAATGATAAAAGAATATTGTCCCTTGATTTAACGGGTATGGTTGCGGGCACAAAATATCGTGGTGATTTTGAAGAAAGAATAAAGAAAATTATCGACGAAGTGAGAGATGCAAAAGATATTATTCTCTTTATTGATGAAGTGCATACTCTTATGGGTGCAGGTAGTGCCGAAGGTGCAGTTGATGCGGCAAATATTTTAAAACCATCACTTGCTCGTGGTGAATTGCAGGTAATCGGTGCAACAACCATTGATGAATATCGCAAAAATATTGAAAAAGACGCAGCACTTGAACGCCGTTTTCAACCTGTAACTGTGGGTGAGCCAAGTGCAGAAGATACCATTGAAATCCTTAAAGGTATCCGTGATAAATATGAAGCACATCACAAGGTGAAAATCACCGACGAAGCAATAAAAAGTGCCGTTAATTTGTCTGTGCGTTATATCGGAGACAGATTTTTACCTGACAAAGCAATCGACTTAATTGATGAAGCATCATCAAAGGTAAGGCTCACAACATTCACAGCCCCACCTGAAATAAAGGAAATGGAATCCCGACTTCAACAAATCGAAGCCGAAAAAGAAATGGCTGTGGGCAGGCAAGATTTTGAATCTGCCGCAAAGCTTCGTGATGAAGAAAAAGAATTAGTGCAAAAATACAACACAGAAAAGGCGAAATGGCAAGCAGATGGCTCAAATCGCAACTTGCAAGTAACAGAAACAGAAATAGCCGAAATTGTGTCAGGGTGGACTGGTATTCCAATCACTCAGATGACCGAAGAAGAAAGTGCAAGACTCTTAAAACTCGAAGATGAATTGCACAAAAGAATTGTTGGGCAAGAAATAGCAGTTAAAGCAGTTGCAAAAGCAATCCGTCGTGGCAGGGCAGGGCTTAAAGACCCTAAACGACCAATCGGCACATTCATTTTCTGTGGTCCGACAGGTGTTGGCAAAACCGAGCTTACAAAAGCATTGGCAAGTGCAATGTTTGGCGACGATAACGCTATGATTCGGCTCGATATGTCTGAGTTTATGGAAAAACATACAGTATCAAAGCTTATCGGCTCACCACCGGGATATGTGGGCTTTGACGAAGGGGGACAGCTGACAGAAAAAATCCGCAGAAAACCATATTCAGTAGTCCTTTTTGACGAGATTGAAAAAGCACATCCTGATGTTTTTAATATGCTGTTGCAGATATTGGATGACGGCATTCTCACCGACTCACAGGGTAGGAGAGTGGATTTTAAAAACTGTGTAATTATAATGACATCCAATGTGGGTGCAAGACTTATTACCGAAGAAAAAGCATCTTTTGGTTTTGTGGCAAATAGTGATAATTCTTCAAGTGAAAAAATAAAAGAGTCTGTTTTGGGTGAACTCAAAAACACGTTCCGTCCTGAATTTCTCAACAGAGTGGATGATATAATCGTCTTTAACCGACTCACAGAAGACGAAATCAGACAAATTGCAAAAAATCTTCTCACAACCCTTGAAAAGAGAATGCAAACACTTGAAATCAATATGACCTTTGATGATAGCGTTGTAGATTTTGTGAGCAAAGCAGGGTTTGACAAAATCTATGGTGCAAGACCACTCAAAAGAGCAATCCAGACAAATGTTGAAGATATTTTATCAGAAAAAATTCTTGAAAAATCCATCGAAAAAGGCAAAACATATATCTGCTCAATGGTTGATGAAAAGTTAAAAATCGAAAACAGTTAGACAACCCCCAAATTATCGAACAAATCACAAAAAACTCCCCACCCTAAGGTGAGGAGTTTAGTTTTTATTATAAGTCTTCTCTACGGCGTTTAACCATTGTAGCAGTTGTAATGAAATAAGCAACTGTGAGTGCAAAAACAGCAACTGTTGCTAAGAGAAGCATGTTTCTTGTTTCTGCTGAACCATTAACGATATCATCAATAATGCTATCGCCTGGTTTTTCAATGATTGAACCTGCTGTGCCGTCGATGATTGTGCCGTCTTCAAGAGTAATAACCTTTGAAATTGCAAACTGGTCAACTCTTGTTTCTTTACCATCTTCAACGCTATATGTGTCGAAATAGAGATTACCACCATCAATCTGGATGTGTGAATATGATGGAACTTCAAGATAAAGAACTGTTTCACCATCAGGAATAAGTTCGCTTGTTTCTTCACTTGGTTTTGGCTCATAGTGCTTAGGACCAATTGTACCATTGATTGAATAGATTGTACCTTCAGGTTTAATCTTTGTTGTGTATTCAAGACCGTTATATTTAACAGTACCTGTTTCTGTTTCAACGATTGCGTTGTCTTTCATAACATCTGTACGCATATAAACATGGTCGTGGCCTTGGAACACAAGGTCAATGTCAAGCTCGTTCATAAGTGGAAGAAGTTGTGAACGAATAGCAACAACATCGTCATCATCAAAGTGTGAGCCATTTGAATAGATTGCTTTGTGAAGAGCAATGAATTTCCAAGGTTTATTTGATGCACTCATATCTGCCTTGAGCCATTCAATCTGTTCAGCAGAAAGAGCATTTTCATCGTTTAAATCATTTGTGTTGAGCACTGCGATATGCGCTGTGTTATAGTCAAATGAATAATAAACACCTGTTGTTGTATCTTGTTCTGGAAGATTTGCATAAACAAAGTTCTGAACATTTGCATTGTCACCACGTTCTTCGTGGTTGCCTGTACCAGTCATAAGAACTGTATTCATAAGTGTATCAGCAGCAGAGTTGAACATTCTCTTCCATTCAACGAAATCGTTGCCGTTGTCAACCATATCACCAGTTGAGAGAAGGAAGTCGATGTTGTGATTATCAAACGCTGTTTCGAGAGCCATTGCCCAGTTGTTCTTGTATTGCTTTTCTGTAACACCCTGTGGGTCAGTTACATGCAAGAAGCTAAATGCTGTGCCTTTATCAGCAGTGCTGATTACACCAATATTACTCCACCAACCACGCTCTGCATTACCAACACGATAGCAGTATTTTTGACCTGCTTCAAGACCTGTGATTTCTGCTGTATGACGGTTAACTTTCATCTTGTGAGTAATAATACCGATAAAGCTTAAATCGATTGCATAATATCCACGTTCTGCGTCGATTTCACAATTTGTATCAACCTTAACGCCTTTAACTGTTGTGCCCTTTGAGAAATCAGGATTTTCTGAATAAGGTACAATCTGAACGTCTGTGTCTGTAAGGCTATATTTTGTGAAATAACTGATGTTAACTGATGTTGCACTGTCTTCACCAAATGTTACAGCAATATGTGATGGAAGGCGAAGGTTATCTTGAGAAACAGGAACGGAAACTTTTCCTGTATAATTTACTGTGCCTTCATAGTCTGCCATATAACCTGGGTTTTCGTCGTGTGTCAAGTCTTTGAGAATTCTGTAGAACTCACCATCAATAACTTCATATTGACTCTGAGTGAGATATTCGTCAAGAACTGAATAAACAACACCACTGAGAGTATCGCCACCAATAACGCCTGAAATAAGAATAACAGAAATAACATCACCGATGCCAAATCCTGTCCAGTCGCCTGCACCAACAAGACCACTGATGATGTCATAAGCACCTTGTGCCAACTGGCTTGCAGGACCATTTACACCCCAAGAAATTGGGTCGATTTTAATGTTCTTAAGAATTTCACCTTGAAGAAGGTCGTCAAGAACAACTGTGAGAAGTGTGTCGAGAATTACTTCTGCATTTTGGTTGTTGTCAAAACGCTCTAATGCGTTCATAAGGAATTTATCATTATTAGGGTCTTCGTTGTTTGTGTAGTGGTATGCAAGAACAGTTGAAGCAAGGTCACCGAGTGTGCCTTTTTCACCTGTGCTACCAAAACCGAGAGTATCTTTAAATACTGTGCAAGGATAATCAGAAACTTCAATATTAAGAAGTTTATCAATCATTGGGTCAAGAATCTGGAGTGTCTTGTCAGGGTCTGAAAGGTATTTGTTTTCAACCTGATTGAAAAGTGAAATAAGCAAAAGCTTGATAGCGCCAGCTGAAAGGTCACCAACGATTTCACTACCAACAAGGTCGCCGATGAGTGTGTCAACACCGATTGCTTGTTCAACATAGTTATAAAGTCCACCAGCGTCTTTAACATCTTTGCCAAAACCGTAACGGAGTTGATATTCGAGAACATTCATTGCGAAGTTTTTGATGTTGTCGCCACCGAAGTTATAAGCCCATGCAATGTTTTTGAATGGCTTTTTCTGTGCAACACCATCAATTACAACAGGGAAGAATTCATCAACATCATGTGTTGCATATGTGCATGAAATATCACCATTTGATGCAGCACTCATCTTAACGCTTCTGAATTGGTTAGGATAGCTGAGTACTGATGTTGTAACGATATCAGTAAGAGTTTCACCATTGTCATTTACATAAGAAGCAACGTCCTGCATATGAACGTGTCCGGAAACAGTATAGTGCATACCTGCATCTGCAAATTTTTCCCAATCACGAAGAACAAAGTTGTCAAAAAGGTCGTTTTCTGTTTCAAAGTGAGGAATTGAGTTTGTGTGAATCATACCGATAATTGTTTTTCCATCAGCCGTTGCTTTTTCACATTCTTCAACAATCCAATCAAGGTGTTCAGGTGTTACAATACCTGCTGTTTCTTGTTCGTTAAGACCTTTATCTGTAATATCAGCAGAATAAAGCTGAGAGTCAATAGCAATCAAACGATAATCATTAGGAAGGTCGATAGCATATGAAAGTGAACCTTCTGAATTTTCAGCAGCAGCTTTGTAACGGCTGTAATATCCACCTTCTGATGAATAACCAAAATCTTTATAAAGTGCTTCAAATTCCTGTGGAGTAGTATCAAGTCTATCTCTTTGTTCAGGGTGTTTTTTAGCAGTAATCAATTCTTCACCATTATATTCAGCAGCTCTTTGGTTATTGATATCATGGTTACCATTGATAACATAAACCGGAACACCTGTTTCAGATTCTAATTCTCTGAGCTTTTGTGTGAGTTCAAGGTGAGCTGAATATTCAGCATTTCTTGTCAAGTCACCAGGAAGAAGCACAAAATCAAGTTTGCCTTCAATAGCCATTTTTTTAATGTTTGCCAATGCTGCATCAGTAATCTCTGGTGAAATACCACTTGTAGCATTGTTCATAAGCATCATTTCGTTTAATTCTGCTTTGTCCTGTGCATTGTTTCCTTGTGCAGTTTCTGCAAAATAGTGAATATCGCTCAATATAACGAAATTCACGTCGTCAGTATCAGCAGCAAGAACTGTAAATGGAACACTCACAGCAAAAACTGCAACTGCAAGAATAACACAGAAAAGCTTTTTCAAGATACTTTTTCTTTTCATTCTCAAAACCTCCGCGTTGGTATATTTTTAAGTATACCAAGTTATTATTATACAATTAACAAGTATAACATAAAAAAAGGAAAAATGCTACATTTTTTTGCAACATTTTTCCATAATTTTATAGGTATATATTATAATACACAAATTTATTCTTTTTTGTTTAAATAATCGGCAACAATCTGACCATCAGAAATCTTGATAACACGCTCTGCTTCGCTTGCAATATCGTTATCATGAGTGATGAGAATAATTGTGCGACCTTCTTCGTGTAATTCGTGAAGAATTTTCATAACTTCAACGCCTGAGTGTGAGTCAAGGTTACCTGTTGGCTCGTCGGCAAGAATAATAGGGGGACGTGCCGCAACTGCACGAGCAATAGCAACTCTTTGTTGCTGACCACCTGACATCTGCTTTGGCAAATGGTCAAGACGGTGAGAAAGCCCAACTCTATCAAGAGCTTCAAGAGCTAATTTGTTGCGCTCTTCTTTTTTCATTCCACGATAAACGAGTGGCAATTCAACATTTTCAACTGCCGTAAGACTTGGAATTAAGTTAAATCCCTGAAAAATGAAACCAATTTCTTTGTTGCGGATTTCGGACAACTCATCATCGGTCATATTTGCAACATCAACACCATCAAGAGTATATGTGCCACTTGTAGGAATATCAAGAAGACCTAGCATATTCATAAGTGTTGATTTGCCCGACCCTGACTGACCAACAATGGCTAAAAACTCACCATGTTCAACGTTAAGACTAATTCCGTCAAGAGCACGAACTTCGTTTTCACCGGGATTATAAATTTTGTAAATATCTTTGATTTCAATAAGACTCATTTTATCACCAACTGATATATTATGTGAATATTTTACATTCTTTAATCAATAAAATCAATAAATAAATTGTAAATAATATTTTAAAAGAATTGATTTCACAAATTTGAATTTGTCGAATTGATTATATCATAAATATGTTCCACAAGTGTAGGGGCGGATGACCACATCCGCCCGTTGAGTTTACATCTCACCTTACGGGACGATGTGGGCATCGTCCCCTACAACCATTGTCGATTTTAGTGAGATGTAAAATTTGAAAGAGACAGATAAACTTCCAAATTACCAAAAAGTTATTCAACAATTACTTTTAAAATCTCACCCACATAAATACGGTGGAAATCATTTTCTTTATAATTATTCATAATTGAATCATCAATAAAACCATCGGGTTTCATATCCTGATAAGCAATTTTTTTCATATAAACAGTGATTTTTGCTTGTTCGAAACCTGTTGATTCACCGATGCTTATAGGTGTAAATCCTGTTGCTTCCATTTTGTCAATATCTCTGCCTGATTTGCTGCCACAAATGCCGAGCTCTTTTTTATATTCACCACCAAAGAATGAAAGAGTGAAATAATCATTATTTTCAATGAATTCATAAGTGTATCGTTGTGGTCTTACAAAAAGGAATGCGACATCTTTGTTCCAAAGCTCACCAATGCCACCCCAACTAACAGTCATTGTGTTGAAACGGTCATCTTTACCCGCTGTGAGAAGTGCCCAATCTTCACTGAGCATTTTAACAAAATTACCATTTAATTCTCTGATAGAAATCTCTCTTGACATAAAATCAAATCCAATCATAAATTTTTATTGTATTTAATTATACACATAATATGTTCAAAATACAACCCGACATAAATAAACAAATGCAAACAAAAATGTATAGTTAAAACTTATCTATGCACAAATTGTCGAAAAGCTTTGTAAAACTATACAATTTTTTTGTCAAAAATTTGTATAGTTATTTTTATTCTACATCTTCACAAAATGAAAATTGTATGATAATATATCAAGGCTAATTCCTGCCGTGTAGAGAAACGGCATATTTTTTGAGGGTGTAGAAATGAATTTCAGTGAAAGATTAAAATATTTAAGATGCGCAAAAATCCCAACAATCACACAAAAAGACCTTGCTAATGCTTTGGGCATTACTCAGAGAAAAGTTTCTTTTATGGAAACAGGCACAACAGAGCCTTCACTTAGTGATATCAAGGCTTTGTGCAACTATTTCAATGTGTCTGCTGACTATTTGTTGGGCTTGCCAAAAAATATGAATTATCCGGAGTAATCTAATGACAAAGAAACAACGAGCACAACTGCTTGTAGAAGGACTTAAAAAAGAATATCCTGATGCGATTTGTTCACTAATAGCAGATAATCCTTTTGAATTGCTTGTGGCAACTCGTCTTTCAGCACAATGCACAGATGCGAGGGTGAATTTAGTAACCCCCGCACTTTTTGCTAAATATAAAACGCTTGATGATTATGTCAATGCTGATGTGAAAGATATTGAAGATATTATTCACTCTTGCGGATTCTATCACGGCAAAGCTCGTGATATTATTGAAATGGCAAGGGGAGTAAGAGATAGATTTAATGGCATTGTCCCTGATAATATCGAAGACTTGACATCTTTGCAGGGCGTGGGAAGAAAAACTGCAAATTTAATTGTGGGTGACGTTTACAAGAAACCCGCAGTTGTGGCAGATACTCATTTAATCCGTCTTACAAACCGAATGGGACTTGTTGAAACAAAAGACCCAAAGAAAGTTGAGATGGAATTAAAGAAGATTCTTCCACCAGAAGAAAGCAATGATTTCTGTCATCGTGCAGTATTACACGGCAGGGCGGTTTGCACTGCTCGTAAGGCATATTGCGAAAAATGTGCAGTAAATGATGTCTGCAAAAAGATAATTAAGTAAAATTACGGGTAAGCTTCTTACCCGTTTTTTATAATTAGCGTCGCAGACCATTAATGCACCGCAGGTGCAAATCATGTGATTTATCACAATTCATGATGAAATCAATTCATGCAACGAAGTTGCAATTCATTTTTATTATGAATTGCTTCGCATGATTTGGCTACGCCATGAATTCTCGTTTATGCTCCATGAATTGAATTCTGCGAATTCATTTATTATTGTATTGTATTTTACAATATTTTTATGCTATACTATTAACATATTATGGAAAAGAGGTAAATTTTATGGACCCAATTAATGTTGATTTTGGTGGCAACACTGAAAGAGTTAAAGCTGTTGAGCCAAAGGGTAGCACACTTAAAAGAGTAATCATCAGTTTGTTGCTCACTTTACTTGTTGGTGCGGGCGCTTATTATGCAATGCTTCCTGCTCTTAATGTTAAAGCATTTGAACTCTATATCTATGTTGCGGTTGTTATTTTTGCTTATATCGGTATTTTCGGTGTAGTGTCAAAAGCATATTTCAGACCAGAATATATGGAATATGCAAAAGATAAGGTGAAAATTCCTATTGCATTGATTTTAGTGATTGCAGTAATTGTTGGTATCGGTTATCTTACAGGTGTTGAGTTCTTCCGTGCAAAAGATTATGCAGAGCTTATCGAGGTTAAAGAAGGTAACTTCGCAGAAGAAATCGCAGAAATTGACTTCTCATCAGTTCCTCGTCTTGATAAAGATTCATCAAATATGATTGCAACACGTGCTTTGGGTGAACTTTCAGACTATGTTTCACAGTTTGTTGTAAATTCATATTACTCAACACAGATTAATTATAAGGGAACTCCTGTTCGCGTTCAGTCACTTGACTATGGTGACATTTTCAAATGGCTTAAAAATACAAAAGAAGGTATCCCTGCATATATTATTGTTGATATGACAACACAAAAAGCAGAAACTGTTCGTCTCCCAGAGGGAATGAAATATTCACCTGCAGAGCATTTCAATGAATATCTTATCCGTCATGTCCGCTTTAAATATCCATCACTTATTTTGGGCGACCCAAAATTTGAAATTGACGAAACAGGAAGACCATATTGGATTGTGCCTGTGCTCGATAAAACAATTGGTCTTTTTGGTGGCACAGATGTAATCGGTGCAGTTATCGTTGATTCAATCAATGGTGATACAACTCTTATTTCAACAAGTCTTGATGGCACAACAAAACTTTCAACAGATAAATTTGTAACAGATGAAGAATTCCAATGGCTTGACCAGGTTTATTCTGCAACAATCGTTAACCAGCAATATAATTACTATGGTAAATATAACAATGGTTTCTGGAACTCGATTATCGGTCAGGAAAATGTTAAAATCACTAGTCAGGGTTATAACTATATCGCTCTTAATGATGACGTTTATATGTACACAGGCGTTACATCAATAAGCTCTGACCAATCAATTATTGGTTTCATTCTCATCAACCAAAGAACAAAAGAGTCAAACTATTATCAGGTTTCAGGTGCTCTTGAAAACACAGCACAAACATCTGCACAGGGTAAAGTTCAGCAATATGGATATATTGCAACATTCCCGATTCTTCTTAATGTAAGTGGTGAACCAACATATTTTATGGCACTTAAAGACTCAAGCCAACTTGTTAAGATGTATGCAATGGTTAACGTTAAGCAGTCAACAGTTGTTGGTGTTGGCACAAGCCTTGCAGAATGCACAGAAAACTATGCAGCAGAGCTTAAAAAGAATGGTGTGAATGTTCAGGTTGACGTTGATTCAATGGGTGAAGATACAACACCTGATGCACCAAAGGTTGAAACAGTTGACGTTACGGGCACAGTTGCAGAAATCAGAAGCGTCATCACAGGTGGCGAAACTTATTTCTATATCAAACTTGCAGATAACACAGCATATTATAAAGTTGCTGTGAAAGATGCAGAAAGAATAGTAATTCTCAATGTAGGGGACACAATTACATTCACAGTTGATAAAAACGCAACAGGTGAAATTATTTCTGTGAATTCAGTAAAATAATTCAATGATAATGGTGAGAAATCTCTCACCATTATTTTTTTGCTTCACAAATTTGAATTTGTCTAACTGTTTTAAAATTTATATCTCACTAAAATCAACCATCAACAGTAGGGGACGATGCCCACATCGTCCCGCAAGGTGAGATGAAAACTTAACGGGCGGATGTGGGCATCCGCCCCTACATTTGTGGACCATATCGGTATCATAAACATCCCGACAACCCCCAATTTGTCTATCTAATTATATATTTTTTGCAATTTTATGCATCATATTATGTATATATGCATAAAAATTCGTGTTTATGTAAACAAAATGCATAAAATGGGGATTAATATTCACAAAATATGCAAAATATTGTATAAAAATACAAAAAACTTGAAAAAATATGCTAAAAACCCTTGATTTATTAAATAATGGGTGTATAATATAACCCATACTACAAATTGCACAACGTAAATGCAATTTTTTCGGAGGAATATACAATGCAAAAGAAAGACATTAAAAAGGTAGTTTTAGCTTATTCAGGTGGTCTTGATACATCAATCATCATCCCTTGGCTTAAAGAAAATTATAATAACTGTGAAGTTATCGCAGTATCAGGTGACGTTGGTCAGGGCACTGAACTTGACGGTCTCGAAGAAAAAGCAATCGCAACAGGTGCTTCAAAGCTCTATATTCTTGATTTGAAAGAAGAATATGTTGAAGAATATATCTGGCCTTGCCTTAAAGCAGGTGCAGAATATGAACAATATCTTCTCGGCACATCTCACGCTCGTCCTTGCATCGCAAAGGGTCTTGCTGAAATCGCAATCAAAGAGGGCGCAGACGCTATCTGCCACGGTTGTACAGGTAAAGGTAACGACCAGGTTCGTTTTGAATTAACACTCAAAGCATTTGCTCCTGAAATGGCAATCATCGCTCCTTGGCGTGAATGGGATATCAAATCTCGTGAAGAAGAAATCGCTTATGCAGAAGCACACAATATTCCTTTGAAAATTAATCGTGAAACAAACTATTCAAAAGATAAGAACGTTTGGCACTTATCACACGAAGGTCTTGACCTTGAAGACCCTGCAAACGAACCATTATATAATAAAGATGGTTTCCTTGAAATGGGTGTTTCACCAGAAATGGCACCAGACAAGCCAACTTATGTTACAATTCACTTTGAAAAAGGTGTTCCAACAGCTATTGATGGTGTAGAAATGGGTGGCCTTGCAATTGTTGAAAAACTCAACGAGCTCGGTGGCGCTAATGGTATCGGTCTTCTTGATATCGTTGAAAACCGTCTTGTTGGTATGAAGAGCCGTGGCGTTTATGAAACTCCAGGTGGTGCAATTCTTTACAAGGCACACGAACTTCTCGAAATGATTTGCCTTGACCGTGATACACAACACTATAAGAAGCTTATCGCTCAGAAATTCGGTGAAGTTGTTTATAACGGACTTTGGTTCACACCACTTCGTGAAGCTCTTTCTGCTTTCGTTGACGAAACACAGAAGACAGTTACAGGTGATGTTAAACTCAAGCTCTATAAGGGTAACATCATCAACGCAGGTATCACATCTCCATACTCACTCTATGATGAAAACGTTGCATCATTCGGTGATGACGGCGGTGCTTATGACCAGAAAGACTCAGCAGGATTTATCAATCTCTTTGGATTGTCTATAAAAGTAAAAGCTTTGTTAGACAAGCAGCGTGGAGAATAATTAATAACTAATAACAAACGACAAAGGGAATATTCTCTTTGTCGTATTGTGCTAATATAGACTAAATTAAAGGTGAACAATATGCAACTCTGGAAAGGCAGATTTTCAAAAGAAATCGACCCAAAAACTAACGACTTCAACTCATCAATCAAGTTTGATAGCCGTATGTATAAAGAAGATATTGATGGTAGTTTAGCTCATGCTGCAATGCTCTGTGCACAGGGCATAATCTCTGCAGAAGACCTTGCGCAGATTACTGATGGACTCAAAGCTATCAAGGCAGAAATCGAAAGCGGAGAATTAGAAATTGACCCAAATGCAGAAGATATTCATACTTTTGTTGAAGGTGAATTAACTGCTCGAATTGGCTCAGCAGGAAAAAGATTACATACAGCAAGAAGCCGTAATGACCAGGTTGCAGTTGATATAAGACTTTATCTTCGTCACGAATGCGACGCTCTCTATAATCAATTAACTGAACTTGTTGATGTGCTTTGCAAAAAAGCAGAACAATATGCAAGTGCAGTAATGCCAGGATATACTCATCTTCAAAGAGCACAACCTATCACATTTGGTCATCACTTAATTGCTTATGCAGAAATGCTTCTTCGTGATAAAGAAAGACTCGCACAGGCAACTGATAGAATGAATTATTCACCACTCGGTGCTTGTGCATTAGCAGGCACAACATATAACACAGACCGTGAAATGACAGCAAAAGCACTCGGCTTTAATGGTGCTATGCAGAACTCGCTCGACTGTGTTTCTGATAGAGACTTCTGTATGGAGCTCGCATCTGTAATCTCAATCATTATGGTGCACCTTTCTCGTTTTTCAGAAGAAATCGTGCTCTGGTGCTCTTGGGAATTTAAATTCATTGAACTTGATGACGCATTCTCAACAGGCTCATCAATTATGCCACAGAAGAAAAACCCTGATATTACAGAGTTAATCCGTGGTAAGTCAGGTCGTGTATTCGGTGATTTGACTACACTTCTCACAATGATGAAGGGTCTTCCACTTGCATACAACAAGGATATGCAGGAAGATAAGGAAGCAATTTTTGATGCATTCGATACTGTTAAAATGTGCCTTACAGCATTTATTCCAATGCTTGACACAATGACAGCACTCCCTGAAAATATGAGAAAAGCAGCAGCGGGTGGTTTTATCAATGCAACTGACTGTGCAGACTATCTTGTAGGAAAAGGACTTCCTTTCCGTGATGCTTATAAAGCAACAGGTGAGCTCGTAGCTCTTTGCATTAATAAAGGTCTTACACTCGAAACATTACCACTCTCAGAATACAAAGCAGTTTGTGATATCTTTGACGAAGGTGTATTTGATGCAATCAACCTTGATAAGTGCGTAAATGACCGCACATCTCTCGGCGGACCTGCTCCACAGAATGTGCTTAGTCAGGTTAAACGCGTAAAATCTATAAATAAATAAGGTAAAAACTATGACAAAAATATTCATTGATGGCAGTCAGGGTACAACTGGCCTTAAAATTTTTGACCGTCTTGCAAAAAGAGAAGATATCGAGCTTATCACTCTTCCTGAAGAATTAAGAAAAGATACAATTGCTCGTAAAGAAGCATTGAATAGTGCAGACATTGCATTTCTTTGTCTTCCTGATGCGGCTGCTATTGAAGCAGTAAGCCTTATTGAAAACGACCATACAGTTGTAATCGACACTTCAACTGCTCATCGCACAAACGATGGTTGGGCTTATGGTTTCCCTGAACTTTCAAAGGAATTTGAAAACAAACTCAAAAACTCAAAGAGAATTGCAGTGCCAGGTTGCTATGCAAGTGGATTTATCGCACTTGTAAAGCCTTTGGTTGATGCAGGGATTGTGGATAGTGACATCTGTATTGCCTGTCACGCAATGTCAGGATATAGCGGTGCAGGTAAAAACGGTATTGCACAGTATGAAGATGAAAATCGTGATGTGCTCCTTGATGCTCCTCGTGAGTATGCTCTCACTCAACAGCACAAGCATTTAAAGGAAATGAAAGCAATTTCAGGTCTTAATAACGAGCCTATTTTCTCACCATACATTTGTGATTATTTCAGCGGTATGGTTATGACAGTGCCACTCTTTAAAAAAGATTTGAAGAATGGCAAAACTGCAGAAGATATCAAGGCTCTTTATAAAGAAAAATACAATTCAGATATTGTGAAATATAAAGAAAGCATTGACGAAAACGGATTTATCGCAGGTAACAAAATGGGTGAAATGGATTCAATGGAAGTTACAGTTTGCGGTAACGAAGACCGAATTTTGCTCATCGCAAGATACGATAATCTGGGCAAGGGTGCCAGTGGTGCAGCCGTTCAATGCTTGAATATAAAAATGGGAATAGACCCTGAATTTCAATTAAATATATAATGGTGAAAATTATGCAATTTATCAATGGTGGTGTTACTGCACCAAAAGGATTCAAAGCAAGTGGTATTCATTGCGGAATCCGTAAGAACAAAACAAAAAAAGATTTAGCACTTATTCTCTGTGAAACTGAATGCGATACAGCAGCAGTTTATACACAGAACTTGGTTTTCGGCGCACCAATTACAGTTACAAGAAACAATATTGCAGACGGCAAGGCTTATGGCGTAATCTGTAACAGTGGTATTGCAAACACTTGCAACGCTGACGGCATTGAAAAAGCAGAAATGATGTGTGAAATTGTAGCAAAAGCAACAAACCTTAAACCAACTGATTTCGTTGTAGCATCAACTGGTGTTATAGGTCAGCCAATCAACATTGAGCCAATTCAGAATGGTATGGCTCAGCTCGTGGCAGAGCTTAGTGAAGACGGTTCAGATAACGCTGCACAGGCTATTATGACAACTGATACTGTCAAGAAGGAGTTTGCAGTTTCATTTGACTTAGGTGGCAAGGAATGTAAAATCGGCGCTATCTCAAAGGGTAGCGGTATGATTCATCCTAATATGGCAACAATGCTTGGGTTTATCACTACTGATGCAAATATTTCAAGTGAAATGCTCAAAAAAGCACTTTTAGAAGTTGTTAAAGATAGTTTCAATATGTTGTCAGTTGATGGTGACACATCAACAAACGATACTGTTGCAGTGCTTGCATCAGGACTTTGTGAAAACGCAAGAATTGAAACAGAAAATGACGATTATTTTGCATTTGTGAATGCACTTAATGCAATCTGCGAAAAGCTTGTTAAACTTATGGCAAAAGACGGTGAAGGTGCAACAAAACTTGTTGAATGTCAAGTAAGTGGTGCAAAGAGCAAAGAAATCGCAAAGGTCTGTGCAAAGAGTGTTATTTGCTCATCACTTGTTAAAGCTGCAATGTTTGGTGCAGATGCAAACTGGGGCAGAATTCTTTGTGCACTCGGTTATGCAGGCGTAGATATTGACGTTAACAAGGTTGATGTTTCATTCAAATCAAAGGGTGGAGAAATCGCAGTTTGTAAAGATGGCGCAGGCATTGAATTCTCAGAAGAAATCGCAAAGCAAGTGCTCATCGAAGACGAAGTTTATATTATAGTTTCTCTCAATGATGGTGAATATAGTGCAACAGCATATGGATGCGATTTGACATACGAGTATGTTAAGATTAACGGAGATTATAGAACCTAAAGGTGAATAAAATGGATATTTCAAAACTTACACATGCTGACCGCAGTGAAGTGCTTGTTCAAGCGCTCCCATACATTCAGCAATATCACGGAAAAACAGTTGTTATCAAATATGGTGGCAACGCAATGATAAACGAAGACTTGCAAGATGCAGTTATGACTGACATCGTTCTTCTTCGTTCAGTCGGCATCAATGTTGTTCTTGTTCATGGTGGTGGGCCTGAAATCAACGAAATGCTTAATAAAATAGGCAAAGAGTCAAAATTTGTTGACGGACTTCGCTACACAGACGAAGAAACAGTTGATGTTGTTCAAATGGTGCTTGCAGGCAAAGTTAATAAACGCCTTGTTCATCTTCTTCATCATCACGGTGGCCACGCAATCGGCATCTGTGGTCTTGATGACGGAATGATTAAAGCAAAGAAAGTCGAGAAAGATATCGGTTTTGTTGGTGATATTGTTGATATCGATACAACCTTGGTTGATGGTATTCTCGCACAACACTATATCCCTGTTATCTCAACTGTTGGCGGTGGCGAAAACGGTGAAGTTTTCAATATCAATGCAGATACTGCGGCGGCTAAAATCGCAGCAGCATTGGGCGCAGAAAAACTCCTTTTGATGACAGATATTCGTGGCCTTTTAAGAGATAAGGACGACGAAAGCACACTCATCCAGAATGTTAATGTCAGTGAAGTGCCACAGCTTAAAAGTCAGGGCATTATTAAGGGTGGAATGATTCCAAAAATCGACTGTTGTGTTGAAGCAGTCCGTCGTGGCGTTAAGCGTACACATATTATCGACGGTAGAATCCCACACTCAATCCTTATCGAAATGCTTACTGATAGTGGTATTGGTACTATGTTCCTTTAATTCAGGTGATACATAATGTTAGAAAATATTAAATCTCAGGCAGACAACAGCTTAATGCCTACATATGCACATTTCCCCGTTTCAATTGAAAAGGGTAATGGTGCAACCTTTATTGATAGTGAAGGTAACGAAGTAATCGACTTCGGCTCAGGTATTGGCGTAAACTCATTGGGCTATAACAATGACGGTTGGATTAAAGCCGTAACAGAGCAACTTTGCAAAGTTCAACACACATCAAACCTTTACTATAATTCAACTGTTGCTGAATATGCCGAAATGTTGACTGCGAAAACAGGCTTTAACCGTGTTTTTCTTTGCAATTCAGGTGCAGAAGCAAATGAGTGTGCAATTAAACTTGCAAGAAAATATAGCTTTGATAAATACGGCGAAAATCGCTACAATATAATCACTCTTGTGAATTCTTTCCACGGTCGCACAATGGCAACAATTACTGCAACAGGTCAGGAACACTATCACAAATTCTTTGACCCATTCGTGCAGGGCTTTAAATATGCCGAATCAGGCAACACAGAGCAGTTTTTAGAAATGGCAGACGACACAGTTTGCGCAATCATCCTTGAAATTGTTCAAGGTGAGGGTGGCGTTGTTCCAACTGATTTTGAGTATCTCAAAACAGTAGAAAAAGTCTGCAAAGAAAAAGATATTCTCTTGATTATCGACGAAGTGCAGACTGGTATGGGCAGAACAGGTAAACTATTCGCTTATGAACACGCTGGCATTTCACCTGATGTTGTAACAAGTGCAAAGGGTATCGGCAACGGTCTTCCAATGGGTGCTTGTCTTTGCACAGAAAAGTGTGCAAATGTACTCACAGCGGGCACACACGGAACAACTTTCGGTGGAAACCCTGTTGCTTGTGCAAGTGCTAAATATATTCTCAATACTCTCACAGACGACTTTTTAAACGAAGTCACAGAAAAAGGTGAGTACATAAGAACAAAACTTGCAGAAATTGAAGAAATAAAATCTGTCAGCGGTTTAGGTCTTATGCTCGGCATTGAATTAAAGACTAAAAATGCCGGTGAAATTGCAAAAAAATGCAGTGAGAACGGACTTTTAATTCTCACCGCTAAAACAAAACTTCGAATGTTACCACCACTTGTTATTACAAAAGAAGAAATCGACAAGGGTATCGCAATTCTCAAATCGTTCTTGGAGGACTAAACAATGAAACATCTTTTAAGTATGCTCTCACTTTCAACTGAAGAGATTACAGAAATTCTTAATCTTGCAGACCAGTTGAAATATGAAAATAAAAACGGAATTAAACATCACAGACTTGAAGGTCAGACTCTTGGTATGATTTTCCAAAAATCATCAACTCGTACTCGTGTTTCTTTTGAAACAGGTATGTATCAGCTTGGCGGTCAGGCACTTTTCCTTTCAAACCGTGACCTTCAAATCGGTCGTGGTGAGCCAATTCAGGATACTGCTCGTGTGCTTTCTCGTTACCTTGATGGTATTATGATTAGAACATTCGAGCAGAGCGAAGTTGAAAACCTTGCAAAATATGGCTCTATTCCAATTATCAATGGTCTTACAGACTTCTGTCATCCTTGTCAGGTGCTTGCAGACCTTATGACAGTCCGTGAGCATAAAGGTCACCTTGACGGACTTAAAATGACTTATATCGGTGACGGTAACAATATGGCAAACTCACTTATCGTCGGTGGTCTTAAAATGGGTATGGATGTAACAGTTGCTTGCCCTGAAAATTATGACCCAGACCAAAGAGTTCTCGAATTTGCAAAAGATTATGAAGGATTCGGTCTTTATCGTGACCCTGTTGAAGCTTGTGCAGGCGCAGATGTAATTTTTACTGATGTATGGGCATCAATGGGACAAGAGCAAGAAGCATATGAAAGAAGACAGATTTTCCAAGGCATTTACCAAATCAATGATAAGTTGTTAGAAGCAGCAAACCCAGGTTGTATGGTGCAACATTGTCTTCCTGCACACCGTGGCGAAGAAATCACAGAAAAGGTGTTCGAAGAACACGCAGACGAAATCTTCGACGAAGCAGAAAACAGACTCCACGCACAAAAAGCAGTAATGGTAGCTTTAATGGAGAAAAAATAATGTGTTCTATAAAAGTTTGAGTTTATAAAAAAAGTAGGGGACGATGCCCACATCGTCCCGTTTTATATGTATAATTATTTTTTTGAAATATAGGGGCGATTCACGAATCGCCCTTTTGGTTTGACTTTTTATAAGATTAGTGTTATATTTGATTTGTAAGAACGAATTAAATGTTTGACTTTAATTTGAAAAGAATTATATAGATTATTGGGGGAGAGGTATATGACAAACGATAAGGCAATTATAAGAAAACTTATTTATCAAGCAATAACATTTGTATTGCTTATAGTAATAGCTTCATATTGGCTTGACTTTTCCGGTTCAGTGAGTGGTATTGTGTCAGCGGCAACTTTGGAAATACCTATATTTACTATAATAGGACTTTCTAAAATAATCCGTACAATAGTTTATATTCATGGTACGTATGATTCTGAAATTGAATTTACAAAATATTCTGATGTTGCATCAAACTTACCCAAAAATCATAAGAAAATCTATCGCTTAACGGCTATAATCTCGATTGTAGTTTGTGTTTTGTTGTCTTTATGGTCATCGGTTTCTATGCTTTTAACAGTCAATGTTTTAGAAGATGATTTCAAAGATTTTAAAATTGAAAATTATACTAATCTTGATGTTAATACGGCATCTGTGGCTTTAAATAATACATATTTTGCAAGCACATTACCTGCCGTAACAATTACAAGTGGTCCGTTATATGATTTTTATGAAAACACAGCTACAACAGATGGCGAAATTATTGGTAAGAGTCAAGGTATTGCTTTTTATACATGGATGAAGGATTGCCCCAAATGGGCTGTTAAAAAAATATATGACGAAGAAATTTATCAACTTGAAAACTCTCGCTTTGTTGAAGATGGACTTTCAACACTGAAAGAAATAAATGAAGAAAACATAATTGGATATTATGCCTTAAAAAATGATGGCTCATATATCAGAATAGTCGCTATGTCTGGTAATGATTTAGTTAGTCTTTGCATTGGAGACCAAGGGCTTGGCGGAGTGTTAAAGGTCGATTATGAAAAAGTAATGGATTTTGTTTTTGATTGGTTAGAAAAGAATTAATATAATAAAAAATGGTGCTCAAATGAGCACCACTTAATTTATTATATCTTATTTAACCCATTTAGCAACTGCTGTTTCAACTAATTCTACAACCTTATCAACGATTACTTCGTCACCGTCTTGAAGGTTTAAGAGTGGTTCTCTAACACCGCCAAGCTCAAGTCCTGCTCTCTTTTTAAGAGCAGCCTTTGCAGTTGCATACATATTACCCTTTGTTGAGCACATTGTGTAGATAACTTCGTTGATGTCATCCTGCAATTTATATGCTTCTTTAACATCACCGGCTTTAATCATATTGTTAAGTGTAACAAAAAGCTCAGGCATAACACCATATGTACCGCCGATACCACCTTCAGCACCAATCATACGACCACCGATAAACTGTTCGTCTGGACCATTGAAAATCACAACTTCACGGTTGTGCATAGCTGCTTGACGACGGAACATCTGAATATCCTGAATTGGCATTGATGAGTTCTTAACACCAATTACTCTTGGGTTTTTAAGCATTTCGTCAAACAATGGCATTGTAAGTGCAACACCTGCAAGCTGTGGAATGTTGTAAATAACATAATCTGTATTTGGTGCTGCTGCTGAAATGTCGTTCCAGTATTTTGCAATAGCCTTTTCAGGAAGTCTGAAATAAATTGGTGGGATTGTAGCAATAGCATCAACACCGAGTGCTTCAGCGTGACGAGCAAGCTCACAGCTGTCTTTTGTATTATTACAAGCAACGTGAGCAATAATTGTGATTCTGCCCTTGTTTGCTTCCATAACTGCTTCAAGTGTCTTTTTTCTGTCTTCAACACTTAAATAGATGCATTCACCTGATGAACCACCAACATAAAGACCGTCAACACCTTTTTCAATAAGAAATTCAACTAAAGCCTTTGTGCCTTCAACTGAAACATCACCATTTTCGTCATAACATGCATAGAATGCGGGGATAACACCCTTATATTTTTCAAGACTCATTTTAATTAACCTCTTTCTTCAATCTCTTTCATCATTTGGTCAAGCATAATAAGACAACGTGGCACGTGGAATGGTCCCTTGAATGTTGAACCGATACAAGCGGGGAGAGTAGGATTACCATCTCGACGAAGATAACCATACCATTCACCACAAGGTGCTACTGCAAACTTGTCTTTTGTATATTCAAACAACTGATTAAAAATATCAAGATATTTCTTGTCGTTTGTATCTCTGTAAATCATCAAAGCAGCAATAAGTGCCTCGTTGTGTGGCCACCAGAGTTTCATATCGTGTTCATATGCCTCAGGTGGATTTCCAAGACAATCGAAGAAATAGAGAATACCACCGAATTCCTTGTCCCATCCTTTTTCAAAAGCCATATCAAAGATTTCAATAGCTGCTTTATGCAATTCTTTGTCGCCAATTTGATTTGCTCTTTCCATCAAGAACCAGCTACATTCAATATCGTGGCCAGGGTTAACAACACGACCTTCAGTAACATCAAGTCTTGGTGTGCCATCAAGAGCAACTGATTCAAGTGTGCAACCCAAATCCTTTTTAACGTGATACTTCAAAATGTGTTCAACACATTCGTTTGCTCGGTTGTTATAAAGGTCTGCGTTTTCAGGGTCAACACGAAGCATAACAGATGTAACGTTAAGAATAATCATTGGAATACCAAGTGCACGCCCTGTGCGAGTTTCAGGGTCTGTCTTAGGGCCCATACCTGTTGGGTCAGGCATTCCGTGGTTAAGATTCCAATACATATCATAAGCACGACGAGCTCTTTCAAGATGCTCTTTTTCACCTGTGATACCATAATATTCTGCATTAGCAATACAATAAAATGCTTCTGAATAGCAATATCTTCTCTGACGAAGTGGTTTGCCATCTTCTGTAACTGTGAAATAAAGTCTGCCGTCAGCATTCTTATTTACACAATGATTTTCAAGAAAGTCGATACAACTTTTTGAAGCATCAAGCCATTCTTGTTTTACACCATAAATATGGCAGAGATAAGCGAAAGTCCAACCGCATCTACCTTGCATCCAGACACTTTTGTCTGTTGAAAAGACTTTACCATCTTTGTCAATGCAAGTGTAAACACCGCCATGAACTTTATCCATACCATTTTTAAGCCAGAAATCCGCAACACTTTGAAGCTCATTCTGAATCCATTGTCTTTGTTCTTTAAGGTTCATATTTTTCACCCCATAAATCAATAAAAATACAAGAAAATTTTAGCACAGAAAATGTGCTTTGTAAAGAAAACACAACCTAAAAAATATATAAATTATGGCTTGTAATAAAATTTTAAAAAAAGTTAAAAATATTTGTAAAAATATGTTGACAAAACAAAAGTCTTATATTATAATAACAAAGCCGTCAAAACGACGGCAACTATGGCGGCATAGCTTAGTTGGCTAGAGCGTCCGGTTCATACCCGGAAGGTCACAGGTTCAAGTCCCGTTGCCGCTACCAAGGGACTGAACAAAGTCCCTTACAAATGGCCCGGTGGTCAAGCGGTTAAGACACCGCCCTTTCACGGCGGTAACACGGGTTCGATTCCCGTCCGGGTCACCAAAAAGAAAAAGCATCGCATTTGCGATGCTTTTTCTTTTTGCATAATTCTCTGAATAGGGAATCGAACCCGGAGGGTCTGAGCGTAAAGAAAACGATTCGGTGAATCGTTTTTAGCGAAGAGCACAATGCAAATCCCTCATTTGCATTGTGGGTCTATAATTCGATTCCCGTCCTTTCCATTACATAAAAATTAAAGACGAAACAACCGCAAGGGTCATTTCGTCTTTAATGGCACGCCGGAAGGGATTCGAACCCCCGACCTTTTGGTTCGTAGCCAAACACTCTATCCAGCTGAGCTACCGGCGCATATGCGGACTTTTAACCGCCCGAATATAATAACATTAGATATTAAAAAAGTCAACAGTTTTTTTAAAATAATTCAAAACTTTTGCATATTTCTTTGTGAGTATTTATTGACAAAAATGTTGATTGTGCTATACTTGTTAAGTATTTCGCAAACATCTCGGAGGTAATTACAATGAAAGTTTTAAATAGTTTTCACTTTGGTATTCAAAGAAAAATTATTGCTAATATGACAACAGAAAGTTGGGACAATATCCCACACATCGCGTTCAACTATGAGCCAGATGTTACAGATTTCGTGGCATATTGCAAAAAACTTAACGCAACAAGAGGAAATAAAGTTTCACTTAATACATATTTTTTAAAGGTTATTATTGAAGGACTTAAAGCAGCACCTATTCTCAATTCTCACATTGAATTTGATAAAAAACTTGTTCGTGGTAAGGTTACAACCTTTGAGAGTATTGACATCTCAATGCCAATGATTTTGCCAAATGACGAGATGATGACAATCACACTCCATGACCTTGAAAATAAGTCAGTTGAGCAAATCCAAAGTGAAATGGCGGACATTCGTCGTCGTGCAGAAAACACAAATCTCACAGAAGCAATGTTTGAAGTTTCAATGGAAAATACAATCGAAGCATTGAAAAAAGGTCAGATAAGAAAAGTAATCAACCGTCTTATCGGCTCAAAAACAGGCAAGCACAGAATCAAAACTCTCTCAGGCAAAGCAAAAAGAGAATATGAAAAAATTCCAAGAGAAGACAGAATCACAAAAGACGATATCCGTCAGGGCTCAGTAACAGTTTCAAATGTTGGCTCACTTTATCGTGGTCAACGTGGCAATGTTACAATTCTCGAAGTTGTGCCACCACAGGTTTCAACATATTGCCTTGCTGCTGTGCAAGACAGAGCAGTTGTCGTAACAAAAGAAAACGGCGAAAAAGATATCGAAGTCAGACAAATTCTTCCAATCTGTATGGCAATCGACCACAGAGCATTGGATTTTGGTCAGTCAGTACCATTTATGAAGCGTATGGACGAAATCTTCGCAAACCCACAAGAAATTGAAAATTGGTAAAAAGAAAGCGTACACAAAATGTGTACGCTTTTAGTTTTAATTTTTTCACAAATGTAGGGGTCGATGCCCACATCGTCCCGTCTCGTTGACTTTTGTTTTATAGAATGCTACAATGATAAAAATAAATTGTGGGTGTTAATATGAAAAAAACAGTTTGGATTTCAATAACTATATTGTGCGTCATTGCCGTACTTGTTGCGATATTAGTAAAAAATGTAGGTAAAGAACAAGAGGTAACAACAGCGAAAACCACCGTGAGCACAACAACTACTACTACAACAGAAGAAGACACTACAACTATAACTACTACACGCATAGAAACTACAACAAATGTTATAGAAACTACAACTCAAAAAGATAGATTGCAATATCAAAAAGAAAAATATTATGAAATTTTAGATTTATATTATGATGTTTTAACGGATAAAGTAGAAATTAAGATTGATAATAATTCGGTTTGCTATTTGTGTATGCCTTATTTTAGAGGGGAAAAGCCACTAGAAAATATAGGCTATAAAATCATAGATTTAAACAACGATGGTAATTTAGAGTTAATAATTGGCGGTACACCAACTAATGAGTATTGGCCAGACATGATATTTGCTTTATACACTTTTGCTAATGGAGAACCCAAATTGATAGTAGAAAGCGCAGAAAGAAGTCGAAATTATTTATGCGACGATAATTACATTAGTAATGAAGGCTCTAGTGGTGCAGCTTATTCGGTATATTATTTATATAAATTTAAGGGAACCAAGTTGAGTGTGGTAGAGTACCTATATTCTGACGGAGATAATGAACAATATTATGTTGAAAATAATCTATCACCATGGTATCTTTCAAATAGTGGTGAACAGAATCCAAAAAATGACAAGCATTTAACAGAAGACGAAGCTGAGTTGAAAATCAAAGGATATAGAGATAGACGAATTCCATTAGGATTAAAACCATTTAAAACATATAAATAAAAGAGAGTACACAGTACTCTCTTTATTTTTTTACAACTAAAATTTTATCTATATTATATTTTTGGAACAATTCAATATGCTTTTCTGTAATTTTTTCACCACTAACTGCAATTGGAATAGCAGGGGGGCAAGAAACAGTTGGACTTGCACAAACCCGACCAAGTGCATTCTGAACGCATATTTCTTCACTCTCGCAGAAAATACTTTCACGAATGGTCATTGCTCTTTCTGCTTTTGGAATTTCAATGCTTTCAATATTTTTAGTTCTTTCAATGTGCAAATTCTCAAATGCTGATTTGATTCTTTCAAAATCTGCATCACTATTTTGCGGGCTAAACATAAATACTACAAAATCATTGTCAGCATATTCAAATTCAATGCCACAATCACGAAGATAACACTTAAAATCAATGTCAAACCCACGAAAATCAACTGTGAGTTTCAATGGCTCTGCCGATAAAATCCCAAATCCATTTGAATTGATTAAACATCTCAATTCTGCAACCTTGTGGGCACAAATTTCAATATCATTTCTGATTTTTTCGTTAATATATTTGTTGCACAAATCCAAAGATTGCAAAATCAAATATGACGGACTTGTTGAACCAAAAATTTCCATAGCCTTTATTGCATTTTGTGAAAATTCGTACTTATCATTCTTTGCGATGTGCAAATATCCACCACCTGTGAGCACAGGCAGAGTCTTGTGTGCCGAGTCGCAACACATATCTGCACCAAGTGTTATTGGGTGCAAATCTTGTTTATAAAATTTCAAATAACTGCCGTGAGCATTGTCGACGAGAAGGGGAATATCATATTCCTTGCACACCCTTGCAACACTCTCAATATCACTCATTCCACCTAAATAGTCAGGGCTTGTGATATACACCGCAAATGGCTTGTTTTCAAGGCTTTCAAGAGCATTTTCAACCATCTCACCATTCACAATGCAAGAGCAAATACTGTCAGTATTTGCAGGATAAATCCATTCTACATCTGCGTCAAGTTTAGCAAGTGCATAAATAAATGATTTGTGCGCATTTCGTCCTGCTAACACAAATGGGCGAGTGCTTTTGTCAGCACGTAAATATGCTAAATAGAGCATTGCATTTATGCTCTGACTTGACCCACCTGCAGAATAAACAGTTTTTGCAGTATCAAAAAGCCAAGTCGCATTTTCTTCACTTTTTCTTATTATTCCGTCGGGCGCATATAATTCGTCTGCACCATTTATTTCAGTAATATCGTATTGCTCAAAACCTAAAAAAGACACACCCTTATGACCCGGCATATGTAGTCGAGTGGAATTACTTTTAATGTAATTCTGCACAAAGTCAAAAATTGGTGTGTCCATTTTAATATTCCTTTTATTTATCGTAGTTTTCTGCAACTTGAATCATCACAGCGCATTCAATACGTTTTTTGAATAATTCGCATCCATATTCATAAAGTCCTGTGATTTTGCCTGATGCGTGATAAGAGTTAGCAGCACAACCACCTGAGCAATAAAGTTTTGCCCAACAGTCGTTGCATTCAGGTCTTGCATAAGCATTGCAGAGTTTGAATTCATTCTGAATTTCTTTGTTTGTAACACCATCCCAGATGTTGCCAAGCAAATATTTTGTGTCCCCAACGAATTGATGGCAAGGATAAAGGTCGCCAGTAGGGGTAACTGCCATATATTCTGTGCCTGAGCCACAACCTGAAATTCTCTTATAAATGCAAGGACCATGTGTTAAGTCGAGCATATAGTGATAGAATGTGAATCCGTTGCCATTCTTTTTACGCTTAATCATTTCTTTTGCAAGAATTTCATATTGCTCAAAAAGTTTTGGCAAATCTTCTTCAGTTAAAGCAGAAGCATCGTTTGGTGCACAAACAACAGGCTCCATACTAAGCTCAGTAAAACCTAAGTCAGCCATGTGGAAAATATCTTCAGTGAAATCCACATTATTGTGTGTGAATGTGCCACGCATATAATAGTTTTTGTTGCCACGACGCTTAACGAATTCTTGAAATTTTGGAACAATGGTATCATAGCTACCGCGTCCCATATAGTCAACTCTGAGTCGGTCGTGAATTTCTTTTCTTCCGTCAAGACTGAGTACTACATTGCTCATTTCACGGTTTGAAAACTCAATAACATCATCATCAATGAGCATTCCATTTGTTGTGAGTGTGAAACGGAAATTTTTGTTGTGAATTTTCTCTTGCACACGAGCATAAGAAACTAATTCTTTCACAACATCCCAGTTCATAAGTGGCTCGCCACCGAAGAAGTCCACTTCGAGATTGCGACGAGTGCCTGAATTTTCGATTAAGAAGTCAAGTGCACGCTTACCAACTTCAAAACTCATTAATGCACGCTCACCGTGATATTTACCCTGACTTGCAAAGCAATATTCACAGTTTAAGTTGCAAGTATGAGCTACATGAAGACAAAGAGCTTTGATAACTGTGTTTCTGTTCTTGAAATCAAATGCCATACCCTCATAAGTGTCAGGGGTATAGAGCTTACCGTTTTCTTCAAGAGTTTTCACATCTTCTATGCAATCAAGAACATCTTGTTCTGTAATCTGCTCATCTTTATATGTGTCAAGAATATATTTCACGATTTCGTCAGTTGTCTTGTCTTTATACATAGCAATAATGTCATAAGCTATTTTATCAACAACATGAACAGACCCTGAACACATATCAAGAACAATGTTATATCCGTTTAATTTATATTGATGTACCATAATTTATCCTTCTCAACAAAAAACAGGTAATACAAATGCATTACCTGCTTTTTACAATAGATTTTCTTAAAACTTATTTGCTTTCAACATTTTCGCACTGCTGATTAGCAACACCGCAAGATGTTTTGCAAGCTGACTGGCAAGATGTCTGGCATTCGCCACAACCGCCTTTAACTGCGCTTTCTTTAAGGTCTCTTGTTTCGATAGTCTTAATTCTTTCCATGATAATATCTCCTATCTGAATAGTTTCAAATATTTACAAAAAAAGTATATCATAAGCGCCATTGACTGTCAAGTGAATAATTATTATAATATATTTGAAACAAAACACATTTTTTGGCACTCTTGTATATTGAAAGGGGAGATAAAAAATGAAAAAATTACTTTTAATTATCACATCAATAGTTTTGATTTTTACAATTTTTTTCATCGCTTGGGTTAATTACCACCCAACAAAAATATCTTATTTTGTTGGATGTGTTGAAAGCGCGATTAATACCGAAAACCTGCCTGAAGTCATTGGAGTCAATGATTATGTTTTTGTAGGATATGTTGAAGAAATTTATGATTATAATTATGACAGAATTTTTCATAAATTCCCCAAAGTCATTGATTATTATGACGAGCCTTTCACTGAATGCAAAGTAACGGTAATTGAAAGCATTAAAGGTAATATTCCACAGAATAGTCAGGTTTCATATTATAAAGTTGGTGGTGTGAACTGGCTTCGTACAAGCATTTATCTTCCAGTAGAAGAAGGGAAAACGGACTATTATTCTGAAGTGGGTAAATATTATATTTTCTGTGGCAGTGCACACCCCGACGGCACTATAATAGGTGGTGGAACTTATAGCACAGACTTGCTTGAAGATGGTTTCAATGATACCAATTATCAAGAGTCTGCAATTTATAAAGAATGGGTTACCGCTTATAAAAATCAGATTACAGAAAATGCAACTCCACCACATTATTTGAGCAAGGCAGATGCAAATTTTGGTGACGGCACATATAACGCAAAAATCTATGAAGAATATACTAAACAGAAAGAAGCAAAAGGTAGTAGCATAGACGAAAAATATTATAAAGCAGTTAAATACGGGAATTCAAAAATAAAATAAAAACTGAAAGGGAGTTTATACTCCCTTTTTTTATGTAAAAATATGAAAAAACATCTATTATTTTTTGAAAATTTATGATATGATATTAGATGTATAACTATGTTTATTAGATTTTGAAAGAAGATGACGGTTTAATGTCAAAAAAATGTGATGTGCTCATAGTCGGTTGCGGTGTCGCAGGGCTTAATACAGCACTTTCATTACCCGAAAATCTTAATATTATAATCCTTGCAAAAAAGAGTAACACAGATTCAAACTCATCTCTTGCACAAGGTGGCGTTGCAGCAGTTCTCGACTTAGAAAACGATAGCTATGAATTGCATATCAACGACACTATGATTGCAGGCAAACAGGCTAACGATATTGATGCTGTTACTGTTCTTGTCGAAGAAGGACCTGCCGAGATTTATAAAATCATCGACTATGGTGTTGAGTTTGACAAACGTCCTGATGGTGAACTCAATATGACTCTTGAAGGTGGTCATTGCAGACGAAGAATTGTTCACCATAAAGACACCACAGGTGCCGAAATGGTTCGTGCAATGGTTAAAGAAGTGCAGAGAAGAAAAAACATTACCATTCTTGAAAACACACCTGTGTATAAACTCACAAGAGTAAAAAGTGGTATCTGTGCTCATGTTCTCACAAATGACGGACAAGACGAGATTTTTTCATCATATTGTGTGCTCGCAACGGGTGGTATAGGCCGAGTTTATAAATACACAACCAACCCGAAAGTTGCAACAGGTGATGGCATTCGTCTTGCATTTGAGCTTGGTGCTCGAATTAAAGATTTAAGCTATGTTCAATTCCATCCAACTGCATTTAATTCTGACGAAAACGAACAGTTTTTGATTAGTGAAGCAGTTCGTGGTGAAGGTGCATATCTTCTCAACTGTAATAAAGAAAGATTTATGCATCGTTATGATGAAAGACTTGAATTAGCTCCCCGTGATGTTGTTTCAAAGTCAATTATCATTGAATCTCGCCGTACAGGTAGCAATAATTTCTATCTTGATATTACTCATCGTGATAAAGAATATCTCTTAAATCGTTTTCCGGGTATTCACAAAGGTTGCTTGAAGTATAATGTTGATATCACAAAGGACTTGATTCCGATTTTCCCTTGTCAGCATTATTTAATGGGTGGCATTGAAGTTGATTTGAACTCTCGCACAAGCATATCTCGACTTTATGCGGTCGGTGAATGTGCAAACACAGGTGTTCACGGCAAAAACCGACTTGCAAGTAACTCATTACTTGAAGCACTTGTATTCGGCAAACGTTGTGCAGACGATATTATCCGTTGTATCGATATGAAATACCCTGAAGTGAAGATTACAGAAATCGAGAAACAAGACCTTGACGGTGCACCACTTTTAAAGGGTGTGCGCACAGAAATCCGCAATATTATGCAGCGTTCATATTTTGTAATGCCTGCAAATGAAGATGCTGTGCGAAATGGTTATAAACGAGTTCGTGAAATATTAACCCGACTTAAAAACGGTAAATTTAAAATTACCCCAGAATATTGCGAGGCATTAAGTCTTGCAACAGTTGCTTATATAATTCTCAAGGAGGTCAATGACCAATGAAATTAAATCAGTTTTATGTAGATAATCTTATCAAAGAAGCAATCGCAGAAGACATTAACTATATTGATGTGTCAGCGGATTACTTAATTCCTGAAAATCAGAGAAATGACTCATATTTTGTAGCAAAAGCAGATGGTGTGCTTTGTGGGTTAGATATCGCAATGCGAGTTTTCACTTTGCTTGACGATACTTTCACATACACAGTTCATAAAAACGACGGTGACGAAGTAAAAGCAGGGGATTTAATCGTTGAATTCAACGGTAAAACTGCTTGTCTCTTAAAGGGCGAGAGAACAGCGCTCAATATCATTCAGCATATGTCAGGTATCGCAACTGCAACAAATAAAGCGGTTAAGCTCTGTGAAGGCACAAATGCATCTGTTACAGATACAAGAAAAACACTTCCGGGACTTCGTGCATTACAAAAGTATGCAGTAGTTTGTGGTGGTGGCAAAAACCATAGATACAATCTCTCTGACGGTGCAATGCTTAAGGATAACCACATTGACGCAGGTGGTGGAATTACAAATGCAGTTGCAATTCTCCGCTCAAAGCTTGGTCATATGGTGAAAATCGAGGTTGAAACAAGAAACTTTGACGAAGTAAAAGAAGCAGTAAATGCTGGTGCAGACATCATTATGCTTGACAATATGACAAATGAGCAAATGAAAGAATGTGTAGAATATATCGACGGCAGAGCAAAAACAGAAGCATCAGGAAATATCACTCTCGACAATATTGCAGAGGTTGCAAAAACAGGTGTTGATATTATCTCTCTCGGTGCATTAACTCACTCTGTAAAAGCATTTGATATCTCAATGAAAATGAAATAAACCTATGAATTTTAACGAATCAGTAGAATACATTCACTCTCTGTTGACTTTTGGAATCAAACCGGGACTTGAGCGCATTTCAATGTTATTGGACTTGCTTGATAATCCACAAAATAAGCTTAAAATTGTGCATATTGCAGGCACAAACGGCAAAGGCTCAACATCCACAATGATTTCTAATATGCTCATAGCAAGTGGCAAAAAAACAGGACTTTTCACTTCTCCCTATGTTATTGATTTCTGCGAAAGAATTCAAATAAATGGTGTAAATGTAGATAAAAATATTTTCGCAGAATGTGTAAGTGAAGTCCGTGAAAAAATCGAAGAATTAAATAAAAAAGATATTATCATAACAGAATTTGAAGCAATCACAGTTTCTGCATTTCTTTGTTTTTTGAAAGCAGAATGTGAATATGTGGTGCTTGAAGTGGGGCTTGGTGGTCGTTTTGATGCGACAAATGTTATAAAGAAACCGCAAGCAGTTGTAATAACATCAATATCTCTTGACCACGTGGCAATTTTAGGTGATACTATCGAAAAAATTGCATTTGAAAAATGTGGAATAATCAAAGAAAATGTGCCTGTTATTACATCTTCAAATCAACACGACGATGCTTTGAAAGTGATAAAAGAAACTTGCGAAAATAAAAATTGTGATTTAATTATTACAAACCCAAAAGAAACTGAAATTCTTGACGATTCAATTCTCGGCACAGTTTTTACTTATTGCAATAATGTTTACAAGACAAAACTTACAGGCAATCATCAGATTGAAAACACTGTCAATGCAATCGAATGTGCAAAGGTGCTTGGTCTAAACGAAATCGCAATAGCCGATGGTGTTGAAAACACAAGAATGATTGCAAGAATGGAAGTTATCGGTGAAAATCCACTTATAATCCGTGACGGCGGTCATAATGAAGGTTGTGCCGAAGCACTTTATAATTTCCTTAATAAGTACAATGTGAAAAACATCAATATGCTCATAGGTCTTATGGCAGATAAAGATTGCGAAAGTTATGTGAGCAAAATCGCACCACTTTGCAAATCTGTTGTAACGGTTACACCAAGTAACCCAAGAGCATTGGATAGTGAAAAACTTAAAAAAATCGCAGAAAAATACTGCAAAAACACAAAATCAATTAATAATCCTAAAGAGGGTTATAAATATATTCTTTCAAACACCAAAAAAGACGAAACAATTCTCGTCTGTGGCTCATTTTATATGATGTCCGACATATTTGGGGAATAGGGGAAAACTTATGTATAAAGATTTTATTGAAGACAGAATAAACGTGTTTCTTGAAGAATTCGAGAAACTTGTAATTAAAGAGAATATCCCTGTAACGGATTTTCTCTATAAAGAGTGTGATTATAAACTTGATAACACATTGCCCCCAATCGACGATAGCTTTACTCTTTTCACACCATACATTAATCGTTGGGGTGGCAAAAAAGATAAGCACGCCTGGTTTTATAACGAAATCAAGGTGCCAGAAAACTGGGAAGGTGAAATTCAACTTGCAGTAGCGAGTGATGCTCGTCTTGGTTGGTGTGATATTAACCCACAGTTTATAGCTTATGTTGATGGCAAGCTTCAACAAGGAATTGATAAAAACCACCGTGAAGTATTCTTAACAAAGGGTAATCATAAAGTTTATCTTTATGCTTATTCAGGTAGCATTCATGATGAATATGTTGATTTTGTAACAAATCTTCAACTTGTGGATAGCAAAACAAAACAACTTTATTATGATATAAAAGTGCCTTTTGAAATTTTAGCTTATGAGGATGAAAATTCAAGAAACTATTTTGAAATCAAAAAACATCTTAATAATGCTCTCAATTTCATTGATATGAGAAGTCCTTATTCTGATGAATATTATGCATCTCTTGATAAGGCAATCGACTATCTTAAAACAGAGTTTTACGGAAAATACTGCCGTAAAGGTGATGTTTTCGCATTCTGTATCGGACATACTCATATTGACGTTGCTTGGGAATGGACTCTTGCACAGACAAGAGAAAAGATTCTTCGCTCATTCTCAACTGTACTTGCACTTATGAAGAAATATCCTGAATATAAGTTTATGTCAAGCCAACCACAGCTTTATAAATATCTCAAAATGGATGCACCTGAGCTTTATGAAGAAGTTAAAGAAATGGTACGCATCGGCCGTTGGGAAGTTGAAGGTGGCATGTGGGTTGAAGCCGACTGTAACCTTTGCTCAGGTGAAAGTTTAGTTCGTCAGTTCGTTTATGGCAAACGCTTTATGAAAGACGAATTCGGCGTTGACAGTAAAATCCTTTGGTTGCCTGATGTTTTCGGTTATTCTGCGGCATTACCACAGATTTTGCAGAAATGCGGTGTTGATAAATTCGTTACATCAAAAATTGGTTGGAACGAAATGAATAAAATGCCTTATGATACATTCATCTGGTACGGTATCGACAACACACCTGTATTCACTCACTTTATGACTGCACAGGATAAAGTTAAGGGCGTTGAACCTGCAACAAATGTTACATATAACGGAAAACTCAATGCAAGTCAGCTTCGCGGTGCTTATGACAGATATCAGCAGAAAGACCTTTATGACAATGTTCTTATGACATTCGGATTTGGTGACGGTGGTGGTGGACCATACGCAAAGGATTTGGAATATTTCCGTCGATTAGAGAATGGTATCCCTGGCACATCAACACCAATTATGGCATATTCAGGTGAATTCTTTGATGATATTAAGTCAAAGACAGAGAATAACCCTAAAATTCCACATTGGAATGGTGAACTCTATCTCGAATTCCACCGTGGTACATACACTTCACAAGCAAAGAATAAGAGATATAATCGCAAGAGTGAATTTATGTTCCAAAGAGCAGAAACTCTCTCTCTTATTGATGAGCATTTGAATGGTTATAAATATCGCAAAGAAGATATGATGAACGCTTGGGAAACAATTCTTCTCAACCAGTTCCATGATATTATTCCAGGTTCATCAATTAAAGAAGTTTATGACGTTTCTTGGCAACAGTATGAAGAAATCGGTGCAGTTGGTAATGAAATCATCAACGACACAACAACTGAAATTGCAAATAATGTTGAGGCAACAGATGGATATGTTGTATTCAACCCACATTCATTTGTAAATAGTGGTGCAGTTGAAATTGATGGCAAATGGGTTTATGCAGAAAATGTTCCAGCAAAGGGATATAAAGTAATCAACCCAACAGAAGCAGACAACAAAATCGTTGTTACTGAAAATTCATTAGAAAATGATTTCTTCCGTCTTACTCTTGATGAAAAGGGTACTTTCACAAGCATTTTTGATAAGAGAAATAATCGTGAAGTGCTCAAAAAGGGTACACGTGGTAATGTTCTTACTGCATATGAAGACTATCCAAGAGAATATGATAACTGGGAAATGAGCAGTTATTATACAGAAAAACATTGGGAAGCAGATAATGTAGAAAGAGTTGAAATCCTTAACGAAGGTGAGCGTGCAGGTCTTAAAATCACAAAGACATTCAAAAATAGCACAATCGTTCAGAATATCTATCTTTACAACAACATTGATAAGATTGATTTTGAAAATTTCATTGATTGGAAAGAATCACACCTTATCCTTAAAACTGCATTCCCTGTGGATGTAAATACAAATAAGGCAACTTATGATATCCAGTTCGGTTCAGTTGAAAGACCAACTCATAAAAATACAAGCTGGGATGCAGCTCGTTTTGAAGTCTGTGCTCATAAATACTGCGACTTGTCAGAGTATGGCTATGGTGTCAGCCTTATGAATGACTGCAAATATGGTCACGCAATTCACGACGGTGTAATGAGTCTCACATTGCTTAAATGTGGCACATTCCCTGACCCTGATGCAGATAAATGTGAACACACATTTACATATTCTCTCTTCCCACACGCAGGGGATTATCGTGAAGCAGGCACAATTCAAAAGGCTTATGACCTTAATATTCCAATGCTTTGTAAAAAGGTAGGGGAGAATAAAGGCACACTTGCAAACGAATTCTCATTCTTCACAGTTGATGCTGAAAATGTAATCTTTGAAACTGCAAAGAAAGCAGAAACCGAAGACAGCATCATTCTTCGTGGTTGTGAATATTACAACAAGAGAACAACTGCAAATGTAAAATTCGGTTTCGATATTAAAAAAGCATACCTTTGCGATATGCTTGAAAATAATATTGAAGAATTGGATGTTGTTGACAACACAATCACAGTTGACTTCAAACCATTCGAAATCAACACAATAAAAGTAGTTAAATAATGTAGGGGACGATGCCCACTCGTCCCGTAAAAACAAAAACCGACAGTTAAACAAACTGTCGGTTTTATTTATCTTCATTCATCATATGACCAAGTGCATACTCACAACACTGAACAACTAATTGATTAAAAGAAATATCATTCTGGTCTGCAAGAATTTGAATTTTATCAATCAATTCATTCGGCATACGAATAGTTTTATTTGATTTTTGTTGACTTTGTATTTCAAACATATAATCACCTCTACACTATAAATTTTATTGCAATTTGCAATAAAAATATACAAGTAATTTTGCAAGTAAAAATTACTTGCAAAATAGAAAGTAGTGTGATATGATAAAAATGTCAAAAAAGAAAGATGAGGGGATTTAAATGACAAAAATTAAGGATTTATTATTTAAAGACAAAAAACGCAAAATGATTACTATTTGCTCATTGGTGTTAGTTGTTGTTTTATTTTCAACAATACTAATACCAGTATTTGAAGACATGAACAAAAGATTTAAAAATAATGATGAATTATATTCATATATGAGTGGCACATGGAAATATATGGATGACTACATAATTTTTGAAAACGATAAGGTGTATGTTGTTAAAGATTTACCTTTCTATGATTATATTCTTGATGTTTATAAAACAACAAAAAGTATTGAAACTGTAAAAAACCTTACTTTTGAGGATTGTATAGCAAAAATTAAAACAAATTTACAAGCTGAAGAAAATGTTTCTTGGGTACCTAAAAAAGGAGAAGTAATAATTCATCCATTAGGCAACTGCAGTTTTGATGTAGCAATAGTAATTGAAATAAAAAAAGATAAAGTGTTAATCACTGATTATACTTCTACAAATAATCAAATGATTTCTTTTGAAAAGGTTTCAAATGACACGAATTTAATTATTGACGATTTAAAAACTGAGTTTGATAAAGTAAAATCAAGTGGCTTTTCTACAACAATATTTTTACCAGATTCACAAGCGTTTGACCAAAGACTTATTGATGCTAATTTAAATACATTGTTCTCTATGAATTATTTAAAAGGACTATATCAAAAAACAAAGGAACTAACTATAAGCAATACACAATATTTGGGCTATGATAGAATGTTTGATGTTATTTATCAATATATGAAAGATATTCCTGGCTTTTCAGAAAATGCAAAAAGTGAAATTTTGGCTGAAATTAGAAAAGGTGAAGTAAGAGATGCATTAAAAGGAACTGTACTTGAATCAAAATTCACTTTATATGGAGTAGATTTCCACGTTTATTATAAATCATTAGCTTATCCAAAAAATGTTTATTATACAGGGTATGAAGCATATACAATTATGATGAAACCGGGAACAATTTCATTAGGTTGAATTAAGGGAAAGAAATATGGAAACATTCGTTAAAATTTGTATGTTAGGAATGTTTGTTTGTGCAGCAATTATGGTTTTTGGCGACACAAATATAGCTTTTAAACCAATGATGCTATTTGCATTTGGTCTTATGGCATTTCTTTTATTTGGTAAGAAAAAAACAAACGGAGAAGATGAAAACGAAGAAGATAAAGAATAAGTAATACAAAAAGTCCCCAAACTTGGGGACTTTCATCTATAATTCGCGTCGCAGACCTTTAACTATTCATTATTCACTCTTCACTATTCATTAAAAAAGCACCCCGTAGGGTGCTTTTAATTTTTATATTCTTATTTAAGTCCTGCTTTTTTAAGAAGAATATCAATCTTATCAGCTGGGTCAAGAAGCTTGCTAACTGATTTGTCGTGGTTAAGTGTATCGATAATATATGAAAGATATTTTGAAAGTTCAACTTCGCAATACCAATCACGCTTTTTGAGTTCAGGCATTCTGTAAACCAAGTTTGTTGTGAATACTTTATCAAAAAGACCATCACGATAAGCCTTGTCAAAGTTATCAAGACCTGCATTGAAAAGACCGAATGCAGAGAAAATGAATACTCTATTTGCACCAAGTTCTTTGATTTTTGTTGAAACATCAAGCATTGATTCACCTGATGAAATCATATCGTCGATAATAATAACATCTTTGCCTTCAACATTTGAGCCAAGGAAAGAGTGTTCAACGATTGGTTTTCTACCGTCAACGATTCTTGAATAGTCACGGCGTTTGTAGAACATGCCAAGGTCAAGGCCTAAATAGTTTGAATACAACATACAACGGCTCATAGCACCTTCGTCAGGTGAAATAATCATTGTGTGTTCTTTGTCAAGTTTAAGGTTATCAACATTGTTTACAAGAGCTTTAATCATCTGATAAGCAGGAGAGATGCTTTCAAAACCATTAAGAGGAATTGCGTTCTGAACACGAGCATCGTGAGCATCAAAAGTGATGATGTTATCAACACCCATTGAAAGACAGAGTTCTTGAAGCATAACTGCACAGTCAAGTGATTCTCTTGAAGAGCGCTTGTGCTGTCTGCCTTCATAGAGCATTGGCATGATAACTGTGATTGTCTTTGCCTTACCACCGATAGCAGAAATTGCTCTTTTAAGGTTAGCATAGTGGTCGTCTGGACTCATTGGAACTGTCTGACCGTACATTTTATAAGTAACACCGTGGTTAAAAGCATCAATGAGAATGTAGATGTCATATCCACGAACTGATTCGTGAAGAGTACATTTTCCTTCACCGGTACCAAAACGAGGGAAAGAAGCATTGAGAATATATGTTTCTCTTTCATAACCTGAAAAAGCGATTGACGCTTTGTGCTCTGAATCTTGCTGTGAACGCCATTTTACAAGATAACGGTCAATCTTCTCTGCCATTTCTTCGCATCCCGGTAAAGCGATAATACCGAGAGGTCCATTTGGTATTGTAGTAATTTCTCTGTCTGCCATAATTTAACCTCCGAAAACTCAAAAACAATATATGAATAATTTACACATATATTCTACTATATTTTGTGGTTTTTGCAATAGCAAATCGACAAAAAATTAAAATTTAGTTAAAAGAGTGGTCTATTGTTATAACTGTGAAAAATCTTTCGTCTATTTTGCTCAATTTTTCATTTATCTTGTTGATAATTTCTTCATGACTGTCCTTGTGGTTATGTTGAAGAACAATATCAAAAATCAAATTTGTATGTGTCGGACCTTCAACAACTCTGAAATCGTGAATTGAAAGTTCTGAATCGATTTCTTTGACAATATCACTTGTCATCTGACGCAAGGTATTAATTCTATCGTCGTCAACAATAATCGGGTCCATATGAATTGAAATAAGAAGTCCCATTTCGTTCATAATGTCGCGTTCGATAAGGTCAATTACGTCGTGAGCTTCCATAATATCAATATTAGCAGGCACTTCTGCGTGAGCAGATGCAAAACGACGGCTTGGACCATAGTCGTGAACAATCAAATCATGCACACCAACAATATGGTCATAAGATAAAATCTTGTTTTCAATAAGCTCAACATATTCTGGCTCAGGTGGATTACCCAACAAAACACCCAAAGTTTCTTTTGAAATGTTAAATCCCGCAAGAAGAATAAACCCTGCAACAATAATGCCGAGATATCCGTCAATAGCGATTTCAGAAAATGCTGAAACGATAATTGAAAGTGCCGCAACACCAGTTGCCAAACAGTCACTGAAACAATCTTTCATAACTGCCATCATTGGTGCTGAGTTAATCTTTTTACCAAGTTTCTTATTGAACATTCCAAGCCAGAGTTTAGCAAAAATACTGACAACAAGAATGATGAGTGCTAACCAGTTGAACTTTACAGGAACAGGGTGCAGAATCTTATCAACAGAGCCCTTCAAAAGCTCAAATCCCATAAGAAAAACAAGCACAGCAACTGCTAAAGCAGATATGTATTCAAGTCTGCCGTGACCATAAGGGTGGCTCTTGTCAGCAGGTCTTGCAGAAAGTTTTACACCCGCAAGTGAAACTATTGATGAACCCGCATCAGATAAGTTGTTGATAGCATCAGCAGTAACAGAAATACTACCAGAAAGCATACCAGCAAAATACTTAATCACTGCGAGCAAAATGTTGACAACAATACCTGTTGTACTACCCAATGTACCATAAGCTGTGCGCACAGAAGTTTCCTTTGTGTTTTCACTGTCACGAATAAATAATTTGATAAGTAACGCTGTCAAAATTAAACCCCCTCAGGTTTGTTTTCAACCATACCCTGAAGACCTCTGGTCATAAGCTGGAACCACAATTCAGCAACTTGTCTTGCGGTCCATTCAGGGTGTTTGATGAACCAACAGTTCATTAATCCAATAGCAGCAAATTTGCCGTATTCTGTTGAAAAATCATAGATGCTTTGATTCATATTAGGGAAGAATGATTTGCATAAATCATAGATTCTGCCGTCAAGAAGAGTGGTGAGTTTGAAAACGAATTCAGCGTCACCATGTACGCCCATAAGCATTGCAAACACTTCTTTGTTCTCTTCAACAAATTTCGCATATTGTTCAAGAACATCGATAGGCTTTTTGATGACGGCTTTTGGGGTAACGCTATTGATGAATTCACCGAAATCATTATAGAGGTTAGTTTCGATTGATTCAACTAAATCTGCAATGTCCTTATAATGAAGATAGAATGTGCCACGGTTAATCTCAACAAGGTCAGTGAGTTCTTTAACTGTGATTTTTGAAAGACTCTTTGTCTTTGAAAGCTCAGCAAGACCTTGACGAATAAGTTTTTTCGTTCTTTTAACTCTTGTGTCATTATCATTGATAGCCATAATATATCTCCTTAAATAATGTACTAGGTGTCGATTATAGCACCAAAGTGTTCAATAATCAACACTTGTCTATTATTTTTGTGAAATTCATAAAAAATTAACAAATATATTATATAAAATATGTGTAGCAATATTTTAAAATATATGATACAATTAACTGTATATATAAACTTTTACCTTAGGAGAGAAAAAAATGTCATTTATCCAGTTTAATGATGTGGTAAAAACCTATAAAATGGGCGAGGTTGAAATCAAGGCTCTTGATGGAATCAGCTTCCCTATTGAACAGGGCGAATTTGTCGTAATTGTCGGACCATCAGGTGCAGGTAAAACAACTGTGCTTAACATTCTTGGTGGAATGGATAAGCCAACATCAGGCGAAGTTTTTGTTGATGGAAAAGATATTTCAAAATATACAGAGCAAGAGCTTACTGGCTTCCGTCGTGATGATGTAGGTTTTGTGTTTCAGTTCTATAACCTTGTGCAGAATCTTACAGCAGTTGAAAATGTTGAACTCTCTGCTCAAATTTGTGCAAATCCCATTGATGCAGAAAAAGTTCTTGGTGAAGTGGGTCTTGGCAACAGACTTGACAACTTTCCATCACAGCTTTCAGGTGGTGAGCAACAAAGAGTTTCTATCGCCCGTGCACTTGCGAAGAATCCTAAACTCTTGCTTTGCGACGAGCCAACAGGTGCTCTCGACTACATAACAGGCAAGTCAATTCTCAAACTCTTGCAGGATACTTGTAAAGAAAAGAATATGACAGTTATTGTTATTACACATAACTCTGCATTGACACCAATGGCAGATAAAATTGTTAAAATCAAGAACGGACAGGTTGATAAAATTCTCATTAATGAAAATCCTGCTCCTGTTGAACAGATTGAATGGTAATCAGCGCAGAAAAGGAAGAAAAAAATGACTAAATCGTTAAGAAAAGATTTCGGCAGAGAAATAAAGAAGAATTTTAGCCGCTTTATTTCAATCTTGCTCATTGCTGCATTAGGCGTGGCATTCTATTCAGGAATCCGTTCAGCAATGCCTGCAATGCATAAAACTGCCGATAAAATATATGATGCGGAAAACTTTATGGATATCCGTGTTATCGGTACTCTTGGTATAACCAAGAAAGACCTTAATAAAATAAAAGGTGTTCAGGGCGTTAATATGGCAGAAGGCTCAATCCAAAAGGATTATATCTGCCTTGTCAATTCAAATGAAATTGTTACAAAGATTATGTCAATGCCCGAAACAATTAATGATGTAAAAGTCAGCGAAGGCAGATTTCCCACAGTTTATAACGAATGTGTGGTGAGCCGTGAATTCATTGACGCGTCAGGGCTTAAAATAGGTGATAGTGTTACTTTCACAAGTGGTTCTGATGAAGATATTTTCGACACTCTCGCTGCTGATACATATACAATCGTCGGTATCGGCTCAACTTCATATTTCCTTAATGGTGATATGGGCACAAGCAGTATCGGTGATGGTATTGTTGACGGTTATATCGTTATCCCAGAAGAAGCATTCGTAATTGACTATTATACAAATGTCCATGTGCTTGTTGATGGTGCAAAAGAACTTAATTGTTACAGTGATGAATACAAAGAAAAAATCCAGTCAGTAATTGACGGAATTAAAAATATTTCAGATAAGCGTTGTGCAATCCGTTTCAGCGAAGTCCGTGCAAAGAGTGCAGAAATGCTTCAAAGTGCAGTTAATGACTATGAAAAAGCAAAGTTAACTGCTGAAACAGAGTTGGCTGAGTCATATCAGAAACTTCTTGATACTGAAGCAATGCTTCAAGACGCTCGACAAAAGTTTGAAGAAGAAAAACAGGTTTTAGCAAATGCCGAAACTGAGCTTCCACTCAGAAAGCAACAGATTGCCGAAGCAGAAAAAGAAATTGCCGAAGGTGAGAAAGAACTCAACCGAATGGAAGCAGCTTATGAAGAGCAAAAAGGCAAAGTTCAGGTCGCAAAAGATGCTTATGACCAAATGCTTCAGGACCCTGATGTTACAGACCAAGAATTAGAAGAAGCGAGAAATGCACTTTTACTTGTTACTGGTATTTATGATACTCTCGAAAAACAGTTGGTAGCAAAGAGAGCAGAGTTAGAAGAAGGTAAAAGAGAAGTAGCAGAAGGCAAGAAGACTATCGCAGAAGTTGAAAAAGTTCTTGCAGATAAAAGTGCAATAACAGAAACAGAAAAGAAACTTACTGATGCTGAAATTGAACTTCAACGTGGTAAGGAACAATATGAAATCGCAAAGCAAGACGCAATCGACGAGCTTGCAGATGCAAAAGAGAAACTCTCAAAAGCAGAAACAGATATCAATAATATGGAAATGCCTGTTTGGTATGTTCTCGACAGAACATCTGTTGAGTCAAATATGAGTTTCACCACTGATGCAGAAAGCATTGGCGCAATCGGTACAGTTTTCCCAATCATTTTCTTCATTGTTGCAGCACTTGTTGCACTTACAACAATGACTCGTATGGTTGAAGAACAGAGAACACAGATTGGTACTCTCAAAGCTTTGGGATATAGCCAAAAAGCAATCGCATCAAAATATATTTACTATGCATTGTTTGCAACTTTGATAGGTGGCATAATCGGTGTGCTTGTGGGTGAGTTCACAATCCCGACAATCATCGTTTCCGCTTATAAAATGGTTTATTATAACCTGGGTGAAAGCGTAATTGAGTTTAATGCTCTCTATGGTATTACAGCAGTTATTGCAGCAATTATCTGCACAGTTGGCGCAGCATATTTTGCTTGTCACAAAACACTCCTCGGTGGTGCAGCAGAGCTTATGCGACCAGAAGCACCAAAAGCAGGTAAAAGAATTTTCCTTGAAAAGATTGACGCTATCTGGGAAAGACTTGACTTTGGTCAGAAAGCAGCAATGCGAAACCTTTTCAGATACAAAAAGCGTTTCTTTATGACACTTTTTGGTGTTGGCGGATGTATGGCGCTCTTGCTTGTTGGCTTTGGTATTCGTGACTCAGTTTCAGCTATGGCAAATAACCAATATGGCGAAGTGTTCCAGTTTGACGGAATTGTAAGTGTTGATTCAACTCTCACAAGAGCACAGCGTCGCGCAATGCTTGCAGACATTTCTGATTTGTCAGATGTTGAAAGCGGTTTGCAGGCAAACAGAATAATGGTATATGCAACAAATTCTAATGATGCAAAATTCGAAAACGAAGAGAATGCATATTTGGTTGTGCCAAGAAATATTGATGATTTCAAACAGTTTGTAAAACTTGAAGAAAGAACAGGTCTTTTAACTGATTTAAATCTCACAGATGATGGTGTAATCATTACAGAAAAATATGCAAATATGTTGGGTGTAGGTGTGGGTGACAGCATCTTTATAAGAAAAGGTGAGTCAGACGCATTCCCTAAAGAAGTAAAAATTATGGGTATAACAGAAAACTATATTTTCCATTATATCTATATGACACCTAATCTTTACCAGACAATTTATAATGAATCTGCTGAACTTAATACAATTTATCTTAAAACAACAGATGCTGTGAATGTTGCAGATTTCAGTGAACAGATTCTTAAAATTAATGGCGTTAACACAATTACAATGAATGAAACTGAACTTAACGACATTAAAGATGTTATCAACAGACTTTATTTTGTTATTGTTATAATGATTCTCGCAGCGGGTGCTTTGGCATTCATAGTTCTTTATAACCTTAACAATATTAACATTACTGAAAGAAGACGAGAACTTGCAACACTTAAACTTTTAGGCTTCTATGATAACGAAACAGCAGCTTATGTGTTCCGTGAAAACCTTGTACTTACAGTTCTCGGTACAATTCTTGGTATATTCTTGGGTATCGTTTTACATAAGTTCGTTATGGTTACTGTTGAAACAGATATTTATATGTTCGGCAGAGAACTTCAGTGGTATAGCATTTTAATCGGCGCAATTCTAACAGTTGTATTCTCATTGATAGTGAACTTTGTAATGTATTTCAAACTTAAAAAGATTGATATGATTGAATCACTTAAGAGTGTAGAATAAAAATAAGAGAAAATAAAACGAAGGGGGAAGGATAATGGGTTACTTTAAAAATTTAACGGCTAATATGTCTTTTAATGTGAGACGTGAAGAATTTGAACGTTGGGAAGACCCTAAAATTAAAAAAGCATTGCATGTTGAATTTGCAACAAAAAACAGTTCAAGTGTAAAAGCATTTTTGCCCATTGCCTGCATACTCGCGCTTTTCATAATGTCAGTTTATTCATTTGGTGTTCATTGGGAACTTTATAATTTCCAATTGGATTATGCGTTGGTTTATCTGGCGTTATTTGTAATATCTTTTGTGTTCTATTTTGTTGTAAGACATCAATCAAAAGATATTGAGAAAAATGATAAAAAGATACTTGCAACGGTGAGCGTCTTGACAGCTTTTTATATGGTTTGGGTTTCGTTTTTGTTGTTCGTCAACAGAAATCTTGAAGCGTCAATTATCGTTTATACAGCTACAATAGTTATTATTACACAGGGTATTTATCTTGCACCAAGATATTCAGCATGGTTTGTAACATTGAGTACAACGTTGTTTTTAGTAACTAACTTTACAAGAAATGGGATAGAAGAGCTTGACTTTGAAGCAACAGTGGGTATCATCGTGTTGTCTTTTGTTTCCTTTGTAGTTTCATATAGCCGTTATTGTAACCGTTGTCGAGCAGTTTATAATGAAATTCTCATTGTTGAGCAAAATAAACAGCTTGACAATATGGTTAAAGAGTTACAAGAACAAAAACATATTCTTGAAAAAACCAATGAAGAACTTGAAAATGCTTATGTCCGTGACAGTATGACGGGGCTTTATAACCGTTGGTATTGGAATAAGATTTTTGAAGAAGGCTTTGCGAGATGTAAAGACGCAAAGGGTATGACTGCAATATATATGATGGACGTTGATAATTTTAAAAACATCAACGATACAAAGGGCCACTCAATGGGTGACAAATGCCTTATTGCTATTGCAGAAGTTCTTGAAAGAGAAACAAGAGATATCGAAAATTGCAATGTTTACAGAATGGGTGGCGAAGAATTTGTCGTATTCTGTGAAGATATTGATAAAGCAAATGCAATCAAGCTTGCAGATGCGATTCTCAAAAACATTCAGAATATCAGAATTATGGGGCTCGATACAATGCTTACAGTGAGTATTGGTGTACATATTCAAAAAGTCGAAAACCGTAGTGATGTAGAAGAATTTGTTGTCAAAGCAGATAAAGCTATGTATGAATCAAAAAATACAGGCAAAAACAAAGTTACATTGTCTTTTTAAAGGAGAATAAATTATGTTTCATCAGTTAAATAAACCTGTTGCAGGTGACAAAATTGCAATCATCAAAACAAATATGGGCGAAATCAAAATTAAACTTTTCCCTGAATTTGCACCAAAAGCAGTTGAGAATTTCACAACTCACGCAAAGAATGGTTACTATGATGGTCTCATCTTCCACCGTGTAATCAATGACTTTATGATTCAGGGTGGTGACCCATTAGGCACAGGCACAGGTGGACAAAGCATATGGGGCAAAGCGTTCGAAGACGAATTCACAGGTGAACTTCATAATCTTCGCGGTGCTCTTTGTATGGCAAATGCAGGTCCTAACACAAATGGTAGTCAGTTCTTTATTGTTCAGGCAAAAGAATGTCCTGAAGATTTGATTGACCAGATGAGAAGTGCTCGTGAAGACCTTTTCCCAACAGAATGCATTGAAGCATATGAAGAAATCGGTGGCACACCTTGGCTTGATTTCCGTCATACAGTTTTTGGTCAAACATTTGAAGGTATGGATGTTGTTGACGCAATCGCAAAAGTCCCTGCTGACTATTTCAACAACAAACCAAAAGAAGATGTAATCATCGAAACAATTATCATTGAATAAGTGTAGGGCGGGGGCTTGCTCCCGCCGTACGATTTTATTTTGTAGGGGTCGGCGTCCTCGACGACCCGCAAAGGAATGATTTATTATGCTATTCAAAAACATTTCAATCATCAACTCGAACCTTGAAATCCAAAACAATATGTTTGTTGGTGTCAAAGGTGATAAAATCGAATATATCGGAGCAGAAAAACCACAAGAAAACTATGGAGAAGAATATGATGGCAAAGGTAAGGTGCTTTCATCGGGCTTTGTAAATCTTCACACCCATTCACCAATGACACTTCTTCGTGGTTATGCTGAAAATCTTCCCCTTGACCGTTGGCTTAACGAAAAAGTCTTTCCATTTGAAGATAGACTTAACTGTGACCGTGCGTATTTTGGTACAATGCTTTCAATTGCCGAAATGCTCAGTAGTGGTACAACATCATTTACTGATATGTATTTCTTCGGCGACGGTGTAATGAAAGCCGTAATTGACAGTAAAGCAAAAACTAATTTTGGTCGTTCAATTGTGTCATTTGTTGACGAAGATATAACTAAAAATGATAGATTCCAAGAAGGCATCTATCTTGCAGAAAAATATCATAATACACAGAATGGCAAAATCAAAATTGATATGAGTTTGCACGCTGAATACACAAACCGTCTTTCAATTATCGAGCAATTCGGCGAATATACAAATGGAAAAGACTATATAAATCATATTCATTTGTCAGAAACAAAGGCAGAGCACGAAAATTGCAAGGAAAAATACGGCAAAACTCCTGCTCGTCTTTTCTATGATGCAAAAGTTTTCAATAGCCCAACAATTCTTGCTCATTGTGTGTGGGTTGAAGACGAAGATATGGATATTTTTAAGGAAACGGGTGTAACAGTTGCCCATTGTCCTGCAAGTAATATGAAACTTGGTAGTGGTTTCTGTGACACATATAAATTACTTCAAAAAGGTGTAAACATCGGTATTGGTACAGACTCTGCTGCAAGTAATAATGGACTTGACATTATGCGTGAAATGTATCTCGCTGCACTCTTGCCAAAGGGTGTCAATAATCAAGCAGATATTGTTACTCCACAGGATATTTATAAGATGGCTACTGTTAACGGCTATAAAGCACAGGGCAGAAACGATTGTGGTTCAATCAAGGTTGGTAATAAAGCCGATTTAATTGTGCTTGATATGTCAACACCTAATATGTATCCTGATTTTGATATACTTAATAATATAGTATATTCAGCAAACAAGAGCAATGTTGTGCTCACAATGGTTGATGGTGAAGTTCTTTATAAAAACGGTGAATTCACAACTATTGATGTTGAAAAAATGGGTTATGAAGTAAGTAGACTTGTCCGTGAAGTTGTAAACGAGGTTGAATCAAATGGTTAATAAAGCAGTTGAATTTATAAAATCAAAAATTACTAATACCTATGAAATCGGTATCATTTTAGGTAGTGGACTTGGCACTTTGGGTGAAAAAATTGAGAATCCACAGTATGTTGACTATGCCGATATTCCGGGATTTCCTGTTTCAACAGCACCTGGCCACGTTGGACGTTTTGTTTTCGGTACACTTAACGGCAAAAATGTTATGTGTATGCAGGGCAGAATCCACCTTTATGAAGGATATGAAGTTCAAAATGTTGTTATGCCAATCCGTGTTATGAAAATGATGGGCGTTAACAAACTTATCGTTACAAACGCAGCAGGTGGAATTAACGAAAGCTTTGATGTTGGTGACATTATGGTTATTACTGACCATATAAATTTCACAGGCAAAAACTGTCTTATGGGTAAAAATGACGACGCTTTCGGATGTCGTTTCCCTGATATGAGCTTTGCCTATGCACCAAGTCTTCGTGAAATCGCATTTAATTGTGCAGATAAATTAGGTATGAAACTTCGTGAAGGTGTATATATCGGTTGCACAGGTCCATCTTATGAAACTCCTGCAGAAATTCGTGCATTCAGAGTGTTGGGCGCAGATACAGTTGGTATGTCAACTGTGCAAGAAGTAATCGCAGCAAACCATTGTGGAATAGATGTGCTCGGATTCTCACTTGTTTCAAACAAAGCAGCAGGACTTTCAGGCGAAAGACTTACTGAAGAAGAAGTTCTCACAATCGGCAGACAAAAAAGCGAAGAAATGCAAAAACTTATAACCGAAATCGTAGGTGAATTTTAATGTTCTTGAATGGTGCAACGGTCGGTTTTGATACTGCTAATAACAAAGTAGTTTTCATTGACCAAACACTTTTACCAACTGAATATAAAGAAGTTTTCACCGACGATTATAATGAGATTTTTGATGCAATAAAGTTTCTCAAGGTTCGTGGTGCACCTGCGATAGGTGTTTTTACTGCAATATCATTGGCTGTGCTTATGAACAAAAGCAAAGCCGATACATACGAAACTCTTTTAAAAGAGTTAAAAGATTATTGCGAAAAACTTATCCTTTGCCGACCAACTGCCGTTAATCTCAAATGGGCAACAGAAGAAATGCTTAAAGTTGCAGAAAAAAGCAATGCAGAAAATTTTAAAGCAAGTCTTACTAATCAAGCACTCAAAATGATTGAAGATGACATCGCAATTTGTCGCAAAATTGGTGAAAATGGTGCAGAATTGCTTAAAAATTGCAATTCAGTTTTAACTCATTGCAATGCTGGTTGTTTAGCAACAGTAAAATACGGCACAGCATTAGCACCTATTTATGTTGCTAAAGAAAATGGTCATAATTTAAAGGCTTTTGCCGACGAAACCCGACCACTTTTGCAGGGTGCAAGACTTACAGCGTTTGAACTCTGTCAAGCAGGCGTTGACACAACTGTAATCTGTGATAATATGGCGTCATTCGTTATGAAAAATGGACTTGTTGATGCTGTTTTGGTTGGTTGCGATAGAGTGGCACTCAATGGCGATACTGCAAACAAAATCGGCACAAGTGGAGTGGCAATTTTAGCAAAACATTATAATATTCCTTTTTATGTTTGTATGCCGTTTTCAACCTTTGATAAAAATATTAAAACAGGTGACGATATAGAAATAGAAATGAGAGATGGCGGTGAAATAGGGGAGATGTGGTATGAAAAAACTATGATTCCACAAAATGCAAAAACTCTTAACCCCGCATTTGATGTTACTGACCATTCACTTATAACTGCTTTCATCACCGAAAAAGGTGTAATCACACCTAATGAAATAAAAAAATATATTTAATCTACAGAATCCCCCTTGAAATATAGGGGGATTTATTGTATAATATCCTTGTTAAATTTTTGTCAGACTCAACTGACTTATGGAGGTAATTTATTATGGCAAATCGTTTTGTACTTAACGAAACATCTTATCACGGCAAAGGCGCTATCGCTGCTATTGCTGACGAAATCAAAGCAAGAGGCTTTAAAAAGGCTTTCGTTTGCTCAGACCCTGACCTTATCAAGTTCGGTGTTACTAAAAAGGTAACAGATATTCTTGATAATGCAGAAATCGCATACGAAATCTATTCAGATATCAAACCAAACCCAACAATCGAAAATGTTCAGAATGGTGTTGAAGCATTCAAAAATGCAGGCGTTGATTGCATCGTAGCAATCGGCGGTGGTTCTTCAATGGACACAGCAAAGGCTATCGGTATCATCATCACAAACCCAGAATTCGCAGATGTTCGTTCACTTGAAGGCGTTGCTCCTACAAAGAATCCTTGCGTTCCAATTATCGCAGTTCCAACAACAGCAGGTACAGCAGCAGAAGTTACAATCAACTATGTTATCACAGACGTTGAAAAAGACAGAAAGATGGTTTGTGTTGACGTCCACGATATTCCAGTTGTTGCAATCGTTGACCCTGATATGATGGCATCAATGCCAAAGGGACTTACAGCAGCAACAGGTATGGATGCTCTTACACATGCTATCGAAGGTTATATCACAAAAGGTGCTTGGGAACTTTCAGACATGTTCCATATTAAAGCTATCGAAATTATTGCTCGTTCACTTCGTGGTGCAGTTGAAAACACAGACGAAGGTAGAGCAGATATGGCTCTCGGTCAGTATGTTGCAGGTATGGGCTTTTCTAACGTAGGCCTTGGCATCGTTCACTCAATGGCACACCCTCTTGGTGCTCTTTATGACACACCACACGGTGTTGCAAATGCTATCATTCTTCCAACAGTTATGGAATATAACGCTCCTGCAACAGGCGAAAAATACAGAGATATCGCAAAAGCTATGGGCGTAGCAGGTGTTGATGCAATGAGTCTTGAAGATGCAAGAAAGGCTGCAATCGACGCTGTTAAACAGCTTTCAGTTGATGTTGGAATCCCAACAAACCTCAAAGAAATCGTTAAAGCAGAAGATGTCGACTTCCTCAGTGAATCAGCATTTGCTGATGCTTGCCGTCCTGGTAACCCAAGAGATACAAGCGTTGCAGAAATCAAAGAACTCTATCTTTCACTTATGTAATTAAACACTAAAATAAAATGGTGGGGCTAAAAACCCCACTATTTTTATTGCATAAATTTGAATTTGTCGGGTTCTTTTTGAATTTATATCTCACCAAAATCGACCATCAAACAATGTAGGGGTCATTCACGGTGCGGGTGTCTGGTAGACACCCCTGCGAAGCAGAAGCACCGACCGAACCGGCAGGTGAGACTATGACCCGTTCCAATTGCGAGATGTAACCTTTTCGGGCGATTCGTGAATCGCCCCTACATTGTTTGATGGTCGATTTTGGTGAG
>JAZLBL010000004.1:0-28873 GCA_045613685.1 Candidatus Fimenecus sp. | reverse complement strand
AGCAGGACATGAAAGCTTTGCAGCAGCAGAAGGTGCTATTGGTATAGCAAACAATGCAAACAAAGTTAGAAAAAATCCATTAAGAGTTATCTTAAATGGTTTAGGAAAAGATGCTGCTCAAATAATTTCAAGAATAAATGGATTCACTTATGTTCAAACAGAATTTGATTATTATACAAGTGAATTAAAAATAGTTAAAGAAACAGCATACTCAAATGGACCAAGATCAAAAGTTAGATGCTATGGTTCTAATGATGTTAGAGAAGGTGTTGCAATAATGCATTTAGAAGGTGTAGATGTTTCTATAACAGGTAACTCTACAAACCCAACAAGATTCCAACACCCAGTTGCAGGAACATATAAAAAAGAATGTGTTGAACAAGGTAAGAAATACTTCTCAGTTGCTTCAGGTGGCGGTACAGGAAGAACACTTCACCCTGACAACATGGCTGCAGGTCCTGCTTCTTATGGTCTTACAGACACAATGGGTAGAATGCACGGTGACGCTCAGTTCGCTGGTTCATCTTCAGTTCCTGCTCACGTTGAAATGATGGGTCTTATCGGTATGGGTAACAACCCAATGGTAGGCGCAACAGTTGCATGTGCAGTTGCTGTTGAAGAAGCAAGCAAGTAATTAAATAACCTAATATAAAATGAGAGACAGAGCATTTGCCCTGTCTCTTTTTTGTTAGTAGTAATTTTGTAGGGGCAGGTCTCCGTGCCTGCCCGTAGATGATATAAGAATTAACGGTCGGGCACAGAGACCCGACCCTACACGGTATAATATTTTATCCTAACATTGTGTTAAACAGTCCAATGGCACACAACAAAATGAGAACTGCAACGAACAATATGCCAAGAATAAAAATGATATCTATTAAAATTTTTGCTATCTTGGGTTTGTAGCGAGATAAATGGTATAGAGGCAGAATAATAATTGATGCAAGTACAAACAGAAAAAATGGATAGAAAAAACTTTGCCAAAAATTCATATCACGGTCATCGTTTAACACTATACCACTCCAAAGACAAATAGCAAGAATTGTGAAAATCACACTTGCAAGACCACGCTTTTTCTTTTCTTCAACAGGGTTAACTCCAAAAATTTGTTTAAAAATATCTAATTCAAAATTGATATAATCTTTAATAATCTCATTAAACTTTTCGCCTTGTTTCTCTCGATTGTTGATTACATTCCAGAAATGGTCTTGTGGGAAATCTTTTTCGTCTGAATTATCTTCTTTGATTTGTTCGCAGACTTCAATTGCACCGTTTAATTCTTCAATTTCTTTATGTAATCGGTCAATATTGTTGTCGATTGCAGTTTGCAAAGACAATGTGCCATCAAAAATATCTTTAATATCTGCAACGGTAATGCCTAATTTGCGAAAAATGATAATCTTTTTAAGTTTAGCAATATCGTCTTCGCTATATTCACGATAACCGTTTTCTTTTCGTGGCGGACTAATTAAACCCTCTTTTTCATAAAAGCGAATATTTGAGCGAGTTATGTTCAGTTCTTTTTCTAATTCCTGAATCTTCATAAAATCTCTCCTTTCGCTTTCAGTATAAAGTATAAACAAGGTTTATAGTCAAGAGTTTTTTTATTTTTATATGTCAAATTTGATTTTGTTTAACTATTTACTCGCGTCATATGTTCCTGCGAGCATATGTTCTTTTTTAGCGTCTTCAAGTTTTTGCAAAGCGCTTTCTCTTGTCTTTTTCAATTTCTTTATGCGTCTAATGTTGCCGACACCTAAGAAAAAGAATTGAAGACCACCGACTAACAAAAACAGACTTCCAACCATGCCCGATAAACCGAAAATCTGCCACATAGCCTTTAATTCTGTAGCAGAATAACCATCACTTGAGCCTATATCAAATATGTTTTCTATAAACATATCCTGAAAACGCAAGCCTTGAGCATAAAAACTGATTGCTATTCCAATAAAAATAGCAAGAATAATCAAAGAAACCGTCAACAGTTTTCTTGACCAGTTCAGTTCTTTTTCAAAGCTCTGTTTTGTCTCTTCAACGCGTTTAAAATGTTGTGTGCGAGTTAAAAGCACCACTTTGGTGAGAGACTCCATATCTTCATCATAAATCTGATTAAGATAGTCTCTGTTCATTATTTCTGGCTCAACATCAACAACATTATATTCAAAAATATCATTATAGCTTGCTGAAATATCTTCTTTTTGTGGATTTAAGTTGTTTTCATCCATAAACAAATCCCCTTTATCGATTTGCATCATAAGTAGCATTTGTCATATGCTCGTTTTTTATATTATTAAGTTTATCAATCGCAGTTTGTCTGTGCTTTTTTAATTGTTTTAATTTTTTCAAGAAACCCAAAATAACAAACAGACATATCGGTCCAGAAAAAACTTTGATTGCTGTTAAAAATCCGTTTATAACTGTATTAAGCATCATAGGATGTGCATACATAAAATTTTCAACAAATAAAGATATGACCGTTATGATTGCATAAGCTACACAAACCATACCGATACATTTAATTTGCTCTTTTTTCTCTTTTTGATAATACTCGTCAATATCAGAATAGTCTTTGATGTATTGTGAACGAGTGTAAAGAACATCATTGATAGCACCAGTCATATCTTGCCCGAACAAAGCTTGTTGATATTCTTTACCTTCAACAACATCTTCCATTTCAGTCACGATATTCTGGTCAAATATTGAGTTGTAAGTGCTTGAAATATCTTTCTTTTCACTCATTATTTTCACCTATTCTTCTGCGTTGTATGTGCCTATTTCAATGCAAAATTGTTTTTTATCTTCTAATCTTTGTAACATTTCTTGTTCTTTTTTATCAATGATTTCTTTACGACTTAACAAGCTACTTAAAGGAAACATTAAAACCAGCATTGACATAACAGTTGTTTTAAGATTATCACCATACATCATTCGTCTTATGATTCGTCTGTATCTCAAAGACCCATTAAGAGCACCAACGACGATAACCCCGACCACATTTTTGACACAAATAAAATAAATCAACAAAGCAACATTCACAATCGCCATAATAATAGAAATTGGATAGCATTTCTTGTCTTCTTTTCGAAGTTTTTCGTAATATTCTGTTATCTTTGTATATTCTTTGATATATTCTGACCGAGTCATTTGTGGTAATTCGTTGTTGCCTGTATAACCCCTTTTATTCATATTCTTGCAACTCCGCTTTGCTTTGCAGCTTCTACAACTGCTTTTGCAACAGTTGTGCCCACTCTTTCGTCAAATGCTTTTGGCAAGATATAATCTTCACTTAATTCTTCATCACTTACAAGTGACGCGATTGCTTTTGCCGCTGCTATTTTCATTTCTTCGTTGATGTCACTTGCTCTGCAATCAAGAGCACCACGGAAAATACCAGGAAATGCCAAAACATTGTTGATTTGGTTAGGATAATCACTTCGACCAGTGCCAACAACCTTTGCACCTGCATTTTTTGCTTTATCGGGCATGATTTCAGGCACAGGATTTGCCATTGGGAATACAATAGCATTCTCTGACATCTGTTTAATCATATCTTCTGTAACAATATTTGGTGCTGAAACACCGATAAAAATATCTGCACCTTTTAAAGCATCTTGAAGTGTGCCTTTAACATGGTTTTTATTTGTAATCTCTGCCATTTGTGCTTGTGCAGGGTTCATCCATTCTTCACCAATGCAAAGAATACCCATTTTGTCGCACATTATAATATTCCCTGCGCCCATTTGGTATATGAGTTTTGCAATAGCAATACCTGCTGCACCTGCACCGCTGAACACAACTGTGCAATCTTCAAGTTTCTTGTTCACAAGACGAAGTGCATTTGTAACTGCTGCACCCACAACCACCGCTGTGCCGTGTTGGTCGTCGTGAAAAACAGGAATATCAAGCTTTTCTTTTAATTTTCTTTCAATTTCAAAGCAACGGGGAGCTGCAATATCTTCAAGGTTGATTCCACCGAAGCTGCCACCTAAAAGAGAAATACAATTAACGATTTCGTCAACATCTTTACTTCTTACGCACAAAGGAATTGCATCAACTCCACCAAACTCTTTGAAAAGGACGCACTTGCCCTCCATTACGGGCATACCTGCCTCAGGACCTATATCACCAAGCCCCAAAACTGCAGTGCCATCAGTCACAACAGCAACTGTATTCCAACGGCGAGTGAGTTCATAAGATTTATTGACATCTTTTTGAATTTCAAGACATGGCTCGGCAACGCCAGGTGTATAAGCCAAAGATAAAGACTCTTTATCGTTTGCCTTTGCTCTTGTTTTTATTTCAATTTTGCCTTGCCATTCATAATGAAGTTTTAAACTCTCTTTTGCGTAATCCATAATTTTGCCTCTTATGTTATTAGGGTGGAAGTTTTCTCCCACCCTATTTTTTTATAAATTAATGTTCAACCCAATCTCTTGAGCGTTCAACTGCACGAAGCCATCCGCGATATCTCTTTTCGCGTTTTTCAATATCCATCTGTGGCTCGAAAACTTTATCAACTTCACGGATTTTTGAAATTTCTTCTGTGCTCTCCCAGAATCCTGTTGCAAGGCCTGCAAGATAAGCCGCACCGATAGCAGTTGTTTCAACCATCTTTGGACGATTTACATTTGTTCTAATCATATCTGACTGAATCTGCATCATAATATCACTGACTGATGCGCCACCGTCAACACGAAGCTCTGAAAGTTCAATGTCTGAATCTTGTTTCATTGCTTCAAGCAAGTCTGTCATCTGATATGCGATTGCTTCAAGCACACTTCGACAGATATGTGCTGCGTTTGCACCACGAGTAAGACCCACAATAGTACCACGAGCATACATATCCCAATATGGTGCACCGAGTCCTGTAAATGCTGGAACAAAATATACACCATTTGCATTTGGAACACTCTCTGCTAACTCGTCACAACGACGAGCAGATGGAATAAGTTGCAAATCATCACGAAGCCATTTAATAACTGAGCCCGCATTAAAAGCAGAGCCTTCAATAGCATAAGTAACCTTGTCGCCGATACCCCATGCAACACCTGTAACAAGATTATTCTTTGACTCAACTCTCTTGTCGCCTGTGTTCATAAGCAAGAAACAACCTGTGCCATATGTATTTTTTGCCTGACCACTTTCGAAACATCCCTGACCGAAAAGAGCTGCAGGTTGGTCACCGATTGCACCTGAAATTGGCACACCCGCCAAATCTTCGATACCCATAACGCTCTTTGCAACTGTGCCATAAACCTTACTTGATGGAACTGCTTCAGGAAGCATTGCCATAGGAATACCGATTTTTTCGCAAAGGTATTTATCCCAGCAAAGCTTGTCAACATCAAAAATCATTGTTCTTGATGCGTTTGAATAGTCAGTAATATGCACTGCGCCACCTGTTAAATTCCAGATGAGCCATGTTTCAACTGTACCAAAAAGAAGCTGACCTTTTTCTGCTAATTCTCTCGCACCCTCAACATTGTCAAGAATCCATTTGATTTTTGTTGCAGAGAAATATGCGTCAACAACAAGACCTGTGTGGTCTTTAATATATTGTGTCAATTCTTCGTCTGCTTTGATTTTTTCACACATATCAGCAGTTCTTCTGCATTGCCATACAATCGCATTATAAACAGGTTTGCCTGTTGATTTGTCCCAAACGATTGTTGTTTCACGCTGATTTGTGATACCGATTGCTGCAATATCTTCTGCAGTTGCTTTGCTTTGTGCCATTACTTCCATAACAGATTGCAACTGCGAAAAGAGAATCTCCATAGGATTGTGTTCAACCCAACCTGTGTGTGGATAAATCTGTGTAAACTCGTGTTGAGCTTTAAAACAGATATTCCCTTTTTTGTCAAAAAGAATTGCACGTGAGCTCGTTGTTCCCTGGTCAAGAGCTAATACATACTTTTTCATAAATATAACACCTCTTATATAAATAGAAAGTTTTTAACTATTTTCTTTCGCGTAGTTGATTTTTATCTTTTCTGCTTCTTTAACTGCTTTCGCGTCATCAATTAAATTGTGTAAACCTTGCCAGTGAAACACTCTTCTCTTAAACCAAAGTGAAGACGTGTGTTTATAGAAGAATGATGGGCACGCTTTTTTCAGTGGTGCATAATTCACATTATATGCATCAAGCAATTTGCAATATGTTGGTGCTTTGTGAAGAAATGTTGAGAATGACGGATACCCTTTCTCTGCCCAAGCATTCTCAGCCATTGCACCAAGTCTTGGAAATGTTAAAAATTCAAGACGCTTCATATTAGGCACATACTCTGTCCACATTTGTGCTTCAATACCCCAAGTTTCTTCGTCATTATCAGTTAATGCGCCATCGTCTTCGCAAACCATTTTGAGTGTATTCCAACCATAAGGAAAATCAAAATAATATGGATAACAATGAGTGTTGATAAGTTTTCTTCCACGTTTTAGTTCGTTTTTAACTAAATCTGTATCGTCACCCATTCCGCAAACAGTCCAAGCAACATCAGCACTTAAATTTTCAGAGTTTTCAATTCTATCATAACTCCACATTACTGATGAATAGCCCTTCGATTTAAGATATTCATTCACTTTGCCCATAAAGAACATCTGCAAATCATCTTCATCACGAAGGTTGTTATCTTTAATCGCCTTCTGACAATGCGGACAATTCTTCCAACGCATTTTTACCGCTTCGTCACCACCGATATGAATAATCTTATCTGGGAATAATTCAATAAGCTCATCAAGCACATCATAAACAAACTTATAAGTTGACTCTTTGCCAGCGCAAAGAATGTCATGCTTAACGCCCCAATGAGTCGCAACTTCTAAGTCGCGGTCAAGACAAGATAAATAAGGATAGCAAGAAATAGCTGCTACGCTGTGTCCCGGAATATCATATTCAGGAATCACTTTTATTTTTCTATCGTGACAATAAGCGACAATATCTTTTATTTCTTCTTGTGTATAATATCCACCGTGAGCCTTATGATTAAAATTCGTGTGACTTCTCATTGAACCTTTTTCTGTTAGCAATGGATATTTTTTAATCTCTACTCGCCAGCCTTGGTCTTCGGTCAAATGCCAATGCAAAACATTAAGTTTATGAAAAGCCATAAGGTCAACGATTTTTTTAACATCTTCTACTGGATAAAAATATCTGCCACAGTCAAGCATAAACCCACGATAAGAAAAGCGGGGGTAATCAGTAATCTCTGTATATGGCAACTTGCCTTCTTTTTGCAAAAGCATCTGTTTTAATGTCTGCAAACCATAAAACAACCCTGTTTCAGTTTTCGCATTAATATAAACTCGTCTGTTTTCACATTTAAGAGTGTATCCCTCGTCATATTCAAAACTTTCATCAAGAGTGAGAATGATTGATTTTTCTTCACCCGTATCTTCATGAATGCAAATCTTTTTATTAAAGTTTTTACGCACAAACTTTACAAAATCTTCTGAAAAAGAATATGGAGAAATAGTTGTCCCCGCGTGCAGAGTAAATCCTTTTCGGTCACTATTAGTCATAATGCTGACAGGTTGTGGGATAATATTAAACATCCGTTTTATCCTCCGTGATTTAATGTTAAAATTATACAATTTTATTCTATCATAAAATCTTTATAACTACAACACAAAATAGTATATATTTTCTCTTGAAATTACTCCAATTATATAGTATAATAGGTCGGTAAATAACTGATTGCCTTAATTCAGTCGTGTGCCGTGTGGGTCCTGTGCGGCGGGGCGCTGTGAACCATGTCAGGCGGGGAACCGAGCAGCATTAAGCGGTTTGCACCGGGCGCCACAGTCTGCCTGCACGACACATGACTGAGTTAAGGCATTTTTAATAGGTGCTCAAGGAGGAGAAAATATGTATCGTGCGTTTTATCGAAAATATCGTCCATCAACATTCACAAGTGTTGTTGGTCAAGAGCACATTACAAAAACACTTGAAAATGCTGTGAAATCAGGCAAAACAAGTCATGCTTATCTTTTCACTGGTTCTCGTGGTACCGGCAAAACCTCTTGTGCAAAAATTCTTTCAAAAGCAGTTAACTGTCTTAACCCTATTGACGGAAATCCTTGTAACGAATGTGAAATCTGTCGTGGAATAGACAATGGCTCAATTCTTGATATTATCGAAATCGACGCAGCATCAAACAATGGTGTTGACAATATCCGTGATTTGAGAGAAGAAGCAAACTTTACTCCTGCAAACGCAAAATTCAGAGTTTATATTATTGACGAAGTTCATATGCTCTCAATCGGCGCATTCAATGCACTTCTCAAGACTCTTGAAGAGCCACCTGCTCATGTTATTTTCATTCTTGCAACAACAGAAGTTCACAAGCTTCCATCAACTATTCTTTCGCGTTGCCAACGTTTTGATTTTAAACGAATTGAACCTGAATCAATCGCACAAAGGCTTAAAGAAGTTGCAACAAAAGAAAATCTTAACCTTGCAGATGACGGCGCAATGCTCATTGCCCGTATTGCCGATGGTGCAATGCGTGATGCTCTCTCTCTTTTAGACCGATGCTCATCAGTTGAAGGTGTAATTGACTCAGCTGCAGTTGCAAAAAGTGCAGGTCTTGCAGGTCGTGAATATATTTTTGAACTTTGCGATTCAATAATCCAGAAAAATCCTGCAAAAGCATTAGAAATTGTAGACAAACTTTATAACGATTCTTGTGATATGGAGCGCCTTATCACAGAGCTTACAAGTCATTTCAGAAATCTTATGGTTTCAAAAGCCGTTAAGAATTTTGAGAGTATGATTATATGTTCACAGGGTGAAATTGATATAATTCGTCAACAGAGCGAAAAAACAACTCTTGCAACAATTATGTCTTGCATCGACATTCTCACTGCATCTGCTTCAACTATGAAACAAGGTGCTAACAGAAGAACAAGTGCAGAACTTTGCATCATCAGACTTTGCACACCAAGTCTTGATACTGATGTCAATGCTATTCTTCGCAGACTCAGTGAATTAGAAAGTGCTATAAAATCAGGTAATATTCAGGTTAAAGCAGAACCTGTTTCTGTTCCTGTTAAAGAAGAACCAAAAGAAGAGGTTAAAGTTGAAGAGCCAAAGCCCGAGCCTAAACCAGAGCCTATAAAAGAAGAGCAAAAACCTGTTGCGCCACCTGTTAAAGAAGAAAAAGTGCAACCTGCTCCACCGCAAATGGGCACAGTTGCTTTTGACAGATGGCCAGAAGTTCTCGATAAACTTTATGAAAATGACAAGAGCCTTATTGTTATGCTTTCAGGTTCAAGTGCATTCGTGCATCAAGACAAATATTTGTTAATCAAGGGCTCACCTGTTCTTGAAATGTATCTCAAAACTGGAGAATACTCAAAAATTATAAAACAAGCGGTTTTAGATGTAACCGGCAAAAATTATACCCTTGCAGTTTATAATAACAAGCAAGAAGAAGCACCAAAGAATCCCCTTTCTGACCTTGTGTCAAAGGCAAAACAACTTGGTGTGAATATTGAGGAGGATAAATAAATGAAAGCAAGAATTCCTAATCAGGGCGGTCAGGCAAATATGATGAAACGCCTTCAACAGATGCAAGACGATATGGCTCGTGTTCAGAAAGAATGCGAAGAAGCAGAATATTCAGCATCAGCTGGCGGCGGAGCTATTGATGTTACGGTTAACGGTAAACATCAGGTTGTTTCTGTTAATATTCAACCGGATGTTGTTGACCCAGAAGATGTTGAAATGCTTGAAGATTTACTCGTTGCAGCAGTTAATGAAGCAATGAGAAAAGCAGACGAAACAATGGAAAGAGAAATGGGTAAAATCACAGGCGGAATGAATATTCCAGGTCTTGGATTCTAATTGGAGTTAAACTATGGCTATTGTATCACTTGAAAAGTTGATAGAAGAATTTCGCAAAATGCCCTCTGTCGGTGTAAAATCGGCGGAGAGAATGGCGTATTATATTCTTGGACTTGATGACGGTGAAACAAAAAGCCTTGTTGACGCAATAAACAACGCTCACACAAACATTCACACCTGTAATGTTTGTTGCAACCTTACCGAAGGTGAAAAGTGCCACATTTGTAGCAATGCAAATCGTGATAATTCAACTATCTGTGTTGTTGAAAATCCACGAGATGTTGCGGCATTTGAGCGCACACACGAATATAAAGGTACATATCACGTGTTGCACGGTGTAATTTCACCAATGAATGGAATTGGTCCTGATAACATTCGAATCAAAGAGTTGATTAGCCGTATGGCTGACGACTCTGTAAACGAAGTTATTATGGCAACCAACCCCACAGCCGAAGGTGAAGCAACAGCAATGTATATTGCTCGACTTTTAAAACCAATGGGTATAAAAGTAAGCCGTTTGGCTTATGGTATTCCTGTTGGTAGCGACCTTGAATATGCAGATGAGGTAACACTTTCCAGAGCAATTCAGGGTAGAAATTTGTTATAATGGTGACTAATCATGGTAGAGAAAAAAGAGAATACTACAATCGCACAAAACAAAAAAGCTCTCCATGATTATTTTGTCATAGAGTCTTTTGAAGCAGGCATTGAGCTTGTGGGCACAGAGGTCAAATCTTTAAGACAGGGCAAATGCAATCTTAAAGACGCATGGTGCAGTATCGTTGAAGGTGAAATCTTCGTTAATGGTATGCATATCAGTCCTTATGACCACGGCAACATTTTCAATCGTGACCCAATGAGAGTGCGCAAACTTTTAATGCACAAAAAAGAAATTATGCGACTTCTCGGCACAACAAAGCAAGATGGACTTACGCTTATTCCTATCTCTATCTATTTCAAAAAAGGTCGAGCAAAGGTTCAAGTGGGTCTTTGTAAAGGTAAAAAACTTTACGACAAGCGCGAAGTTGCTGCTAAAAAAGAAGCAGAGCGTAATATTGAGCGCACACTGAAAGAGAGAATGAGATAAATATGAACAAAACTTGTGTTCAATGTGGAAAAGTTTTTACACTCTCTCAATCTGAAATTGATTTTTATGAATCTAAAAATCTCAATTTGCCAAAAAGATGCAAGTCTTGTCGAGATAAAAATAAAAACAGTGAATACAGAAACTACACCGCGAATGTGCCATTAAGTAATCGCGCAACTTGCATTTCAGCAATTTTAACTGTTGCACTTTTTGTAACCACAATGAGTTTGTTGGCTAATGGTGGATTTACAGCGCCAACATTTTTTCTTGATTTGATAGCATTTTTTGCCGTATTCTGTCTTGCAAAAATCAAAAGACATATTGATATTCAAGAGTTTGACACTTCTTGTTATCCACACACTTTTTATGATATAGACTCTATGACCGAGCACTATATCAAGCACGGCAGAGAAACAAACTGCAAGGATATGGAAGAATATCTTTACAGGGCAAATGCAGTAATTCAACAGAAAAATACACTGTCAAAAAAGCAGAAAGAAGACGGTGACACTGCTTATTTCAACCCGCAAACAAAAGAGTTTGTTGTGGTTGCAAAAGCAGGATATATCCGTACATATTTTATTGCTTCATTGTCATACTATAACAAACAATAAAATTATCGGATGCGTCAGCATCCCCACCTATTCACTATTACCTTTTACCTATTACTTAAAATATATGGGGATGAAAGGATTTCGACGGGGATTTTGAACTGCGATAAGCGAGTAGTGGAGTCTGACCACTATAAAACGGACGGTTTATAAAAATAAACGACAAAAACGAAAAAGTACTTCTTGCTGCTTAATTAGCGGCGAGCATTCCCCCGAGAGAACTGCGGCTCGGTAAGGAGTGTCATTTAGCAGTAAATGTGAACGGATAACTGCTCTGTAGTCCGTCACACATCACAGAGCTACTGAAAAGAATGCCTGTTTGTCGGCTGTCTTGTAGGGAATGATAATAGATAAACTACACTCGTAGAAAGTTTCAGGAATAGATTTTCGGACGTGGTTTCGATTACCACCATCTCCACCAAAAACAAAAGTTCCGATTTTTCGGGACTTTTTTATTTTAATTGATATTTTGTAAAATCTGTGATACCATTTATTTATACATTCTAAACAAAGGGGTTTGTTTTATGGGAAAGAAAATTATTGTTGCCGGTGGCGGCCACGGTGGTATTGCCGCAGCCATGCTTCTTGCAAAGCGCGGCTTTGATGTTACTGTTTATGAAAAAAATGCTAAAACAAAAATGGGATATGACTGGACCGATATTTTTGATAAAAAAGGTCTTTTAGCTATTGGTTTGCCTATTCCTGATAAAAAACTTTACAACCTTAAAAATGATGTTACTTTCTATGGTCCTGCTATGGAAACAGCTCTTACTCAAAACACTGAAGATGACAGAAAAGAAATCCAGATGGAACGTAGTGAGATTTATAAATATTTGATTTCTCACGCAGTTGAAGCAGGGGTTAAATTTGAATATAAACAAAAAATTCTTGGTCCGATTCTCTATGGCAACAGAGTTGTTGGTATTAAAACTGAAAAGGGCGAATATTTTGCCGACCTTGTGATTGATGCTTGTGGTCTTAACTCCCCTGTCAGACAGAATTTGCCTGAATCATTTGGTGTTCAAAATAATCCTATAGAATATGAACAATTCTATGTTTATCGTGCATTCTTTAATAAAACCGCAGAAGTAAATGACGACGAAAAGTTCAAAATTATTATGTTGCCTAATAACCAACTTGGTATTTCTTGGGTTGCAACTGAAGAAAAATATACAGATGTGCTTATTGGTCGATTCCACAGTTTTGACCTTGATTATGCAAACGAGCAAATTGAAAGTTTGAGAAAAACAAATCCAAGCATCGGCACGAAGATTGTTCGTGCAGGTGATTTTGCAAATATTCCTGTTCGTCAACCGTTGGGAATTATGGTTGCAGATGGTTATGCTGCTATCGGCGACTCTGCATTTATGACTGTTCCTGTTATCGGCTCGGGTATCGCAAACGCTCTCAAAGCCGCAAAAATCCTTGCAGATGCAATTTCAGCCGACAAAGCATTATCATACAGTGCAGAAACTCTTTGGACATATCAGAAGAATTACTATAAAGAAATCGGTGCGGCAATGGCACCGATGGCTTGTGTTAAACTCTTACTCACACGCCTTGAAGGTCATGAATTGGATTACATTTTTGCAAAGGGCATTCTCAATGCAGAAGATATGACAATCGACGCAGAATCTTCAAGCCTTGGCGCAATGCTCAGCGGTATGACCCCTGCTGATATAAAAATCAAATTGCAAGGACTTCTCAACAACAAAGTTATTCTTAAAAAGGTTGTTCAAATGGGCTTGCAACTTGGCAAAGCAACTGCAGTTACTGCTGCAATGCCACCTATTTATAACCGTCAGGCAGTGCTCAAATGGGTCAAAGAATACAACAAATGCTTCAAGCACTAAAATATTGATAAAAATTAGCGCTCTCGTCCCTTGAGAGCGCCATTTTTTTGCTATTTTGCATTTACTTTTCAGCAGTTTTATAGTATAATGACTATAATTATATTTTTGTGGAATGGGTGGCATTAAAATGAAAAAAGGCACAAAGAAATTTTTAGGTTTTGCAATCCCTGCAACTGTACTCGGTATTGTTGCAAGAAAGAAATATGTTGATATTCGTTATGGTGTGAAAGGGCCAAAACCTGTTATCACTTTTACAGAATCAACTGATGCAAAATTAGATGAAATTCACCTTACTGCTCACAGAGGACTTTCTTCAATCGTCCCTGAAAATACTATTGAAGCATTCAAAGAAGCTGCAAAACACAATTATTATGCTCTTGAATGTGATGTGCATTGCACAACTGATAACAAATGGGTAATCATTCACGACTATATGCTTCAATCAATGGCAAAAGAAAAGGGCGACGTTAAGAAAATGTCTTATGAAACCCTTTCAAAAGTTAAATTTACTAACGGTGCAAACATTGAAGATTATCCTGATGCAACTGTTTGCCTTGTTGAAGACTTTATTGAAATCTGCAAAGAAGCAAATATTCGTCCTATGATTGAAGTTAAGGACAAGCGTGTTGAAAAAGTTGCTGACTTGCTTGAAATCATCCGTAAATATGACATTGAAAAGGATGTTATTCTTATTTCGTTCCACAAAGATGTTCTTCGTCAGTTCAGAAATCTTTCACCAGATATGGAACTCTGGTATTTGATGCACACAATTACAGACGAAAAACTTCAAGAATGCATTGAAAACGGCAACGGCGTTGCTTTTGAAGCGAAGCGTGGCAAGCCTGAAATGATTCAGAAAATTCACGACAACAATCTTACTGCTGCTTGTTGGACAGTTGACACAAAAGAAATGCTCAACAATATGATTTCAAACGGCGTAAAATACATAACAACAAACGCAATTCTTCCTGAATAAGAGGTATAAAATGACAGACTGCAAAAAAATTGCTGATTTAATTTTCAGTGATGTGGACAAGTCCACAGAATATTATGAAGAACTTTACCCTGCAAGAGATTTACCTGAAGGTGCAAGAGTAACAAGATTTGCTCCAAGTCCAACAGGTTATCTCCACTTTGGTGGTCTTTATGCGGGTTTTGCATCAAAACTTACTGCCGAAACTACAAACGGCGTGTTTATGCTTCGTATTGAAGACACAGACAAAAAACGTGAAGTAGAAGATGGTGTTACCGGTATTGTAACCGGTCTTAAAGCTTTCGGTGTTACTCCTGACGAAGGTGTTACAGGCTTTGATAGTGAAGACGGCAAATATGGACCATATACACAAAGTCTTCGCAGAGAAATCTACCGCACATTCGCTAAAAAGTTGGTTGAAGAAGGCAAAGCATACCCTTGCTTCTGCACACCTGAAGACCTTGAAGACATCAGAAATCGTCAAGAAAACGAAGACATCAAAGGTTATTATGGCGCTTATGCAAAATGCAGAGATTTAACCGATGATGAAATCATTGAAAAAATCAATGCAGGTATTCCTTACACCGTTCGTCTTCGTTCAGTTGGTGACATACAGAGAAAAATTGCATTTGACGATATGATTAAGGGCAAAATTGAAATGAGCGAAAATGTGAATGACGTTGTTATTCTTAAAACCGACGGAATTCCAACATATCACTTTGCTCATGCAATCGACGACCACTTAATGCATACAACTCACGTTGTTCGTGGCGATGAATGGATTGCATCTGTTCCACTTCATATTGAACTTTTCAAAACTTGTGGTTTTAAACCTGTTAAATATGCTCACATTGCACCGATTATGAAAGAAGAAAACGGCGGCAAGAGAAAGCTTTCAAAGAGAAAAGACCCTGAAGCAAATGTTTCATTCTATATTGAAAAAGGGTATCCGGAAGCATCAGTTAAAGAATATATGCTCACCATTCTCAATTCAAACTTTGAAGACTGGCGCAGAGCAAATAAGAATGAAGATATTTCTAAGTTCCCATTCAATCTTAAAAAGATGAGCGTTTCAGGTGCACTTTTTGATATGGTTAAGTTTAACGACGTATCAAAAAATGTAATTTCTGTTATGACCGCAGAAGAAGTTTATAACCTTATTGTTGATTGGGCAAAAGATTATAACAAAGTGCTTTATGACCTTTTTGTAGCAAACAGCGACAAGGCAAAAGCAATTCTCAATATTGACAGAGATAACCCAAAACCAAGAAAAGACATTGCTTGTTGGGAAGAAGTTGAAAACTATGTTTCATTCTTCTACAACGAACTTTATAACGCTGATTACACCCTTCCTGAAAACATCAAAAAGGAAGATGCAATAGAAATCCTTGCAAAATACAAGGAAGTTTATTCAAAGGACGACACAAAGGAAGAATGGTTTAACAAAATCAAAGAACTTTGCTCAGTTTGTGGATTTACTCCTAACGTTAAGGAATATAAGCAAAATCCTGATGCATTCAAAGGTCATGTTGGCGATGTTTCAACTGTTATTCGTGTTGCAATGACATCTCGCACAAATACACCTGATTTGTATTACATTATGCAAATTCTCGGCGTGGACGAAGTAATGAACAGAATTGACAATGCAATAAATTCTTATAAAGAGGCTTAAAAATATGGAAGAAATTACAAACATTTCAAACTTTATACACGATTTCATTGACGAAGACCTTGAAAATGGTGTATATAACAAAGTGCAGACTCGTTTTCCACCTGAACCAAACGGATATCTTCACATTGGTCATGCAAAAGCGATTTGCATTAACTTTGCAACAAGTAAAAAGTATAAGGGCGAGTGCAATCTTCGTCTTGATGACACAAACCCACAAAAAGAAGATACTGAATATGTTGATGCAATCAAAGAAGACATTGAATGGCTTGGTTTCAAGTGGAACAAGTGCCTTTTCGCATCAAGTTATTTCGATTATATCTATGAATGTGCAGTAAAACTTATTGAAAAAGGTCTTGCTTATGTTGATGACCTTTCTGCTGACGAAATCAGAGAATATCGTGGCACACTCACAGAGCCAGGTAAAAACAGCCCATACAGAGAAAGAACTGTCGAAGAAAACCTTGATTTGTTCAAGAGAATGACTGATGGTGAATTCGAAAATGGTGCAAGAGTTCTTCGTGCAAAGATTGATATGGCTGCTGCTAACATCAATATGCGTGACCCTGTTATTTATAGAATCGCTCATGTGCCACATCACCAGACAGGTGACAAATGGTGTGTTTATCCAATGTATGACTTTGCTCATCCATTATCAGATGCAAGAGAAGGTGTTACACACTCTCTTTGCTCACTTGAATTTGAAAACCACAGACCACTTTATGATTGGTTCTTGAGAGCACTTGACATCGAGATGCCACCAAGACAGATTGAGTTTGCTCGTCTTAATCTTAACTACTGTCTTACAAGTAAAAGAAAGTGCTTGGCACTTGTAAACGAAGGCATTGTTGATGGTTGGAACGACCCAAGAATGGCAACTCTCAGTGGTATGAGAAGACGTGGCTATCCTGCTGCTGCAATCCGTAATTTCTGCGAAAAAATTGGTGTTTCAAAGGCATATTCAGTTGTTGATTATGGTCTTCTTGAATCTTGTGTACGCGACGAGCTTAACGCTAATGCGCCAAGAGCAATGGCTGTGCTTCGTCCATTAAAGGTTGTTATTGATAACTATCCTGAAGATAAAACAGAGGTTTTAGATGTTGAAATTCATCCTGAACACCCTGAAACGGGCACTCGCAAAGTAACTTTCGGCAAAACAATTTATGTTGAGCAAGAAGACTTTATGGTTGAACCTGTTAAAAAGTATTTCAGACTTTTCCCAGGTAATGAAGTTCGTCTTAAGAGCGCATATTTCGTTAAATGTGTAGGTTATGACACAGATGAAAACGGCAATGTGACTTGTGTTCACTGTACTTATGACCCTGAAAGCCGTGGTGGTAACTCACCTGACGGAAGAAAGGTTAAGGGCACTCTTCATTGGGTTAGTGAAGCAGACTCTTTTAAAGCAGAAGTTCGCCTTTATGATAGACTTTTCAATAAAGAAAACCCATCTGACGAATCTGCAGGTGCATTTACAGAAAACCTTAATCCTGAATCTCTTGTTATTCTTAAAGATTGCCTTATTGAGGGTGGTCTTAAAGATGGTCTTAAAGCTGGCGACACATTCCAGTTTATGCGTCAGGGTTATTTCTGCGTAGACATTACATCAACAGAAGAAAACGTTGTGTTCAACCGAACAGTTCAACTTAACTCTTCTTGGGGGAAATAATATGAGTAAAACAAATAAAATCAAACAAAAGACAACTGGCTTTGACATTCTTTTCAGAGTGGTTACTGCAATCGCTTGTGTTGCAATTTATCCCGTGTTTTATTTTGCCGATTTAATTCACATTTTGATTACTCACAAAGATATTTCAGATTTGTTGAATAAATTCAATGGAGAAAACACCCTTCAGGCAACAGAAGAATCCATTTCTCTTGCAGAGCTCCCTGAATGGATTAATATGTTCTCAGGCTTTACTGATGATAGTTTTGATTTCAAAGCAAGCATCCTTCAGAATGAACTTTACAGACCACTTATTGTAGCTGCTGTGTTTATTATAATCGCACTTGTTTTAGGTCTTGTAATTCTTGGTTTTGCGATTTTTTCAAACAAGATTAAAGCAATTATCGGTATTTCAGGTGCAGGATTTTTAAGCACAGTTGCAGCATATATTGCATTCAGTTTCTTTGCAAATCCACTTATGGCTGGTGAAATCACACTTTCAGAAGTTCTCAATATGGATGGTATTATCTCATCTTTGATTGTTGGTTTCTTGGGTGAAGTTGCATCATTCACACTTGACGGTGCTTTCTGGGGATTAATGTTTATAATGCTTGGCATTTGTGCTTGGGCAGTTTCTGTTCTTCTTGTAAATATCAGTGAAGAAAAAGAAAAAGCAATGAAGAAAGCAGAAAGAGAAAGACAAAAATCATAAGGCAAAAAATTAAAGGCTCGGTAAAACCGAGCCTTATTTTTTAGTTATTTTCTAAATTCTTTTGTGACTGCATTTTAAGATATGCATTGATAAATCCGTCAATGTCACCATCCATAACTGCATTGATATTACCATTTTCAAAAGATGTTCTATGGTCCTTTGCAAGTGTATATGGCATAAATACATATGAACGAATCTGGCTACCCCATGCGATTTCTTTGTGGTCGCCCTTGATATCTTCAATTTTTGCAAGGTGCTCACGCTCTTTAATTTCAATGAGCTTTGATTTGAGCATTGTCATTGCAACTTCACGGTTCTGGTGTTGGCTTCTTTCAACCTGACAAGAAACAACAATGCCTGTTGGTTTATGAGTGAGACGAACTGCGGATGATGTTTTGTTAACCTTTTGTCCACCTGCACCACTTGCACGGTAAACAGCCATTTCAATATCATCAGGGTTGATTTCAACATTTGTATCTTCGTCGATTTCAGGCCTAACTTCAAGGGATGCGAAAGATGTGTGACGTCTGCCTGATGAGTCAAATGGAGATACACGAACAAGACGATGTATACCCGCTTCGCTCTTCATAAAGCCATAAGCATTTTCACCCTCAATGAGAATACAAGCAGATTTAAGACCTGCTTCGTCACCATCAAGATAGTCAAGAGTTGAAACTTTATATCCGTGACGCTCGCCCCAACGGTTATACATTCTGAAAAGCATTTCTGCCCAGTCCTGAGCTTCTGTGCCACCTGCACCTGCGTGGAATGTGAGAATAGCATTCTTTGAATCATATTCACCTGTTAAGAGTGTTGCAAGTGTTTGAGCATCAAGTTCTTTTTCAAAGTTTTCAACACTTTCTGTGCATTCATCTACAAGAGATTCGTCTTCTTCTTCGTCTGCAAGTTCTATCATAACAAGCGCATCTTCAAAATCTGCTTTAAGCTTTTCATAAGCAGCAACCTTGTTTTTGAGTCCACTTGTTCTCTGCAAAACTTTTTGAGAATTCTGAATATCATCCCAAAAGCCCTCTTGCGCAGCTTGTTCTTCAAGAATTGCAATTTCTTTTTTCATTTTTTCAAGACCTAACGCTTCGGCAAGATTCTCAAGCTCATTGCTGTGAGAGTTAAGTCGCAATCTCAATTCTTCATATTGAAGCATAATTTTACCTCGCTTAAATTTATATGCTGATTTATTTATTATTTGTCACTTGTCCGTTGCAAAAACATAAAATGGTATTAAGATTACCGTTTACAGAGAGCAAAAGTAAGCCTTTGCTTTTTAACAGCTTTTGTTTTTAACGGATATGATATATTTAAGCTGTTGTTGATTCAGTTTCTGACTCGGCAACAGTTGTTGACGTTTCACTTGCAACCACATCTGCCTGACCTAACAAATCAAGGTTTTGAGTGGTTGTTTCTGTTTTTTCTTCTGTTGTTGCAATTTCAGGTGTTGATGTATTCTGAATTGCAGAAATATAGTGAGCGCCATCTTTTTCACGAAGAGTGATTTTAAGATATTTATCAGGCACAGGCGCTTTCATCTCACCATTTTCACCTTGTTCCCAACCATCGCCTGCAAGACAAGCAACTGTCAAAACTATTGAGTTTGGCAATGTTGTCTTGTTAACAACGTCAGGTGTGTAAATCGGTGTAATACCTGTAAGTGGTACTGTGTATGTGCCCTTTGCAGAATCGAAAGTAAAGTCCATACCATAACCCTCAATAGTCGAGTGTACGGGTGTTACTTCTGTTCCGAAAAGCTTAACAAACTGTGCTTCAACATCTTTTTTGGGAATTAAAAGCCCGTCACCTGTTGATTCATAAGTATCAGGCGAAATGTCGCTTTTAAGCAATGCCCAGATTGAAATTTCAACAAGCTGACTCATATCCGCTTTTGTAACATCGTCAAAAGTATCAGGAGAAATGAGAACAACCGGTGTCAGCATTTTTTCATATTCTTCTAACTTCTGACCTTTCTCAATAGCACCATCAATACCCTTAACCGCTGAAAAAACAACAGTTACAAGTCCGATTGCCGCAAGAATTGTAACAAGCATACCAATAGGGAATGCAAGCTTATGAGTGCCTTTGTGTTTTCTGTTTTCTGCCATTCAAAACACCTCTTTATCTGATTTGACCATCGCCATAAATCTTATATTTGAATGAGTTTAACTGTGGAAGTCCCAAAGGACCACGAGCGTGAAGTTTTTGAGTTGAAATGCCGATTTCTGCACCGAAACCGAATTCACCACCATCAGTAAAACGAGTGCTTGCATTGTGATAAACCGCTGATGAGTCAACACTATTTAAGAATATTTCGGCATTATCTTTATTATTTGTAATAATGCTTTCACTGTGCCCTGATGAATATTTTCTTATGTGCTCGATTGCATCTTCAAGTGAAGTAACAATTTTAACTGACATTTTATAGTCAAGATATTCACGATAATAATCATCGTCGGTTGCAACTTCTATATCAGAACAAATTTCTCTTGCAATTTCATCGCCATAGAGCACAACGTTTTTCTCATCAAGCTTTGCTTTTATTGCAATGAGCGCAAATTCTGCAATATCTTTATGTATAAGCAAACTTTCGGCTGTGTTACAAACTGAAATTCTCTGTGTTTTCGCATTGAAGATGATTTCAGTTGCCATATCAATATCTGCTTCGCTATCAACATAAATGTGGCAATTACCCACACCTGTTTCGATTACAGGTACAGTTGAATTTTCAACAACCGCGTTGATAAGTGATGCACTTCCACGAGGGATGAGCACATCTACATATTTATTCATTTTCATAAGAGCATTCGCACTGTCTCTTGATGTATCACGCACAAGCTCAATAATATCAGGATTAAAACCTATATTTTGGATTGCATCTCGCATAGCATCCATTATAGCAGAGTTTGAGTTAAACGCCTCTTTGCCACCACGAAGAATGGCTGTGTTACCCGCTTTTATGCTAAGTGCTGCTGCATCACTTGTAACATTTGGTCTTGCCTCATAGATAATGCCTACAACACCCAAAGGCACACTGACTCTTTGAATTTTAAGACCATTTGGTCTTTCTGTTTCCCAAAGGATTCTACCAACAGGGTCCGAGAGTTTAATAACATCTTCAATGCCTTTTGCCATACCTTCAATTCTGTCGGCATTGAGCATAAGTCTGTCAATCAATGACTCTGACATATTGTTTTTGCGTCCGTTTTCAATATCACGAGCATTTGCTTCTAAAATCTTGTCGCAATTTTCTCTCAAAGCGTTTGCCATCGCGAGAAGTATTCTGTTTTTATCTTCAGTTGATGTTACTGCTAATTTTGCAGCCGCATCTTTTGCTCTTTTGCCGATTTCTGTGAGCATAATTATTTCCCCTTAAAGAATGTACCAACCTGTTTGCCGTCAAGCGCCTTATAAATTTCAGTTGGGTTTTCACCATTCATAACGATTGTGTCAATGCCTGCGCCCATTGTGATTTCTGCCGCATGAAGTTTTGTCACCATTCCACCTGTGCCAAGAGTTGAACCCTTGCCACCTGCGATTTTATATAAATCTTCGTTGATTTCTGTAACAACAGGAATGAGTTTTGCATCTTCATTCTCGTTTGGATTTGCATCATAAAGACCATCAATGTCTGAAAGAATAATCAGTGCGTCTGCATTAACAAGTTTTGCAACGATTGCAGAAAGCGAGTCATTATCGCCATAAACAATTTCTTCAACGGCAACGCTATCATTTTCATTGATAACAGGAATTGCACCAAATTCAAACAATTTGTTGAATGTATTTATGAGATTTTCTCTTCTCTCGTCGTTTTCAACGTCACTTTTAGTTATGAGCAACTGACCAACTGTGTGGCCATATTCACCAAAGAGTTTATCATACATAAACATCAATTCGCATTGACCGATTGTGGCAGCGGCCTGTTTGCCAGCTGTGTCAGCGGGTTTTTCTTTAAGACCTAATTTGCCAACACCAACACCAATAGCACCACTTGTTACAAGTGCCACTTCAATGCCTGAATTAACAATGTCAGAAAGCACAGAAACCAACTTGTGCATTCTTCTGATATTTGTCTTGCCTGTCGAATATGTAAGTGTTGATGTGCCAACCTTTACAACTATTCTTTTTACATCCTTTAAAACAGCCATAAACACCCTTCTCACTATAGAAAAGTTTAATCATAATATTCTAACATATATTTTTATATTTAACAACTGCAAATTATAATAAATATCCTTATCTATTTGTTGAAAACAAGGGATTCTTGTGCTAAAATATGTTATATATGCAAATAAATTAGGTGATTTAAATGGATTATTATTTTTCAAAAAGAATTTCAGGACTTGCGCCTTCTGCAATCCGTGAAATTTTAAAAGCAACTCAGAATCCTGAGATTATTCCTTTTGCAGCAGGTAACCCCGATGTTGCGACTTTCCCAATGGAAGAAGTTCAAAAAATTTCAGCAGAAATTTTTGCAAACGATCCTGTTACAGCGTTACAATATGGTGTTACTGAAGGGTACACCCCACTTCGCAATCGTTTGACAAAATTCATTAAAGATAAATACAATATCGGCAAAGATTTTGACTCACTCATCATCTCATCAGGTGCACAACAGGTTATGGACCTTGCTACAAAAGCACTTTGTGATTTGGGCGATACTGTTATTTGCGAATGTCCGTCATTTATCGGTTCACTCAACTGTTTTCGCTCTTATGGTTGTCAGCTTGCTGGTGTAAATGTTGAAGCAGACGGAATGAATATCGAAGAACTTGAAAATGCTATTAAAAATGCGCACAACCCAAGATTTATTTATACAATTCCTAATTTTCAAAACCCATCAGGCACAACAATGAGCCTCGAAAAGAGAAAAGCGGTTTATGACCTTGCTAAAAAATATGGTTTGCTTATTCTTGAAGACAACCCTTATGGCGATTTGAGAGTTTCGGGTAAAGACGTGCCATCAATCAAGAGTATGGATGAAGACGGAATCGTTATTTATGCCGGTTCATTCTCAAAACTTTTAGCACCTGGCATCCGTGTTGGTTATATCTGTGCCCCTGCTCCAATCGTTGCAAAAATGACAGTTGGCAAACAAGCGGCAGACGTGCATACACCTGTTTTCTCACAGATGCTTGTTGATAAGTGGATGGAACAATATGACATTGATGCTCATATTGAAAAAATTAGGGCAATTTATCGTGAAAAGCTCAATCTTATGTGCGACCTTATCGACTCTGAATTAGGCGATTTTGTTAAATATGTTCGTCCTGAGGGTGGACTTTTTGTATGGTGCGAATTGCCAGAAGATGTCGATATGCTCGAATTCGTTAAAGAGTGCATTAACGAAAAAGTTGCACTCGTGCCGGGCTCTGCATTTATGGTTAATGATGAAAAAACTAACTGTTTCAGAATGAATTTCTCAACACCATCAAATGACAAAATTGTTGAGGGTATGAAAGCACTCGGCAGAGTAAAAGCTAAATTTGTAAAGTAAGGGTTATTAAATGGAAAAGAAAAATTACACGCTTACCGATATTTCTACAATTAAAAAGGTTATGGGAGAAAATGGTGTCACCTTTTCAAAGGGATTAGGACAAAACTTTCTCGTAAACCCAACCGTTTGTCCACGAATGGCAGATGCCGTTCGTGAAAGCACAGACGGTAAAATCGGTGTGCTTGAAATCGGTGCAGGTGTTGGTGTTCTCACAAAAGAATTGCTCGAAAGATGTGAAAAAGTTGTTTGCGTTGAGCTTGACACTCGACTTTTCCCCGTTCTTGACGACACTCTTGCAGGATATGACAACTTAACTCTTATCAATGCAGATATTTTGAAAGTTGACCTTGAAAGTGTTATCAAAGAGCATTTTGAGGGTATGGAGATTTTTGTTTGTGCAAACTTGCCTTACTATATCACTTCCCCAGTTATAATGCGACTTTTAGAAGAAAAGTTATCCTTTAATAAAATTATCGTTATGGTGCAAAAAGAAGCTGGCGACCGTCTTTGTGCAAAGGTTGGCACAAGAGAAAGTGGAGCTGTTACGGTTGCAGTTAACTACTATGCAAAAGCTCGCAAGCTCTTTGATGTTTCTCGCGGCTCATTTATGCCAAGTCCGAATGTTGACAGTTGTGTAATTGAACTTGACCTTACACAAAAGGGCAACTACAACGTTAAAGACGAGAAACTTTTCTTCAAGATGATTAAATCAGCATTCGCACAAAGAAGAAAAACAATTCTCAATTCAATTTCAAGTGGAATGGGAATAGATAAGGGAAAGCTTTCACAGGCTATTGAAAATGCAGGTCTTTCACAGACTGCAAGAGCCGAAGCTCTCACAATGGAACAACTAACAAATTTATCAAATAAAATTTATGAGGTAATATAAATGGATTATAAGTTTAGAACAAGTGGCACTTGTGCAAGAGAAATTAAATTTGAACTCGAAGATGGAATCGTAAAAAATGTTTCTTTTTTCGGTGGTTGTAATGGTAATCTTAAAGGAATTTCTGCTCTTGTTGAGGGTAAGAAAGCTGAAGAGATTATTCCACTTATTAAGGGAATTAAATGTGGTTTTAAACCAACATCTTGTCCTGACCAATTAGCAAAAGCACTCGAAGAGGCGCTCGATGAACAAAGCAAATAGTTTTAAAAAAGCCTCTGAAACTGCTGTGAAAATGCTTAAAGACTGCGGTTTTGAGGCATTTTTAATTGGTGGCAGTGTTCGTGATTATATAATGGGTCTGCCAATAGGCGACATTGATATAACCACCAGCGCAACGCCAACAGAAGTCCAGAAAGTTTTTAAAGATTTTCGTGTGATTGAAACAGGCATAAAGCATGGCACAGTAACTGTGCTCATTGATAACGAGCCTCTTGAAATCACCACATATCGAAGTGAGAGCACTTATTCAGATAACCGTCATCCCGATAGCGTTACTTTTTCAAAAAAATTGAGTGACGATGTAATTCGCCGTGATTTCACTATGAATGGAATCGCTTTTGATTTCCAAGATGGTTTTGTTGACCTTGTTGGTGGAATGAATGATATAAACAACAAGATTATTCGTTGCATTGGTGATGCTGAAACAAGATTTCGTGAAGATGCTCTCAGAATTCTTCGTGCTCTTCGTTTTTCTGCTGTTTTGGGCTTTTCTATTGAAGAAAAAACCTCTCTTGCTATTCACAAATGCAAAGATTTGCTGAAAAACATTTCTGCCGAGCGAATTCAGATTGAATTTTCAAAGCTTGTTTGTGGCAAAAACGCATATGCTGTTTTGCAAGAATATGCAGATGTTATTTGTGTGTTTATTCCTGAATTGGAAAAATGCATAGGTTTTGAGCAGATTAACCGTCATCACATTTATGATGTATATACTCATTCTCTCAAAACGTTAGAGCAAAGTAAAAATGATTCGCACATTCGTCTTGCTCTTTTCTTGCACGATATTGGCAAACCTTTTGTTGCGCATTTTGACGAAAAAGGCGAACAACATTACTACTCACACCCGAAAAAAAGTGCAGAGCTTAGTGAAAATATTCTTACCCGACTTCGTTTTGACAATGAAACAAAAGAAAAGGTTTTAACCCTTGTGAGAATGCACGATTCACCAATTATGCTTGATAAAGAAGATTCTCCAAGCAAAAAACGACTTAAAAGAATTCTCTCGCAAATTGGTGTGGATTTGACCTATGACTTAATTGAAATCAAACGATGCGATAATTCTGCTCAAAATCCAAAATTTTATCGTGGTGACTATTTCTATAAAGCAACTTATAATATGCTTGACGAAATCATCAACGGGGACGAGTGTTTTTCAATTAAAGATTTAAAAATCAATGGTAATGACCTTATTTCTATTGGATTTAAGGGAAAAGATATCGGCGAGGCATTGCAAAAATGTCTCGATGGGGTAATTGATGGAAAAGTTGAAAATGATAAAAGCGAATTGTTGAAATTTATAGCAAATTAAAAAAACAGGGCAACAATCTTGCCCTGTTTTTAATTAGACAAATTTGAATTTGTCGAGCTCTTTTAAAGTGCATTTACTTTTGCTCCCTCTGACGAGGGAGCTGTCGAGCGTATGCGAGACTGAGGGAGAGACAAGATAGAATTGACTTGGTTTTGTTTATCTCTCCCTCCGTCTTTTGCTACGCAAAATCCACCTCCCTCGTCAGAGGGAGGCAAGGCGACATCGCCATATAAAAGATTTCTACAACCTTCCAATTTGTATAAAAAATAAGGCTACTGTTTTGCAGTAGCCTTAAATATTATTTAATTAGTCGTTGTTTCTTCTTCTGTTAAAACGACGGTTGTTATCGCGCTTTTTTGGCTCTTCGTCGATATCGTTTTCTGGAACAAGACCTTTAACTTCGATAAGAGGATCACGACGAGGAAGGTTAAGTCTGCCTTGGTCGTCAATTTCAAGTACTTTTACAAGCACTGTGTCACCAACATTAACAACATCTTCAACCTTTTCTGTACGCTTAACATCAAGACGGCTGATGTGAACAAGGCCTTCTTTACCAGGTGCGATTTCAACGAAAGCACCGAAGCTCATAAGACGAGTTACAACACCGTTATAGATTGCGCCGATTTCAGGGTCCTTTGCGATAAGTTCAACGATTGAAAGAGCACGCTTTGCGTTATCAATGTCAATACCTGAAATAAATACGCGTCCGTCTTCTTCAATGTCAATCTTAACTTCGCAGTCTGCCTGAATCTTCTGGATAACCTTACCCTGCTTACCGATAACATCACCGATTTTTTCAGGGTCAATCTTTGTTGAAAGCATCTTTGGAGCATACTTTGAAAGTTCTGCTCTTGGTTCTGCGATGCAAGGAATCATAATTTCATCAAGGATGTAATCTCTTGCTTTGTGTGTCTTTGCAAATGCTTCTTTGATGATTTCTGCTGTAAGACCATGTACTTTAAGGTCCATCTGGATGGCTGTGATACCTTTCTTTGTACCTGCTACCTTAAAGTCCATATCGCCATAGGAGTCTTCAAGACCCTGGATATCAACCATTGTCATAAAGTCGCCATAAACGCCTTCATCACCTGTGATAAGACCACAAGAGATACCAGCAACAGGAGCTTTGATTGGAACACCTGCTGCCATAAGAGCAAGAGTTGAACCACAGATTGAGCCCTGTGATGTTGAACCATTTGAAGAAAGAACTTCTGATACAACACGGATAGCATATGGAAATTCGTCAACTGATGGAAGAACAGGAACAAGAGCCTTTTCTGCAAGAGCACCGTGACCGATTTCACGACGACCTGGGCCTCTTGATGGCTTTGTTTCACCAACTGAGTATGATGGGAAGTTATAGTGGTGGATATATCTCTTTTCTGTCTGCTCATCAAGACCGTCAAGCTGCTGTGCATCACCCATAGGTCCGAGAGTTGCGATTGAAAGAACCTGAGTCTGACCACGAGTGAACATACCTGAACCATGAGCACGAGTGATTAAATCAACTTCTGCGTTAAGTGGACGGATATCATCAATACCACGACCATCTACACGCTTGTGCTCGTCTTTAAGCCATGCACGAACAACGTGTTTCTGAACAAGATACATAATCTCGTCAAGTTTTGCTTCGTTGCCTTCAAATCTTTCGTCAAACTTAGCGTGAACTGCTTCATAGATTGGAAGAAGAGCTTCGTCACGAACGAGTTTGTCGTCAGTATCAAGAGCTTTCTTAACATCTTCAATGCAGAATTCTTCGATTTCTGCCATAATTTCTGGGTCTGGGTCTGATGATGTGTAAGCAAACTTTGGCTTACCGATTTCATCAACAATGCCCTGAATGAATTTAACGATTTTCTGGTTTTCTGCGTGACCTGCCATGATAGCGTCAAACATTGTATCATCGTCGATTTCGTTTGCACCTGCTTCAATCATAGCAACAAGGTCAGCAGTAGAAGCAACTGTAAGAACAAGGTCTGTCTTTGCTCTTTCTTCGAGATTTGGGTTGATAACGATTTTGCCGTCAACAAGACCAACGTTTACACCTGAAACAGGACCAGCCCATGGAATATCTGAAATAGCGATTGCTGCTGAAACACCAATCATAGCTGTGATTTCAGGTGAGCAATCAGGGTCAACTGACATTACAGTTGCAACAACTGAACAGTCGTTTCTAAGGTCTTTGGGGAAGAGTGGACGAATTGGTCTGTCAATACAACGTGATGTAAGGATAGCCTTTTCGCTTGCTCTGCCTTCTCTTCTCTGGAATGAACCAGGAATGCGACCTACTGAGTACATTTTTTCTTCATAGACAACTGAAAGTGGGAAGAAATCAAGGCCTTCTCTTGGTTTTGCAGAAGCTGTTACTGTACAAAGAACTTCTGTTTCACCGTAACGAGCAAGAATAGCAGCATTTGCAAGACCTGCCATTTTGCCTGTTTCAAGAGTCAATTTTCTGCCTGCAAGTTCAGTTTCCCA
>JAZLBL010000003.1:0-16127 GCA_045613685.1 Candidatus Fimenecus sp. | reverse complement strand
AGCCAGCGACATTGTTGCTGCAACAGGTATCAATCCTGACACTCGTGTTAGAGATTTGACCGAAGAAGACGTTTCAAAGCTTCGTGAGGACATCGAAAAGAATGTAACAGTTGTAGGTGACCTCAGAAGAGAAACAGCATTTGATATTAAAAGACTTGTTGAAATTGGTTGCTACAGAGGTGTTCGTCACCGCAAGAATCTCCCAGTAAGAGGCCAGCGTTCAAAGACAAACGCTCGTACACGTAAGGGACCAAAGAAGACAATCGCTAACAAGAAGAAGTAAGAAGGAGGGGCTAAATAATGGCAAAGCAGGTTAAAAAAGGCGCTGTAACTCGCAGACGTCGTGAAAAGAAAAACATTGAAAAAGGCGCAGTTCATATTCAGTCCACCTTCAACAATACTATCGTTACAATTACTGACACACAGGGTAACGCAGTATCATGGGCAAGCGCAGGTGAAATGGGCTTCAGAGGCTCAAGAAAATCAACACCATTCGCTGCTCAGACAGCTGCTGAAACAGCAGCAAAGGTTGCGATTGACCACGGTATGAAAACCGTAGAAGTATACGTTAAGGGCCCAGGTTCAGGACGTGAAGCTGCAATCCGTGCATTGCAGACAGTAGGTCTTGAAGTTACAATGATTAAAGACGTAACTCCAATTCCTCACAACGGCTGCCGCCCACCTAAGAGAAGACGTGTATAACAGAAATTTGGAGGTAACAGATTATGGCAAGATATACCGGTGCGGTTTGTAAGCTCTGCCGTCGTGAAGGTAAGAAACTCTTCCTTAAAGGCGACCGTTGCTATACTGGTAAATGTGCTCTCGAAAGACGTTCATACGCTCCTGGACAGCATGGCCAGAACCGCAAAAAAGTTTCTGAATATGGTATGCAGCTTCGTGCAAAGCAGACAGCTAAGCGCTACTACGGTATTCAGGAAGGACAGTTCTATAAATATTTCTTGATGGCTGAAAAGCGTCAAGGTATTGTCGGTGAAAACCTTTTAAGAATTTGTGAAAGCCGTCTTGATAACGTTGTTTATCTTCTCGGATGGGCTTCATCTCGTGCAGAAGCAAGACAGCTCACAATTCATGCACACTTCCGTGTAAACGGTAAGAAGGTTGACGTTCCATCATACCTTCTTAAAGCAGGTGATGTAGTATCAGTTAAGGATGCAAGCAAAGACAGCGTTAAGATTAAAGCTGTTCTTGAAGCAAACGCATCTCGCCCTGTTCCTGCATGGCTTGATAAGAATGCAGAAGAACTTTCAGCAAAGATTGCAAGACTTCCAGAAAGAGAAGAAATTGCAGTTCCAGTTGAAGAACATCTTATCGTCGAGCTTTATTCAAAATAATAGACTTGATATTTATATTTTATACTATGCAGAACTATCTGTACTCAGTTAGGAGGGTTTTGAATGATAGGAATTGAGAAGCCCAGCATTGAAGCACTTGATTTAACTGCTGATGGAACTTATGGCAAATTCGTCGTTGAACCACTTGAAAGAGGTTACGGTACAACACTTGGCAACAGCCTTAGACGTGTTCTTTTGTCATCACTTCCAGGTTATGCAATTACTTCGGTTAAAATTGACGGTGTTCTTCATGAATTCTCAACCATTGACGGTGTGAAAGAAGACGTAACTGAAATCGTTTTGAATCTTAAAGGTGTAATCCTTAAAATTCACGGTGACGGTCCAAAAACAATTTATATCGACGCAAGTGGCAAAGGCGAAGTTACAGCAGGTGACATTAAGGTTGATTCAGACGTTGAAATTCTTAATCCTGAACACCTCATTGCAACTCTTGAAGATGGCGCTACACTTAAGATGGAGCTCACAGCTGATAGAGGCAGAGGATATGTTTCAGCAGAAAGAAACAAACAACTTATGCAGCCAGTTATCGGCGTAATCGCAATAGATTCAATTTACACACCTGTATTAAAAGTAAACTATACAGTTGAAAATACTCGTGTTGGTCAGATTACTGACTATGACAAGCTTTCACTTGAAGCTTGGACAGACGGAACAATTTCAGCGCAAGAGGCCGTTTCTCTCGGCGCAAAAATCCTTACAGACCATCTCAATCTCTTTGTTGACCTTTCAGATGAAGCAAGAGAAACAGAGACAATGATTGACAAACCAGACGATGTTAAGGGCAAAACACTTGAAATGACAATTGAAGAACTTGACCTTTCAGTTCGTTCTTTCAACTGTCTCAAGCGTGCAAGCATCAACACAGTTGAAGACTTGACAAATCGTTCAGAAGAAGACATGATGAGAGTTAGAAACCTTGGTAGAAAATCTCTTGACGAGGTTATAGCAAAGCTTGATTCTCTCGGTCTTACTCTTCGTAAGGATGACGAATAATAAAGGAGTGATTTCGAATGCCAGGAACAAGAAAACTCGGCAGAACAAGCGATCACCGCAAGGCTATGCTCAGAGGTATGGTAACATATCTTATCGAGAACGGTCAGATTGAAACAACAGTAACCAGAGCTAAAGAAGTTAGAGCTATGGCTGAAAAGATGATTACAGTTGCTAAAGATAGCAGCCTTCACTCAAAGAGACAGGTTTATTCATTCATCACTAAAGAAGCAGTTGCTAAAAAGTTGATGGACGAAGTTGCACCTAAGTTTGCTGATAAGAACGGTGGTTACACAAGAATTATCAAAACAGGTCCAAGAAGAGGCGACGCTGCTGAAATGTGCATCATTGAACTCATCAATGACTAATGCGGTAAGGCTTTAATAAACCATAAAATTAACACCTTGGAGTTAATCCAAGGTGTTTTTTATTGTAAAAAGTTGTCATTCTACATTAAGTAGGGTGACTTTTTTGCTGTTTTATGATATTTTAATTGTAGGAGGTGTACCTTATGGATAAAAACAAAATCGGGAATTTCATATCAATTAAAAGAAAAGAACTTGGACTAAATCAAAAAGAACTTGCAGAAAAACTTAGTGTTACGGATAAAGCGGTATCAAAATGGGAAACAGGTAGAGGTATGCCGGAAGTTTCACTTTTAATTCCACTTGCAAATTTGCTTAATGTTTCTGTCACAGAATTGCTTAATGGCGAAGAAATTGCTAAAGAAGATATAGGTTCAGCGACAGATAATTTGATTGTAAAATCTCTTAAATATACACCATCGAAATTATCATATATTATTCTTTGCGTTATTAGTATTTTTAATTTCATATATGATAATTATATAACTATCGCAAGAACACATCTTGGACAAGTAATGGGAGAAACATTTTTAGGAAAAACTTATGATTTCATAGTTGGTCTTGATGTTTTTGCTCTTGTAATTTGCATTTGCTTACCCTGTATTATTTCTATTGTAATATCAATAGTCGTTTTTGTTTCTTATAGAAAAGTACTGACGAAAAAGACTGGATATTTTGCGATGTTCGGATTTTTACCATATTTATTGTTTACTGTTCTATGTTTTGTTGGCGGAGGAATGGAAATAATTATAGTAGGCATAATAAAAGTGATTTATTCAATTGTAACAATATGCTATATGTTAAAAGATATAAAACGATTATCTGCATAAGAATATTAAAGAAAAAGGGACTGTGAGTTTTCACAGTCCCTTGAATTTTATTTATCCTTATATTTCACTTGCAAGAATTTATCAAACTCGCGATAGAAATATGCTGAACCTACCACAAACGAAACCAGAGTGATTATGAGATAAAGTGCAAGGTTGCTACCACATCCAAAGAAAGAGCCACAATACATTTTGCAGACTATTGCAGTTTCGGCACTTATAATTGACATAATGAGAAAAACTGAATAAGCCAGGCAGAAAACAACTTTGCCATAAGTGGTCTTTGCAAATTCTCTGAAATACTTTTTAAGGTCTTTGTTTTTTAAATCGTAGATTGTCATAATCATTCCTCCACAAATTTACCCATAACCATAACTTTTTGAATGTTGATGTTATCGTCAAAGAGAAGAATATCTGCGTCATATCCTTCTTTGATATAACCCTTTTGATTGTCAATGCCGATTACCTTTGCAGGTGTAGCAGACGCCATTTTAACTGCATCATAAATCGGTGCACCAACTTGCTTGTACATATTTCTCACAAGCATATCAGTTGTAGCAGCACTACCTGCAAGACAACTTCTGTCAGCAAGTTTCATAACATTGTCTTCATATACTACTTCAAGACCGTTTTCTTGCATACAGATTTCACCATCTTTAAGGTTGCTTGCGGCAAATTCAAGGCCATCAGTAATGAGATACATACCATCAGCGCCCTTTGTCTTATAAATAAGTTTAAGCACGCCTAAAGGTAAGTGACGTAAATCTGCGATAACCTGAACTGTATATCTGTCGTCAACAAGTCCCGCCTCAACTGCACCAGCTACACGGAAAATGCCACGCTTGAAACAACTTGTTGATGCATTATAAATATGTGTAAAATCTGAAAATCCGTGGTCGAGAGCATCAATAGTTGTGTCATAGTCTGCTTTAGTGTGAGCAACTGATACAACAATGCCTTTTTCTTTCAGCTTTTCGCCAAGCTCGAATGCGCCGTCAATTTCAGGCGCAACACCCATAATACGAACTTTATCCCAACAGTTAATAAGTGGTGTTGGGTCATCTTTTAAAGGTGAGAGAATATTTTCTTCACTTTGTGCACCCTTGTTTTCAGGATTTAAATATGGTCCTTCAAAATGAACACCTAAAATGTTTGAGTCAGTGCAAGTTTCACTGGCTTTTTTTATGTATTCTGTGACCTCTAACAACTGTTTAACAGGGGCTGCAAGAGTTGTGGGGAGAATACTTGTTGTGCCGTGTAATGCGTGTGCTTTTGCCATTTTGCAAAGCTTATCACTATCGCAACACATAGCAGAAATTCCACCACCACCGTGTACGTGCAAATCAATAAACCCTGCCGAAAGATAAAGGCCATCACAGTCAATAATTTCTGCGTCAGCGTCAATATTATTTGCAATTCTCACGATTTTTTGCCCGTCAACAAGCACAGAGAGTTTTTTAACTTCGTTTTCTAAAATTACATTTGCGTTTTTAAAAAGGAACATTATTTCACCTTCATTCCAATACATATTATGCCTTTATCGGTGATGTCAATTACACCGTATTCGTCATCATATAAAGCACCGGGACAAAACACATATACCCCGTCACAATAATCCGTCTGCTGACGGTGAGTGTGCCCGTAAAGTACTATTTTACAGTTATTTTCACGAGCCTTAATAAGAAGTCCTGCTAAACTGCTTTTAACATATTCATAATGCCCGTGGGTTATATAAATATTTTCATTATTTTCGGTAATAATCTGTCTTAATGGGTATTCACAATGAAAATCATTGTTGCCCTTTACCGAGTAAATGCGCTTGTCACCAATGAATTGCTTGCAATATTCAAAATCACGGTGACCGTCGCCTAAAAAGATAATTGCTTCGGCATTAGGCTGTGCTTCGATTGCTTTTTTCATAGGCTTATATTGCCCGTGAGAATCAGAAAAAACAAGTATTCGCAAGCATATCACCCCTTGAACAAGCATATTATCTAATAATATTATATATCAATTTGGTGGTGTTTTCAATGAGTAATGAAAAATTTAACAAAATCGTTGATGATATGAAAAATCAGAAAAGCAGACAAGACGCACAAGATTATCTTATGAAACAGTTAAAGCCCGACCAAAGCAAACGATTACAAGAATTGTTGAGTGATAGAAATGCTATGGAACAGATGCTCTCAACTCCACAAGCACAAGAATTATTAAAGAAATTTACGGAGGGTAAGAATGGCTGATTTACAAGAACTTTTGTCATCGATAAGTGATGAAGATATGGCAAAGCTTAAAAATGTGGCAGAATCATTGATGGGCAACTCTGCGCCAAAAGAACAACCAAAGAAAACTGTGCCGTCATTACCCTTTGATGAAAATATGATAAGCAAATTGATGTCAGTAATGGGACAAATGAATAAAGAAGACAGTCGCACAAGACTCATTCTTGATTTGAAGCCGTTACTTAATGAAGACAGACGAAAAAAAGCAGATGAAGCAATAAAATTTTTACAGTTGATGGATACATTGCCATTGTTAAAGGGGATGTTCGGGAATGAGTAATTATTCTTATTCGGAAATTCAGAATATGCAGAAAAAGGCACTTGAAAGAGTTCGTGAGATGCGAAAAAATTCTGAAAAACTAATAGAAGAGACAGATTCAACACCATACATAAAGCCGAAACAGTTTTTTGAAGATTCTGACACGCAAGTGAAACCTAAAATCACAAATATGCCACCGAATTTTCCTGAGAATACATCTTATCCCGATTTTAAAGAGTTTTTTAAAAAAGAAGAGCAAAAAGAACAAATAAAAAACACAAATATTTCGGTGGAAAAGGCAAAAAACAACATTTTAGACGAGCCTGACAAAGCAATAATTTTGGGACTTATTATGCTCTTAAAAAGCGAGGGCGCAGACGAAATGCTCATAATGGCATTAATGTATATTTTATCTTAATAAAGGGTGAAAAATCCCTTTATTTTTTTTGTAAAATTATGGTTGATAAATAAAATATTATAGTATATAATTGGCTTTGTGAGTTTTTTAACGAAAGTGGCAAATGATATGGGATTTTCAGAATTTTTAAAAACAGTTGAAAATTTTGTGTGGGGCGTACCACTACTTGTGATAATTGTCGCAGGTGGTGTGTTGCTCACAGTCAGACTTCGTGGCATTCAAATCAGACGACTTAATCTGGCTCTTAAATGGATGTTTACCAAAGAAGAAGGTGCAACAGGTAATGTTTCTTCTTTTGGTGCATTGTGTACTGCTTTATCTGCCACTATAGGTACAGGTAATATTGTTGGTGTTGCAACTGCAATCTGTCTTGGTGGGCCAGGTGCATTATTCTGGCTTTTCATAGCAGGTCTTTTAGGTCTTGCAACAAAATATGCCGAAGGCATGTTGGCTATTAAATATCGTGAAACTGCACCGGACGGACATACTTATGGTGGACCTTTCTGCTATATAGAAAAAGGTATGGGCAAAAAGTGGCGTTGGCTTGCAAAGGTGTTTGCAGTTTGTGGAACTTGCGCTGCAATTTTAGGCATCGGCACATTCACTCAGGTTAACAGCATCTCAACTGCTATTCTTGATTTCTGTTGCCCTGACAAGACAAAGATGTGGTTTTTGCCATTTGTGGGTGATGTTAGTGCAACAAGTGTTGTTGCCGTTATTATTGCGGTTGTTCTTACCTCTTGTGTGGCGATGGTGCTCTTAGGTGGAATTCAGAGAATTTCAAATGTAGCTTCTTTTGTTGTTCCATTTATGGCTGTTACATATATTGTTTTTTCTTTTATTCTTGTGTTTGCAAATATCAGAGAAATACCACAAGCACTTGCAGTTGTAATAAAAGGTGCATTTGACCCGGTATCAGTAACTGGTGGCGCAATTGGTTCAATATTTATTGCAATGCAACACGGTATTTCAAAAGGCGTTTTCTCAAATGAAGCTGGCCTTGGTTCTGCGCCAATCGCAGCGGCGGCAGCAAGAGCAAAAGAACCCGTTCGTCAAGGCCTTGTAACAATGAATGGTGCATTTATTACAAATATAATCTGTCTTATGACAGGTCTTGTTCTTGTTACAACAGATGCATGGCAGACAGGCTTAGAGGGCTATTCGGTTACTAGATATGCATTCACAAAAGGAATGCCATTCTTTAATGCAGACATTGTTTCATTCATTCTTTCAATGTCTTTGGTATTCTTTGCATTCACAACTATTATCGGTTGGGATTACTATGCAGAATCATGTGTTGAATATCTTTCAAATGGCAATCAAAAAGCAGTTAAGATTTCAAAATATGTATATATCTTTGCAGTGTTCATTGGTGCATTTATGACAGTTAAAGATGTGTGGACTATAGCAAATATCTTTAATGGTGTTATGGCGTTGCCAAACATGATAGCATTGTTTGCATTATCAGGCATTGTAGCCAAAGACACAAAGGAATTCTTTGCACAGGGCAAACACAAACTGCAGAAATAATAGTAGTTTTTTATCTTGACAAGATACCAATTTTATATTAAAATTTTATATGTTAATTTAATAATCGTGTGAAACAGATTGAAAGTGAAAACTGACTGTCTGTGGACGATATTCCGGAGAATTTCACAAAATGTGGATACCGAAGGTGCAAAGCGTAACGCTAATCTCTCAGGTCAAAGGACGGAAATTTCTTTTAGATTTTTCAGGACTGAGTGTGTTATGCATTCAGTCCTTTATTTTTCTGAAAAGGTAGGAGAATGGAAATGAATTTTAATGACATTTTAGTTGCAATTGATGACTTTGTGTGGGGTGTGCCACTCATGGTGCTTATTATGGTCGGTGGACTTTTGCTCACAGCAAGAACAAAGCTTGTGCAAGTTTTTCATTTACCATTAGCGTTAAAGTGGATGGTTAAGGAAGAAGAAGGTGGCGAAGGTGATGTTTCATCTTTTGGTGCATTGTGCACCGCGCTTTCTGCTACAATCGGTACAGGTAACATCGTGGGCGTTGCGACAGCGATTTGTGCAGGTGGTCCTGGCGCACTCTTCTGGATGCTTGTTGCAGCATTTTTAGGAATGGCTACTAAATACGCAGAAGGTCTTCTTGCTGTTAAATATCGTGTTTTTGACAAAGACGGACACGCTTTAGGTGGACCTTTCTATTATATCGAAAAAGGCATGGGCCAAAAATGGAAATGGTTAGCAAAAGCTTTTGCAATATTCGGCGTTTGTGCAGGTCTTATGGGTATCGGTACATTTACTCAGGTTAACGGTATTTCGTCAGCTGTGCACTCTTTCTTTGATGCAAATAATGCCAACACAGTGAATCTTCCATTTGTTGGTGAATATTCTTGGTCAGTTGTTATTACATCTATTATACTTGCAGTAGTAGTTGGTCTTGTGCTTATCGGTGGTATCAAGAGAATTTCAAGTGTTGCAACAGTTATAGTGCCTTTTATGGCAATCGCATATGTTGTGTTCGCACTTATGCTTATATTCTCAAATCTTGATAAAATTCCAATGGCATTTGAACTTATTATCAAGGGTGCATTTAATCCATCAGCAGTAACAGGTGGTGTTGTTGGTACAATGTTTATCGCAATGCAAAAGGGTGTTGCTCGTGGTATATTCTCAAATGAATCAGGTCTTGGTTCAGCACCTATTGCATCTGCGGCAGCAAAAACAAAAGAACCTGTCAGACAGGGTCTTGTTACAATGACAGGTACATTCCTTGATACTATTGTTATTTGTACAATGACAGGTCTTTCAATTATCATCACAGGTGCTTGGAATATAGAAGGACTTGAAGGTGTTGGTGTTACATCTTATGCTTTCGGTGAAGGTATTCCATTCTTACCTGAAAGAATAACATCGTTTATTCTTATGATGTGTCTTGCATTCTTTGCATTTACAACAATTCTTGGTTGGGACTACTATTCAGAAAGTTGTCTTTCATATCTCACAAAAGGCAATCAAAAAGCAATTAAAGTGTTTAGATATCTTTATATTCTTGCAGTTTTCGCAGGTCCATATATCACAGTTTCAGCGGTATGGACAATCGCAGATATCTTCAATGGGCTTATGGCAATTCCAAATATGATTGCACTCTTTGCACTTTCTGGTGTGGTTGCAAAAGAAACAAAAAATTTCTTTGATGCAGGTAAGCACAAATTACAAAAATAATAAGAAAAGCGTACTCGATGAGTACGCTTTATTTTTTCTCGTTTATGAATGCTCGGAAAAGTGGTAGACAAGATGAGAAGAATTTTTTATAGCTTTCGCAATAATCTCTATCGGCTCTGGTGCGTTTGCAACCACCACCACGACAAACAGGGTAGTATTTACATTGTTTGCATTGTGGGGGCACTGCAAGACTTTCTCTTAAAAATTCTATTGCTTTGTCGCAATGTGCCAAAGTATCAAAATTTTCATTCTTGTCATTTATATTGCCCAGATACCATTCGTCAGTGCAATAAAAGTCACAAGGATAAACATTTCCGTTACCTTCAACAACAAATTGGTGCATACAATGTCCACACATTCCACATTGCTCGGTTTTGTTGCCAAGAAAAAGATGCACTAAATTATCAAAATAGCGGATGCTTGTATATTGCCCACGCACATAGTCTTTTACATAATAGTTAAACCCTTTTATAAGATAATTCGCATATTGCTCGGGTGTCATATAAAGCTCGCTTTCGCTCTTATCGTCAAAAGGACGAAGACAAGGGATAAACTGCAAATACCTAAATCCTTTACTGCGGAAGAACTTATATATTTCTTCAATGTTATCTGCACAATGCCCTGTTAAAACAGTTAGAATATTGAAATCCACGCCATATCTTTTGAACTTTTCAGCGGCATTTAGAATCTTATAGAAAGTGTTTTCTCTTTTCTCATCAACGCGGAATTTGTTGTGCTCAAAATTACCATCAAGGCTTAACCCTACAAGGAAATTGTTGTCACGGAAAAATTCGCACCACTCGTCAGTTACCAAAGTGCCATTTGTCTGAATACTGAGAAAAATCTGACTGTTAAGCTTGTTTGCAGATTTAACCTTTTGGACAAAATGCTTGAAATAAGGGATACCTGCAATAAGTGGCTCACCACCCTGAAAAGCAAAAGCAACACTCTCGCCATTGGCAAAGTGCAATGCTTTTTCTATTAATTTGTCAGCTGTATCCTGTGTCATAACGCCAAAGGAAGAAACTTCACGGAGCTCGGTGACGTTGTGATAAAAACAATATTCACAACGCATATTGCAAAGGCTCGACGCAGGTTTAATCATTATTGAAAGTGGTGGCATAGAATTCTCCTAATTGCAAACCCCACAGAAAACTGTGGGGTCAGTTTAATTAAAGATTTTTATAATAATCGTAGTTGATACCACGACGATTTGCTTTGAAGTTATCCATAACTTCATCCATTTTCTCGTTCATTTCTTTTGCGATTTCAGGATATGTGCTTGTTCTGTTATAACTTTCACTGATATCGTCGTTGAGAATGAAGAGCCAATTCTTTCTTGTCTTATCGAAGAATGCAGGGTTGTCATTCTGCATCTTACGGAAATACTTAAATGTTACGAATTCATTATCAATAAGAACAGGATATTCGTAATCTTTATATTCTTCACGATTAAGAACATCAGTTGTTGAAACTGTGTATTGAATTGCTTTAAGTTTTTCACGCTTCATATGAAGAATTGGGTGGTCTTCGTTGTGAATTGCAGTGTCTTTAGTAAGCACTGGTAACATTGAAACACCATCAATAGTTCTGTCTGATGGAAGATAATTCTTCTGACCATTATTGCCTGTGATTCCACAAAGGTCAATAAGTGTTGGGAACATATCAGCGAGAACTGAACTCTGTTTTCTTGTTGTTCCTGCTTCCCAAAGACCATTGTTATTTGTCCACTTAATCATAAATGGAACTTTTTGACCTGCTTCATAAGCTGTGTATTTACCACCACGAAGTTCACCAGTTGAACCTTCAAGAGCAGGACCATTATCACTTGTAAAGACGATGATAGTGTCGTCCATTACACCAAGTTCTTCAAGTGTGTTGAAGAGTTCACCAAGATAATAGTCAAACTCTGTAACGCAGTCAACATAAGTACCCATACCTGTTGTGCCGTCAAAATCATCGCCAGCAAATACAGGACCATGTGGCCATGGTGTTGCATAATATGCGAAGAATGGCTCGTCAGAATTTGTAACCTTATCTGTAATCCAATCGTTGATTTCTTCGTGAATCCATTCGCTGAGTTTGCTCTGGTCTTTCTTACCTTCAACAAACATTTCGTCAATACCGTGAACGATTTCATATTCACCATTTTCTTCTACTACATGATAGAATGGAGTCATATCGTTAACATGGTGGCTACCATAGAAGTAGTCAAAGCCCTGATTTGTTGGAAGATATTCACCATAGTCACCCAAATGCCATTTGCCGAATGCACCTGTGTTGTAACCAGCATTCTGGAAAACTTCTGCAATAGTAATTTCGTCACCAAGCATACCGTCAACATTGTTACCCATTTCGATAGAGTTGAAAATGCGGGTTGATGCAAATGGTGAAAGTGTATCGAATGTAGGATAAATAACATTATCTGCATATCCACGGAATGGATAACGACCTGTCATAAGACTGAAACGAGCAGGTGAGCAAACTGAATAACTTGAATAGAAGTTGTCAAAATTAACGCCTTCTTCACCAATGCTGTCAATGTTTGGTGTTGCAAAATCGCCACCATTGATTGAAACATCAGCCCAACCTAAGTCGTCCATCATAATAAAGAGTACGTTAGGTTTGTTTTTGGTGTTTTTATCAAGTTTGTTAAGATAATCATCGTGACCTTCCCAAAGTCTGTCAACATTTGGTTCGGAACGCAAGTTCATTGTGATAACATAGAAAGATGATGTTGCAGCAAGAATTAAACTGATAATGCTTGTGATTACAACATGAGCACCTTTTTTCTCAAACTGCTTTTTGCCAACGAAATAAAGAGCGAGAAGAGCAAGAATGCAAGGAAGAATAATTAAAATATTTCCACCTAATCTTACAAAGAAATTAAAATTATCATTACCCGCTGTCAATGTGTTTTCGAGTGTGCTCCAACCAGCTTTACCTGACATGAATGCGCCAAACCCTGCGTCTGCACCCCAGATTGAGAAATAGAGCACAATAGCAAGACCATTAATTGCGTATGTAATGAAGTTCCAGATATAAAGCTTTTTGAAAATGAAAATCCCCAACATCATAAGAGCAACAACAACGCACATAAATGCAACGTTAACAACAGCAACGATGTTAAGTCGCATAATGAGCAAAGCAAGAGCTAAAACAATGCCGATTGCCATAACAATCATAGGGAAAACTTTTATTGATTTGTCAAAGACAATTCCCTTTTTCATTTCGTTTCCTCCCTTTTTAGAAACATAATACATATATTATATAGCAAATTCTAAAAATCTTCAATATAACAAATCAATAAAAAACGGCAGTCTTTTTTTACAGACTGCCTAATTTTTTATTCAGTATAGTTTTTTGAAAAGTTCAAAATCATTTCATAAACTTTTTCATTAAGTGTATTAACATCACTTCTTGTCATACCCTCTGTATTTATTGGGTCAAGGATGTTTACTGAAGCATTTACCCCTTTGCCAAGTTGGTGGTAGTTGCCCTCAAACATACGATGGATATTGTGAAGATAAATTGGTACGATTGTAACACCTGTTTTTTTTGCGATTTTGAATGCGCCGTTTTTGAATGGCTCAGGTGTGTTTGAGAATGTTCTTCTTCCTTCTGGGAAAATTGCCATTGAAAAACCATTGTTGATATTCTCAGCTGTTTGATTAATTGCTGCAACAGATTGTCTTGCATCAGCAACATCAATTGGCACACAGTTGAAATGTCTAAAAAGTTGTTTGATAAATGGCATATTAGCCATTGTCTTTCTTACAACAAAGCCAAAAGGATAATCTTTGAGAGCATATAAAAGAATAGGGATATCTGCATAACTTTGATGGTTTGGAACAAAGAGAACGGGTCTGTCTGTTGGGATTTTTTCAAGTCCGTTTACTTTTAAATTGCATTCTGCAACCTTAATGCAATATTCTGACCAACCCTGAACAGTTTTTGTTGCCAAAGAGAACTCTTTGTCTTTTTCGCCATTGTTCTCATAGACTTCCATTTTCTTAATGGCAGGGTGTACATTTTTTAAACCATAAATTATTACTTTAATCCAAAATTTTGTTGTTTCTGTCATAATTTCACTCTTTTTCTAAATATTCAATATATTCTTCAAGGCAAAGACCCAGTTGATTCATTTTCTTTGCGTGTTCAACACCAACATATCGATAATGCCAAGGCTCATAAATAATTTCTGTTATATTTGTTTTATCTTTTGGATAACGAAGAATAAATCCATAGTTTTCTGCATTTTCTGAAAGCCACTTGAATTGAGCGGTCTTTTCAAAATTTTCAGAAAGGTCTCGGTTGCCTTTGACAAGGATGTCGATTGCTAAACCAAGGTTGTGTTCACTTGTGCCAGGATATGCACGGGATTTATTAGTCTTCGCCTTTGCTTGTTCAAGGGTTAATCCGCTTTTCATATTATTCTCAACAGAGCGCACAAAATTACGATTTTGTCTGACGATACTGCGATAACCTGAATAGAAATCTAACGGAACACCAGCTTTTTCGGCGGCTTCAAACATTGCTTTAAGTGGTTCATAAGCTAACTTGTCAATAGCCTGAATATCAAAATCGGATTTGTTGAGTATTGATTTATCCACGGCTTGCCCGTTGGACCAATAAACTAAATCCCACTCAAAATCTTCGGGAAGCTCGTTATAATTGTTGACAAGAGCCAATGCTCTGCCGTGTTTGTTTATGTCAGCGGGTTTTGCATTTGGCGCACGATATTTTGCATATTGATAAAATGATTTGTCTGAAGGTTTAGTAGTTGTTGTAGTCGTAGTAGTTGTTGTTGTTGTGGTAGTTGTGGTTGTAGTGCTTGTTGATTCAGTTGACGACAAAGTTGCACCAACTGGTTTATACTCTTCTTTCTGATTTAAGTTTCTTAACAGGCAAATACCAACTATAAAAACAGCAAGGCATAAAAACGATGCTATAATGATTTTTGTTGTCTTATTCATACTACCACGCTCCATATAATTTAGTATTATACAGAATAAAGTTGCTTTTTTCAACACTTGTTGAAATAAAACCCAAAATGTTAACAAATGCTTAATAAAAAGGAGAAATAAGAGTTAATAATTCAATATTTGACTTGACTTTTTTGCGAATTTATTGTAAATTTATAGGGTAAAGGTTTAATAATCGGAAAGGGGTACCTTAAAATGGCTAAAAAAATTATTACACCCGAAGAATATAAAGCAAAACAGGAGAAAAAAGCTGCTAAAAGAAAGCGCTTTTTTGATATGTTTTTAAAGACTCTTGCGCTTTGCCTTGCAATCGCATTGGTTTATAGTGCAACAACTATTGCTTACACAAGAATCGAAATGCTCAATGCTAATGCTAGCACAAACGCTGGCACAAACAGTGGCTTGAAAGATGGATTTGAAGACGATGGTTATAATAACTCAGGTTCAACAAATTCAGGCACAACTGATTCAGGCAATTCTGGTTCAACAAATAATGATGCAGCAACAAATAACGGCACATCAAATGGCGACAGCGCAACATCAGCTGAAGACCAAGAAATTCTTGATATGTATAAAAAAGGCGTTAATGCTGCAAGAACAAAGTCAACTAAAGTTATCCGTGTAAAAGATGGCGCAACAAACTATAAGAACCACGTTAAAGCAGGTGGGCTTTCAGATGTAGCATCTTCTCTTATGGGTATGTTCATGGTTGGTAGTAAAGATGAAATCGAAGTTAAGAATGAAGATTGGGATAAGACAAAACTTCCTGACCCAACAGCTCTTACACTCAATGGTATTCAGAAGATTACACGTGAAGACAAGGGTAATACATATGTAATTACTGTTGTTGCTAAAAACGCAACAAATCCAAAAGCAGGTGCTGATGGTGTTGGTTCAGTTGCAGGTGTTATCGAAGAAAGCCAGATTACAGGCGCTATTGGTTCAGTTCCTGGTCTTGAACTTAATAACATCAACATTAAATATGAAAATGTAACAGCAGTTGCAACAATCGACAAAGCAACAGGTAACTGTATTGCTCTTGACCTTGATGCTCCATGTATTCTTGGTCTTGATGCAAAACTTTTGGTTGCTTCAATCGACGGCGCAGAAGTTGGTATCGAAGTATTCACAGAATACAAGATTTCATACTAATTATAATACATAAAATCAAAGGACTTGACTTGATTGTCAGGTCCTTTTTTGTTGCACAAAATTGAATTTGTCGGGTTCTTTTAAAGTGCATTTACTTTGGCTCCCTCTGACGAGGGAGCTGTCGAGCGTATGCGAGACTGAGGGAGAGACAGGATAGAATTAACTTGGTTTTGTTTATCTCTCCCTCCGTCACTCGCTTTGCTCGTGCCACCTAATTCTCGCCTGTCGGCTCGGTCGGTGCTTCTGCTTCGCAGAGGTGTCCAC
>JAZLBL010000002.1:0-10215 GCA_045613685.1 Candidatus Fimenecus sp. | reverse complement strand
ACCCTGTGACAAGGCAGTAAACAAAATCCTTAAGGGTATTCTTAAAAAGAAATCATATATTGTTGTTGGCTTTGATGGTAATGCAATGGGCAGATTCAACAGACTTATGCCTGTTCAGGGCTCAAGACTCTTCTGCGCATTTATCAAGGCATTCAAAATTGACCTTTTCGCTTCAACATTCGGATACGAAAAGAAAGGTAATAAATAAAATTAATTTTGGGAGTTGACATTTTGTCGACTCCTTTTTCTTTATGGTCTTGACAAGGTAATATTTGGTATGCTATATTATACATAGATATTCAAGGTATCCGAAAATTAAATATTTACGGATACCTTAATTTTTACTTATAATACATCGAATATCTATGTATATTGAAAGGAGTAGAATTTTATGAAAATCAGTAAAGAACTCGCAAAAGGAAGCACAGGACTTCTTGTTTTAAGTGTTATTTCAAGAGGTGAAATGTATGGCTATCAAATTATCAAGACAGTTGAAATGATGTCTGATAATGTGTTCCAGATGAACGAAGGTACGCTCTACCCTATTTTACATTCTCTTGAAAAAGAAAATTTTCTCACTTCTCGTTGGTGTGAAAGTGAAGAAAATGGTCGCAAAAGAAAATATTATAAAATTACCGAAAAAGGTTTAACTGAACTTGCAAAGCAAAAGCAGGAATGGGAAACTTACAGCTATGCTGTTGGAAAAATCCTTGGAGGCGCACTTTCTGCAATATAAGTTTTAATTATAAAGATTGGGGGTTAATTCTATGGATGAAAATAGAGATTTTCTAATAATTGACGAATATATTAACTCAATTTGCAGAAAAATCATGTCACCACGCAAGAAAAATGAAGTTTATGACGAATTGTATTCTCATCTTATTGAAGAATATGAAAAGAACTTCTCTTTGGGTATGGATGATGAATCAGCACAGTTAAAAGCCATCGAAAAAATGGGTGACAAAGATAAAATCGCCAGTGATTTTGGTAAACTTTATTCAATTATACCAACTGAATATATGCGTTCTTCTCTAAACTTCATTATTTGGGGTATGGCGCTTAGCTTTTTCCAGATAAATTTATTTCCAGGGATGGGCAAAATACTTAAATTTGCAGCTGGAATGGATTTACTTTATGGACTTCTTAAATTGCGAAAGACAAATAAAAAACTAAATTTTGCCTTTTATCTATTTATTGGGGTAGAATTTTATTCATTAATAGTTCAAGGCTTTTCTTTATTTACAATTGGAAATGATGCTTTCATATATGCTGGTCAACTGATAGCTACAATTCTTAGCACTATTGTATATTGGTGTATTTTCTCAGGAATAAAAGACATTACAAAGAATCTTGTATCAGATGAAGACAAAAAGCCACGTTTAACTGGTGGATTTATTGCGTATGTATTATCAGCAATTATAATTGTTTTTGCAGCAACAACAGAAGCAACTTATATTGCAATGGGCACACCTATATTTATGATATTTGCACTTTGTCAATTGGGTAGAGCTAAAAATATTCTTGCATATAAAGAGCCTGAATTTGATATTAGCGAACCTATAAAAAGGAGTGAAAAGTACAGTTACGCAATTCTTGTAATAATTCTTGCAATATCACCTGTTTTCTTAATGCTATCTGCGGCATCACCAAAGGTTGATACTGTTATTTATAACATTGCAGACTCAACTATTGAGAAATCTAAAATTGAAGAAGCTCGTGCGAATATGCTTGAATTAGGCTTTCCTGAAGAATATCTTAAAGATTTGACTGACAGTGAAGTTATGAAATACGACAATGCAACCTTAATGAAACTTGAAAATACGGATGATATTAAGCAAACAACACTTGCAAATGACCGTGAAACTATATGCACCATAGAACATTTTTATTTCTTTTACCCTGACGGAGAAATGAGAGTGTTATTGCGTGGAGAATTTCCTGAAAACAGCAAGGCAAAATACAGAAAAGGTCTATATCATCAATTTTATGACCGAGATGTTGTGCCTATAGACGAAGATATTAATGCAGAAGAATTCTTTATTGCATTATCTGAAAAGGATGGTAAAACTTATTCATCCGCACCACTTTCGGAATATATGCCAAAAAATGCTATTGATAAGTTTTATATTTCAGGATTTGAATTCACATTTGAAAAAGGTACAACCAATAAGCGTGTATATCTTGCTCATTCAGCACAATTAAAAACTCCATCGATAATAAGAAATATTTGTACAGACGGTGTATTCTTATGGCAAAAATTCCCTATAAGTGCTTATGATACAACAATTAATGACATGGCAATTCGTGAATTTAGCGGAACTATATCTTTCCCAAGCGATTTAGAGCCGATTCGCAGACGAGATTTATACCATTCATTTGAATATAACTCTGATTATACAGTAAAGAACAGCTCAACTATTGATAATTCCAATAAAAATTGACTTGATTTTAATTGTAAAATATTGTAACATATAATGTATATTGACATTGGAGGTTTTACAATGAAAGAGGAATCAAGAAAGTATGTCCAAGAAGCTTGGGATATAGTTAAAGACGCTGAAAATATGGGTTCACGTCTTCCAGGTTCTGAAGGCGAAAGAAAATATGCTGATTATATGGGCAAAAAGCTTGAAGAAATCGGCATTAAAGCAAAAAAAGAAGAATTTGGTGTTTCACCACGTTCAGGCATTGGCGGACTCCCCTATGCTGGTTGGGTTGGTATTATTTTAAGTGCACTTACATATTTTGCACTTGATAATTTCCATGTTTGGTTTGCAATGGCATTTATCGGAATTGCAATGGTTATTTGGCTTGTTGCTAGTTGTTTCCTTTACAAACCTTGGTTTGATATGTTCTTCAAGCAGAAGATTTCACAGAACGTTTATGGTGAATTAGTTCCTGAAGACGGCAAATATGATTACACAATTATTCTTTCAGGTCACACAGATACAAGTTGGAACTGGAAGCACTCAGAAAATGCATCTAAATATCCTGAAAGCCCAGTTTATGGTCTTATCACAACTTATGGTAAAGTTGGTTTTGGTGCTGTTTGCGTATTCCTTAATGTTGGTATTTCTGTTGCTATGGCTGTAATCTATGCAGGTCTTATGTTTGGCGCTGAATGGGCAAACGCAACTGCAATGTCAGAATCAATGAACATTTTTGTTCTTTTATTGAACTTTATCCCTGTGATTACTGCAATCGGTAGTGCTTTTGTTGCTATGTGGAATGACTCTGACGAAGAAACAGCATCAAAAGGTGCAATGGATAACGCTACAGGTTGTGCTCTCAGCTATGCAGTTATTAAATACTTCAAAGAAAATCCCGATAAGATGCCTAAAAACTGCCGTATTGTTGATTGCAACTGTGGTGCAGAAGAAGCTGGTCTTCGTGGTTCAATGGCGTTTGTTCACAAGCACAGAAATGACGATTTAACACAGAATGCTTGGAACATCAACATTGACTCTGTTGCTGATAAAGAATATTTTGAAGTAGTTATTAAAGATGACTGGCAGGGTTGCCGTTTTGACACAGACCTTGAAAAAATGTTCAAAGATACATTTGCAGAAATGGGTATCGAAAGTAAGACAAACGGCTGCATTCACAACCCTGTTGGTGGTTGCGACAGCACACCAATGACTCGTGGCGGTATTAAATCAGTTACATTCGCAGCACAAAACCCAATGCTCACTTGGTATTACCACACATTCCACGACAGAGCAGAACGCTTTGAAATGGAACCAACAGTAGGTCAGGGCTTTGACGTTGTTCTCAGCGTAATTGATAAGATTGCTAAATTCCAGGAAGAAAACGGATTTAACGGTCCACAGAAAAAATAACATTAAAACTTTTAAAGGGTATGGTTTTCATACCCTTTTTTTATTTGACACATTGTGTAGTTTATGGTAAATTTAATATGATAAATTTTTGTCTTATTGGTGATTAAATGAAAAGATTTAATAAAATATTGTCTTTAATTCTTTGCCTTGTATTTTTGTTCACTTCTTGTGTGAAATCAAGTGAGAAGAACTTAAATGAGATTAAAGAGTTTTTTACACAAAAGCAATATAATGAATGCTATCAATATCTTTCAGAGCTTGACGTCGAAAAACTTTCAGAAATCAAGAATGATATTGAAATTCTTTTGGTTACAGAATTTAATACGTTAACTGAAAAAGAAAAAGTTGATTTAACAAAACCTTATACACTTACAAAATACAATAGTTATTTCACAGAAACTTGTAGAAAACTCTGGAATATTGCATCTTTACTGAACATAACACCAGAAAACGAAAACTATACTAGCTTTGCTTATATAAGATATTTTGCTGAATCAAATAATTTTATGAGATTCAGTGAGCTTTATTTATTGATTAGCAGTGTTAATGACAACGGATATATAAACAAATTACATACACAACTTAACGAATATAACACCAATGGTGATTATTCAAAATTTGAAAGCATTTATAACAAAGCAAAAGAATTTGATTATAGTCAGTTTGACCCGCAAGAATATCAAGTTGATGATTTCAGAAATGCCCACGATAAATTGTTAAAGGCTTTGCATTCGCTCTGCAATGGATTTGCTACTAATAATTCAGCTGTTGTTGCATCATCAATAAATAGTGTTTATGATTCATTATCTGTTATATTAAGTCTTGCTGACACATTAAAATCAGTTAAAGCAAACCAAATGTCAATCTATAACGCCTTGTTTGTTGAAAAGAATTTAAACAAGAAATTCAATATTGAAATTGATAAGTTTGAGAGCAAATATACAGTAAATTCTGACTTTGGTTTTGATTATCTTTTTAATGACGATAAAACAGGCTTTATAGACAACTCTGACATTCCAGAGACAACGGATACTACAAAACCTGAATTGCCGTTAAAAAGCGCTATAAGCACCGTTATTAACGCATTAAATAAAACAAAGAATTATAAATCCGACACTACTGTTACAGTTATTCAAAATATCAATATTGATATGACTGATTTTGAATCTGATACTAAGATAAATAGTGCAAATGAAATCACTAAATCCAAAGTTAATCAAATTCTTGACCAGGCAAACGGCACAAGACAACTGATTAAATCATTTTCAAACGGTGTTGCAGATGATGGAACGAAATTAAATGCATTTATTCCACCACAGAGCAATTCTCCAAGCCTTAACGAAAGTGATGTTGATACTTATTCAGTCACCAAAGGTAGTGGTGGATATGTCATCATATTTAATCTTAAATCAACTGAAACAAGCAAATCAAAATCAACTGCATCTGTTAATACAATAGCAAACGGATTTAAGTTTGATAACGTCGCTACTGTTGGTGATTACAAGACTTACTACTCACCTTGCTCTGTAATGTTTATAATTGACAATAATGGTTACATTGCAAAAATGCAATATACTATTGACGGTGTAAGTGATTGCACTTTCTATGAAAAGGACGAAAGCGTCAGAGCAGAATTTGATTTTACAGAAAAGTATTCATACTCATTCTCATATTAACATCAAAAAAGACCTTATCCGATTGGATAAGGTCTTTAAATTTAGTTTTAATTATGCCTTTTTCTTTGTTACTGCTTTAATAACAAGAAGAGCAACTACAAGAATAGCGATTGATACAGGAAGAACAATCAATGCATTTGGCACAAAACCTGCAATCAAGTAACCTACAAATGAAACAGCTGCAACTGTCAATGCATATGGCAACTGTGTTGAAACGTGGTTAACGTGGTCGCACTGTCCACCTGTTGACGCCATAATAGTTGTATCAGAAATTGGTGAGCAGTGGTCACCACAAACAGCACCTGCAAGGCAAGCTGCGATACAAACAACAAGCATTGTGTCTGTTGCTGCGAAAAGTGGAACAATAATTGGAATAAGAATACCAAATGTACCCCATGATGTACCTGTTGCAAATGCAAGTCCAACTGCAACAAGGAAAAGAATTGCAGGTAAGAAGTATGTAAGCTTACCAGCTGTTGCATCAACAAGACCTTCAACGAATACATCTGCACCAAGGTTGTTTGTCATAGCACTGAGTGTCCAAGCAAATGTAAGGATAAGAATTGCTGGAACCATTGCTTTAAAACCATCTGGAATAGCTTCCATACAGTCTTTGAATGAAAGAACACGTCTAACCATAAAGTAAACAATATTAACTACAAGTGCAATAATTGAACCAAGTGCAAGTCCATAAGCTGCATCACAATTTGCAAAAGCATCAATAAAGCTTTCGCCAGAGAAGAATCCACCTGTGTATACCATGCCAACAACGCAAAGAGCAATAAGAATTACAACTGGAAGAACAAGGTCAATAACCTTACCCTTTGTTGTAACAGGAGTTTCGTCAACATTTGCATAAGGTCTTGCGTCTGTTGTATAAAGGTCACCGTTCAATGCATTAATTTCATGTTTTTTCATTGGTCCAAAATCAATGTTAAGTGCAGAAATCATAACAACCATAACGATTGTAAGCAATGCATAAAGATTAAATGGAATTGTTTTGATAAAGAGTTCAAGACCATCAGTTCCTTCAACAACACCACTAACTGCTGCTGCCCAAGAAGAAATTGGAGCAATAATACAAATTGGTGCTGCAGTAGCATCAATAATGTAAGAAAGTTTTGCACGAGAAATTTTGTGTGAATCTGTTACAGGGCGCATAACACTACCAACTGTAAGACAGTTGAAATAGTCGTCAACGAAAATCAACGCACCAAGACCAAATGTTGCAAGTAAAGCACCTTTTCTTGATTTGATTTTTTTCTTTGCCCATTCACCATAAGCTCGGCTACCACCTGCTTTGTTCATAAGAACAACAATAACACCAAGAACAACAAGGAAAATGATAATACCCATATTCCAAGTATCAGCAAGTTTACCGATAAAGCCGTCAGTCATAATTGTGTTGAACATTGTTTCAAAACTGAAACCGTCTGGTCCGAATGCATAAAGACCACCACCAACTAAAATACCAACGAAGAGTGAAGAATAAACTTCTTTTGTGATAAGTGCCAATGCAATAGCAATCACTGGTGGAAGAAGTGAGAAAATTGTTGAATAGAAGTTACTTACATATTCAACTTCTTCGCCTTCACCTTCTGCGAAAGCAAACACTGTCATTGTCATTACCAACACAACAGAGATAGCCAAAACTGCTAAAAGTTTAAGGCTTGTCTTTCTTTTCATTTTTTACATCTCCTTTTGCAATTTAATGCACTAAATTACATAGTCAAAGATAACACATTTAGCGATTTTTGTCAATCTTTTAATAAGTTTGTCGAATAAAAAATTTATGTACATATATTATATTTTGTGATATAATAATTTTATAAAGAATGGAGATGATTTTTATGATAAGAAATGAAGCAATGTTTAAACTCAGTTATGGTTTATTTATTTTAAGTGCCAGTGAGAATGGTAAAGATAATGCTTGTATTATTAACACCGCATCACAAGTAACTGACTCTCCTAAAAGAATCACCATTGCGGTAAATAAAAACAACTATACTTGTGGTATGATTGAGAGAACAAAAAAGTTCACTGTTTCAGTTCTGTCACAAGAAGTAACATTTGATATGATTAAACGTTTTGGATTTGCAAGTGGTCGTGATACTGATAAATTCAGTGGATATAATGACCATTACAAAACAGAAAACGGAACATATTTTATCTGCGAAGGCACTAATGCTTATATTTCTTGCACAGTTACAAATATTGTTGATTGCGGTACTCACCTGCTCTTCATTTCAGATGTAACAGAAGCAGAAACACTGTCAGATGTTCCATCTGCAACTTATCAATACTATTTTGACCATATCAAGCCCAAACCTGAAACACAAAAGAAAAAAGGTTATATTTGTAAAATCTGTGGATACGTCTATGATGGTGAAGAATTACCAGAAGACTTTATTTGTCCTATTTGCAAGCATGGTGCCGAAGATTTTGAACCAATTAAATAAAGAAAAACGGGGTATCATATACCCCGTTTTATTATTGCTTTGATTTGATTTTTGGTTAGATATCCATTTACAATTAAATGAATAATAATGTTCAACTTATCATCACTCATATTTATCACCAATTAATAATATGAGTAAAAATGTAAAATATGCTTTTATTTAAGAATTTCTGGTTTTTCTACTTTGCTATAAACTACACTTGCACATTCTTTGCATATGGTATGCTCTATTACTGTACCAAAAGAAGCTATTTTATCACGATAAACCATACCATCATTGATTTGATAGCCTTTTGTAAGATTTGTTGAGCCACAATAAGGACATTCTTCAATAATAATATTTTTCATTATTTCTTCCTCTTTCTCTTTTTTGATTTAGGTTTTCTTGTCAACATCGCAACAAGTAAAAGAATTATTACACCTAATAAAACAATAATAATGACAGTCTTTGTCATATCTTCGTCATCATCAACATCATTGTTAACAACAGGTTTTGTTGTAGTTTCGCTAGTTGAAGATTCAACCGATTGTGTTTCTGTTTCTGACTGAGATACTGATTCTGTTTCAGTTGGTGAACCAATAATGTTTATTTTTGCATTTTCAACAGTATAAGCAAGTCTTGTTAAATCTTGAGCAATAAAATCACCCGGATTAGGCACTGAAATTGTTAAATTTGTTTTACCTGACGCATTTTCAAGTGCTTTAAACTTTACTGTAATCAAAACACCTTGTGAAGTAACTGAAGACGATGGTGAAAGATAAGTAAATCTAACTTTCACCTTATCACCTTTGATGTTTTTAATACTCTTTGTGGCAGAGTCGTCTAAAATCCCGCCAAATGAGCCAGACACATATTCAAGTTTTGTCTTATCATAATTAATGTCAATAGCTGCACCGCTCATTTTAGAGTTATCACTAATCATAAGTTTAACAACAAATTCATCACCTGCATAAACAGTATCTGTTTCACTGTTTAATTTAAGATTAACTGAATTTTCTGCAAAGCAAGTAATACTAAATGTCAATGCAAACAACAGCACTAAAAGTATTGATAAATGTTTTTTCATAATTATCACCAATGATATTTTAACATAAAAACTAGTCTAATACAAGAAAAATCCGTCATAAGACGGATTTAATTACTTGTTTAATGATGAATATAAAAATTCTTGAAGTCTTTGACTTTTCGGATTATCAAAAATCTGTTCTGGTGGTCCCATTTCTTCAATAATACCGTCAGCCATAAAAATTACTTCATCAGAAACATTCTTTGCAAAGTTCATTTCATGTGTAACAATAATCATTGTTGTGTCACCATCTTTTAATTCTTTGATAACACGAAGAACTTCACCTGTAAGCTCAGGGTCAAGAGCACTTGTAGGCTCATCAAAGCAAAGAATCTTTGGTGAAAGCATTAAAGCACGTGCAATAGCAACACGTTGTTGCTGACCACCTGAAAGTTGACAAGGATATGAATCAACTTTATCTTCAAGGCCGACTTTTTTAAGCAACTCTAATGCTCTTTTATTAATTTCGTCAATCTTTTCTTTATCTTTTTTCTTAACATTATCATGCAATTCTAATGCAAGAGTAAGATTTTTCAAAACAGTATACTGCGGGAATAAGTTAAAATTTTGAAATACCAAACCAAAGTTCAATCTTTTTTGGCGAAGCAAAGAATCTTTTTGGCTAACATTTGTTGAAAAATCTACTAATAAATCATCATCAACAATAACTGTGCCCTTCTCTGCAAATTCAAGAAAGTTTAAACATCTTAACAATGTTGTTTTTCCGCTACCAGACGAACCAATAATTGATAAAACATGACCTTTTTCTAATGAAAAACTTATATCCTTTAAAACTTCGATATTACCGAAGCTCTTTTTAATATTTTCTACCTTTAATATAGACATATGGGTTAACTCCGATAATAATCAAATTTCTTTTCAATATAGTTAAATAACAATGTAAGTCCACCACAGAAAGCAAGGAAGAATAACGCAGTGTAGAACAATGGCCAAATTACTCCTTTGCTTGAGAAATTAGTTGCTTCCATAAGAATTTCGGAAACAGCAATAACACGAGCTAACGATGTATCTTTTACCAATGTAATAATCTCATTGCTCATAGGTGGTATAATTCGTTTTACGACTTGCATCAAGACAACCTTAAAGAAAATTTGAGACTTAGTCATACCTAGAACTTGTCCTGCCTCATACTGTCCTTTAGGGATACTTTCAAT
>JAZLBL010000001.1:0-8631 GCA_045613685.1 Candidatus Fimenecus sp. | reverse complement strand
TGACTCAATAAGAATGAAAAAGAACGTTGAACTCCATTTGCAAAAAGGTTCTGTTTTAAAAGCTACTGATAATATAGATGGATATATCCGTCCGTGTAATATGATAAACGACCCGAAAACTGCACTTATAGGTAACCCTGTTACAGGAAAACCATCATTTGTATTTGTTTATGGGTTCGAAGCAGATAAATGCTCTATTACAGGTGAAGGTACTATTGACGCTAATGGTCACGCTTTTGTTGAAAGAAAAGACAAGTACTATGTAACTGGTAATTTCTATCCACGTCCAACAGTTATTTATGTTGAAAAGAGTAATCACATCACGTTCAAAGATGTAACAATCGTTGATGCGCCATTCTGGACACTTCATCCTGCTGGTTGTGATGATGTGCTTATTTCACAAATCAGAATTCTCAACGATTTGGATGTTGCAAATTCTGACGGTATTGACCCTGACCATTGTACAAATGTTAGAATTTTAGGTTGTCACGTTGAATGTGCTGACGACTGCATCTGTCTTAAAACATCAAAAGGTAATGCTGAATACGGTCCTTGCGAGAATATCATTATTTCTAACTGTACTCTCATTTCAACATCTGCTGCAATTAAAATCGGCACAGAGGGTGTAGGGGACTTCCGTAACGTAATTGTTGATAACTGCATAATTTCACGAAGCAACCGTGGTCTTTCAATCCAGATTCGTGACGGTGGTAATGTTGAAAATGTTACATATTCAAACTGTATTATAGAAACCCGCCGTTTCTGTCCTGATTGGTGGGGCACAGCAGAGCCTATTGTAATCACAACCTTCAATCGTGATGAGAATACAAAATCAGGTAAAATCAAGAATATCCGTTTCCGCAACATCACTTGTAAAGGCGAAAATGGTGTGCTTATTCACGGCACAGAAGAAAATATGATTGAAGATGTAACATTTGAAAATGTAAGTGTTACAATGACAAAGACATCTAAATGGGATTGTGGTCTTTATGATTTAAGACCTTGTCTTCAATATGGTGTTGAAAAGTATAAGAATAGTGGATTCTTCATTCGAAACGCTAAAAACGTACTTATCGAAAAATCGTCTGTGCAATGGGGCAACCTTTGTGATGATTACAACAAAGCAATCGATGCAGAAAATGCACCTAACCTTGAACTCATAAGATTCACAGGCGCAGATGCACAATAAAAGGCAAAAATTAACCCGACCGATTGGTCGGGTTTTTCTTTGTTTTCTTTATTTCATCAAACCGTATAGTGTTGGTACAAACCAACCGAGAATTGTTGGTACTGCAAATGAAAATGCGATTGATGTTAAAAGAGTGATACCAAGCTGTTCAAGTTTTGCACCAATAAAGAAAATTGCATAAAAAGGTGCTACAAGAATTTTGCTGATTTTCTTGTCATTGTTAATAAAGAAATTTTCTTTAAGCATCATAACATCTTCGATTTGTGGGAAGAGATTTGCACAAAGTGAAATTCCAAGATACAAACAAATCCAAGCAAGGCCATCATTATATTTACCGAAATAATAAACTGTTGTTGCACCATTCATAAGCAACAAGAATCCAAGTGCTAAGTTGAAAAAGAATGGAATAAAGCAAACATCAAAGCTTGCACCTTTTCTCTTAATCAATTCGTGGTCAACGTGCCCAAGCATTTCGTTAAACTGAACTGTTCTTGCGTCATCAACAATTACCTTTGTCCATCTGCAACTCATATGTTCAAAGAAAGCATGAAGAATTGCGCCTGGCAATGTAAGACTTTTTACGATTATATAAATTGTTCTCATCATAATAAATCATATCTCCTGCTCATTACAATTTCTTCAAGTGTGATTTTGCCATCTTTATAATCTGTTACATCTTTTGAGAATGCAATTCCATATTCACCTGAATCTTTAATTTCTTTTTCAAGTTCTTCATATGCTTCAGTATTCTTTGTTGCAAGTGCAAGAATTGCAAGAATATCTCTTGACTGACTGTCAACAGTTTCAATCGAATCCATCTGATATGTGCAGCATTCTTCTGCTGACTCATAAGCATCTGTATATTTGCCGAGCATAATGAGATTGAGTGTCTTCTGCATTGAAAGTGTGTAACCAATCTGTGCAACAAGGTCATAACCGTCTTCAAGAGCCGCAAGGCTATTAAGACCCTCTACACAAGTGTCAACCGCTCTTTGATAGTTCTTATCACGATAACGATAAAGCATTGACATAATAAGATTATCATCTGTGCCCTCTGCGTTAATCTTCTTAATTTCTTCAACAAGAGCTTCTGCTTTATCATATTGCCCTATGCTCACATATGCGCTTGCAAGAATAGGTGTCCAGACACGGTCAACATATTCTGTATGACCCAATGCCTTTTCAAGATATTCAATCATTACAGTTTCATCTTTGCCATTGGACTGTGCTGCTGCATATTTATAGACATTAAGCCAACCTTCATCTGCAATATATGTTTTTTCTAACCCGCTAGGTGTATATTCACCCTCAAGATAAAACGAGCCATTCTTTTCATAAATCTTTTTGCCTGAAAGTGAATCGATTGCAGCAATGATTTTATCATATTCTTCTGCTTTCAATTCAGCAATTTCTTGTTGAACAATTGTTATTGTTCCTTGCATGATACCCATTTCATGATTAATCTTTTTCACATCTCTGAAAGCTAACAGATTAAGAGTATCTTCGCTAAAATATGACATACCCTCTGTCACAACACCCATATTCATAGACTTGTATGCAGCAATAACCTTCTTAGCTTGAAGACTTTTGTAATTTTCTCTTAATTCTTCTTCAATACAAGCATCTGCCATATCATAATCACTGACTGCGGAATAAAGCTTGTTCTCTTTTAAATTCTTGTCACCGCTTTTCATATATGAAAATGCAGGTGTGTCAATTGCAAAATTAATTACACCAAGAATTAAAACAGCTAATATAACTACAACCGAAACCAAGCCTTTCCAGTCATAAGGATATTTTTCAAGAATTGCTTCACATTCTTCACAGAAAATGCTGTCAGGGTTTTTCTTTGTTCCCCTTGGTCTTTCGCCACAGCACTCGCAGTTGTTTTCAAAGTCAACTATCGCTCTGCGTTTTTCGTCAAGAGAAACTGTTTTAGGGTCATAACCCTCAACTTCAATATCATCTATATCAAAGTCTTCTGTTTCTTCTGCTTCTTCTTGTGCTTTGCTGAGTTCTTCTTTAAAGATACGAACAAGTTCATCCATCTCATCACGATAGTTATCTTTTTCAGGTGTGTTACCATCAAGTTTTTTCTTGTCGCTCAACTTAATTCCTCCTTACTGCTCGTTTGCACCACAGCATTTTTTATATTTTTTACCGCTACCACATGGGCAAGGGTCATTTCTGCCGACTTTTTCGCCCTTTTTCACAGGACGCTTTTTGTCGCTACCGTCAGTGCCACCACTTGTTGCAGTAATCTTTGCTGCTTGTTCGCGTTTAACGTCTTCTTCGCTCTTCAATTTAAAAAGAAGAAGAGTTGTAACTGTGCCTTCACGGATAAGAGCTGTCATTTCATCAAACATATCAAAACTTTCCATACGGAATGCTACAACAGGGTCTTGTTGTGCATAAGAACGAAGATAAATACCACGCTTTAATTCTTCCATAGCATCAAGGTGGTCCATCCAACGCATATCAACATTGTGAAGAAGAACCTTACGCTCTAATTCTGACATAATCTGCTCGCCGTATTCAGCGCTCTTTGCGTTATAAATATCCATTGCCTTGTTATAGAAATATTCTTTAAACTGCTCAGGATTATTATAACTGTTTTCAATGTCAGGACCTGCAAGATATTTGAACTTATTGATAAGTCCGTTGATATTCCAATCTTCAACCGCATTACCCGCAGGACAATAGAAATCAACTGTTTCATTCACATAATCATCAATCATTTTAAGGATTGTTGCGTGAATATCTGCGCCATCAAGCACTTTATTACGCTGACCATAGATAACTTCTCTCTGCTTATTCATAACATCGTCAAAACGAAGAACATTACGACGCATTGCAAAGTTATTTCCTTCAACCTTTTTCTGTGCACCTTCGATTGTGCTTGTAAACATTTTTGCTTCAACAGGAATGTCACCCATGCTCTTGAATGTATCAAGAATATTATAGAAACGGTCACCTGCGAACAAACGAAGCAACTCGTCTTCTGCTGAAAGATAGAACTTACTTCTACCAGGGTCACCCTGACGACCTGCACGGCCACGAAGCTGATTATCAATTCGGCGTGACTCATGTCGCTCTGTACCGATAATAAAGAGACCACCTGCTTCACGCACTTTATCTGCTTCATCACGAAGTTGCTCTTTATATTTCTTTTCAAGTTCCTGATATGTTTTTCTTGCTTCGAGAATATCTGTATTATCTGTTTCAGCAAAGCCTGTTGCTTCTGCAATAAGTTCGTCAGAATAATCCATTCTTCTCATTTCATTTCTTGCCATATAATCTGGGTTACCACCCAAGATAATGTCAGTACCACGACCTGCCATATTTGTTGCGATTGTTACTGCACCGAACTTACCTGCCTGAGCAATAATTTCGGCTTCTTTGTCGTGATATTTAGCATTGAGCACTTCGTGTTTAATGCCACGCTTTTTAAGAACCTTACTTAAAAGTTCACTCTTTTCAATGTTGGTTGTACCAACAAGAACAGGTTGACCTTTTGCGTTACATTCAAGCACCTGCTCAATAATTGCGTTGTATTTTGCAAGCTCTGTTTTATAGAGAACATCGTCTTCATCGTTACGGACAACAGGTTTATTTGTTGGAATTTCAATAACATCAAGTTCATAGATTTCTTGGAACTCGTGTTCTTCTGTCATTGCTGTACCTGTCATACCAGAAAGCTTATTATAAAGTCTGAAATAGTTCTGGAATGTGATTGTCGCAAGAGTTTTTGACTCTCTTTCAACTTTAACATTTTCTTTTGCTTCAATAGCTTGATGAAGACCATCAGAATAGCGACGACCAATCATAATACGGCCTGTAAATTCGTCAACGATAAGCACTTCGCCATCTTTAACAACATAGTCAACATCACGCTTCATAACACCGATTGCCTTGATTGCAAGGTCAATATGGTGTTGAATTGTAAGGTTTTCAACATCTGCAAGGTTTTCGATGCCGAAGAATTTTTCTGCTTTCTTGATACCGTTCTGTGTGAGTGATGCAGTTTTTGCTTTTTCGTCAACAACGAAATCGTCATCGTCAGCGGCAAAACTTTCAACGCCCTGTTTTGCATCAACTTCTTTTACCTTGCACATTTTAAGGCGCTTTGCAAATTCGTTTGCGATTTTATAAAGTTCAGTTGACTTATCACCCATACCAGAAATGATAAGTGGTGTTCTTGCTTCGTCAATAAGAATTGAGTCAACTTCGTCAACAACGGCAAAGTTGTGTCCACGCTGAACTCTCTGCTCTGCGTAAATCACCATATTATCACGAAGATAGTCAAAGCCCATCTCGTTGTTTGTACCATAAGTAATGTCACAGTCATAAGCTGCTCTTCTTTGCTCACCATCTAAATCATGAACGATAAGACCAACTGTAAGACCTAAGAAGCGATAGAGCTTACCCATCCACTCAGAGTCACGACGAGCAAGATAATCATTGACTGTAACAATATGAACACCCTTGCCTGAAAGAGCATTAAGATATGCAGGGAGAGTTGCAACAAGTGTTTTACCCTCACCTGTCCTCATTTCAGCAATTCGACCTTGGTGAAGAACAATACCACCAATAATCTGCACCGGGAAATGACGCATATTAAGCACACGAGCAGATGCTTCTCGACAAGTAGCAAATGCTTCTGGCAAAATATCATCAAGGGTTTCACCCTTTTGCAATCTTTCTTTAAATTCAACAGTTTTTGCTTGAAGCTGTGCATCGCTTAATGCTTTGTATTCTTCTTCAAGAGCTAAAACTTGTTTTTGAATCGGGATTATTCTTTTAACTTCACGGCTTGAATAATCACCAAAGATTTTTTTGAAAAACGACATAATATTTTAATCCTTTCGGTTGTTTTTTCACATGAATGAGAAAATTTTTATACTCGCCCATTATTAATAAGTAATTATATCATATATTTTATAAAAAATCACTAACAAATTGTTAATTTTTGCAAGTTTTTTTCTTGATTTTATACATAAAATTTGGTATCCTTATATTAGGTTTATAGTTTTTGCGAAAACCTGCGTTAAAAACGTAATTTTTTTCGAAGGAGGAATCAGAAATGACTGATTCAAGAACATTGGCTTACATAAATATGTATGCAGTTCTCGGCACATTGGAAAACCTTTGTGAACTCGACGAAAAAGCTAAAGAAATTATTTCTACTATTGAAAAACCAATTTCAGTAGCTTTTGATGTTAAGAATGGTCCAAGTGCTACACTCACATTCTCTAAAAACGGATGCCGTATGGATGATGGCGTTAAAGCTGATTGCGACATCAAAATCCCTGTTGCAAACTGTGAAAAGTTCAACGGAATTATTGACGGCAAGGTAACCCCTATTCCAACAAAAGGTCTTACAAAGGTTAACTTCCTTTTAAAGACTTTCACAGCATTGACTGATAGACTTACAGAAGTTATGAGACCTAGCGAAGAAGCTCTTAAAGATGCTGACTTCTTCCGTCTTAACACTCTCTGCACATTCTATACAGTTGCAGTTGCTATTTCACAGATTGGTAACCAGGATGCTATCGGTAAATTCAGTGCATCAAACATCGTAGATGGTGATATTCAGATTGGTATCACAGACACAGTTTATGCAACTATCCGAGTTAAAGATAATCATCTTATCACAATCAAGCAAGCACCTGAAAAGCCACGTGCAATTATGGAATTCTGCGACATCCAGCTTGCTAACGCTCTCTTTGCAGGCACAGTTAACTCTATTGACCATGTTGGTAATGGTAACATCACAATTCGTGGTCTTATCTCAATGGTAGATAACGTTAACCGTATTCTTGACAGAGTTGGATTATATCTTGCATAAGGAGGACGAAAAAGATGAGTAAATTCCCAACATTTGACACAACTAAAAGCCGTGCAATGTTTGAACAAGCTTCAAAAGTTATTCCAGGCGGTATTTATGGTCACTTAGGTCCTGCTGAAGGTCAGTGGATTCCTGTTAACAGATGGCCATCTTTCTCAGAAAAAGCACAGGGCTCATATTTCTGGGACGTTGACGGCAATAAATATATCGACTATATGTGTGCTTATGGTCCTAACGTTTTAGGTTATAATGACCCTGACGTTGACGCAGCAGCTATGAAACAGTTAAAACTCGGCAACTGCGTTACTGCACCTGGCAAAGTAATGGTTGAATGTGCTGAAACACTTGTTGATACAGTTGCTTGTGCTGACTGGGCATTCTTCTGCAAGAATGGTTCAGACACAACAACTCTTGCAACAATGGCAGCAAGAGCACATACACATAAGAAAAAGATTATTTTCTTAAAATATTATTATCACGGAGATTTCCCATGGGCACAGAAAATTGACTACCCAGGTATTACTCCAGAAGACGTTGCTAACAACATCATTTGCCCATGGTGGGATTTAGATGCACTTCAGAAGGCATATGACGATAACAACGGCGATATTGCAGGTCTTATTGCACAGCCTTATGACCACGGCAACTTTAAAGACAATGAACCAGCATCAAAAGAATACTGGCAAGCAGTTCGTAAATGGTGCGACGACCACGGCGTTGTTCTTATCATTGACGACGTACGTGCAGGTTTCCGTCTTGACCTTGCAGGTTCTGACCACTACTATGGTTTCAAAGCAGACCTTATCTGCTTCTGTAAAGCACTTGCTAATGGTTACAATATGTCAGCACTTTGCGGTGGAGAACATATGAAGGCAACTGTTTCAGGTATTACATACACAGGTTCATATTGGATGAGTGCTGTTCCTTTTGCAGCTTGCGTTGCTTGTATCAACAAGATGAAAGCACTTGACACACCAACAATGTTCCGTAGAATGGGTATTCAGCTCACAGATGGTCTTAAAGCAGCTGGTGCAGAGCACGGCTTCGACCTTAAAGTTTCAGGTGAACCTGCTCTCTTCTATTTGAGAATAGCTAACGATGACAACCTTATGCTTCATCAGGAATGGGTTGCAGAATGTGTTAACCGCGGTTTGTTCATCACATCTCACCACAACCACTTCATTAACGCTTCTCTTACAGAAGACGACATTAAAAAGTCTATTGAAATTGCAGAAGATGCGTTCTCAGTAGTTGCTAAAAATCACCCAGAGCTTAGAGGCTAATTAAGTAATTTATAGCGGGGTGGGGACCCCGCTTCTAATAAAATTTTCTTGGAGGGAAAATTATGGCTAATTTATCAAAAGCAGAATGGCTTGCACTCGAAAAGAAAGCCCTCGACCTTCGTAAACTCTGCGTTCAGACAACAGTTTGGGCAGGTAGCGGACACTTCGGCGGCGGTATGAGTGTTATGGACCTTCTCACAGTTCTTTATCACAAATATCTCAACATTAAGGTTGAAGACCCAAAATGGGACGACCGTGACAGATTTATTCTTTCAAAGGGTCACGCAGCAATTGCTTATGCTCCTGTTCTT